>JBDUAO010000057.1:0-16508 GCA_040004595.1 Candidatus Dormiibacterota bacterium | reverse complement strand
ACGAGCACCACTGCGGCCACCGCAGCCAGGGCCGGCAGGAAGTTGGACGCCGGCCTACCCTCGGCCAGCGCCGAAGACAACCTGGCTCGAAACTCCGGAGTGACCTCCGCGCCCCGCGAGTCCAACGCACGCCGCAGCTCTCGTTCTTCCGGTGTCATCGCCCCACCTCCAGAACCATTCCAGGCCGTAACGCAGCGAGAGCCCGATGAATGCGTTGGCGCGCAGCGCCGGTGGAACAACCGAGCACGCGGGCAACCTCCTCGATCGGCAGGTCGAGGTGGTAGTAAAGGGTCAGCGTCAGCAGGTGGTGTTTCGGCAATCGGTCGAGCGCGGCGTTCAAATCGATGCTGTCGGCCCACCCACCTTCCAATGGCGCGGCATGCCCCTGCGGTTCGACCTCGTCTGAGCGGATCACATGCCACCACCGCGACCGGCGCACCGAGCGGCACTCGTTGGCGACGATCGCCAGGAACCACGGCCTCAGGTCCGCGCCGTATCGGAAGCGGTCCAGCTTGCGCCAGCTCTTCAACGCCGCGTCCTGGACGGCATCCTCCGCGGCATTCCTGTCTTTGAGCATCGTCATGGCAAGTCGGAAGCCTTGATCGAGAACGGGCGCGAGCAGCTCGCCGAACGCAAAGGCATCGCCGGCCCTTGCGCGCCGGAGCCGGTCCTCCGCCAGCGGGTCCCCGATCAAGACGCCCGTATCGGTTGTACGCGCGGACTCACCGGTCTGTTACGGCGCTCTATCCCGCTATCTCTCGATGGAGAGCCTCCGTCTCCTCCGAAGGCCCAACACCCAGCTCCGCCGCCAGCAGCCGCTTGCACTCCAGGTACGAGCGGATCGCTTCCCCCCGATCTCCGCTCCGGACCTGCATCCGCATCAGGCGCCGGTAACCCGACTCGCGGTAAGGCTCCATCCGGACCGCCTCTCGCGCGTGCGTCAACGCCAGCTCCACCTCGCCATTGGCAGCCAGTGCCTCAACCCTGGTGTCGAGAGCCCTGACCAGAGCGCCCGCCAGAGCGACGCGCCTTGCTTCGGCCCAGGCTCCATAGTCGCCGGCGAGAAACGGCCGGCGCAGGATCGTCGTGGCAATCAGCGAAGGGCCGTAAGCCGCCGATGGGTTGCCGGCCGCGATGAAACCTTCAGCCGCATCGACCCCTGCAAGCGCCGCCTCGAGATCCACCCACGTGTCCGCCGGCGCCGAGAACTGGTAGCAACCAAACGCGTTGCCGATGATGTGCGAGCGCACCAAACCGAGCGTCGCGAGACGCGAGCGCAGCCGGCTGATGATGGCGCTGAGCGCAACGGTCCACGAGGCCGGGAGAGACTCGGGCCACAGCGCCTCGGCGAGCTCCCCCTGCGTGACCGCGCGCTTCCTCTCGCTGACCAGGTAGGCGAGCACGAACCGGCCCTGCGGCCCGCCCAGCGTCGATTCGCGCAGCAGGCGCCCATCGCGCTCCGCCTGCACCTCGCCCGAAAGGTAGATCCTTAGCAATCAGCCTCCAAAGATTCCCCAAAGCCCTCCGGCCAAGATGCTAAGCGTCGGGCCCGTTCGAACAAGGAGACACCATGAAGAAGCGAGTCGAGTGTGAGTGCGGTTGGGTGCTGGAAACCGACGACGAGGACAAGCTCGTCGCCGGGGTCAAGCAGCACGCCTCGGAGGTCCACCACATGGAAGGTGTGACCCGAGAGCAGGTGCTTTCCCAAGCCAAGCCCGTCTAGATCACCACGCCACCGTCAGGTGGCTCACCAATAAAGGAGTCAGCGTGAAATACCTCTACCTTCTCTATGCCGACGAGTCGAAGATGCCCGCGCCGGGAAGCGCCCAGTTCGACGCCCAGAACGACGCGTTCAACAAGTACTTCGCGGAGATCGATGGCAAGGGCATGTTTAAGGCGGGCGACCCCGTACATCCGTCCAAGACCTCGAAGACAGTGCGGGTCCGCAACGGTGCGACCCAGGCGACCGACGGACCCTTCGTGCACGGCGGCGACCAGCTGGTCGGCTTCTACGTCATCGAAGCCAAGGACCTCGACGAGGCCGTCGAGTACGCGGCCAAGTGCCCCGTCGCCCATGTTGGCGCGATGGAGGTCCGACCGATCGTTCAGATGTAGACGGATTTCAAATAAGGGGCCGGCTCCGCTGCCGGCCCCTTTTTTGTTGCGTCCGGCGCGACCGTTGACGCGCTCGAAACCGAGTGATAGCGTCCGCGGCAATTCAACGGGTTCTGCGCACGCGAGGAGGGAAGCTTTGAGCGCCACACCGGATACCCACACTGATGCCCAGGACCTGGCGAGGTTTGGCTATAAACAGGAGCTGCGGCGAGTACTCGGCGTCTACTCGAGCTTTGCCGTCGCCTTCTCCTACATCTCGCCGTCGACAGGCATCTTTACCCTCTTCATCCTGGGCCTTGGGCTAGCCGGCCCTTCGTTCTTTTGGAGCTGGCCTATCGTCGTACTAGGTCAGCTGCTGGTCGGTCTCAACTTCGCCGAGGTGAGCTCGCACTTCCCGGTCGCGGGGTCGGTCTACCAGTGGTCCAAATACCTGTCGAACAGGACCTATGCCTGGTTCACAGGCTGGATCTACCTCTTTGCAGGAGTGCTCACAGTCGCTGCGGTGGTGGCGACAGTTCCGCTCGTCCTCATCCCCCTGCTCAACAACATGGGCATGAACATCAATACGGATGACGCAAGCGTTTACCCGAAGACCGCGGCCATCGTGCTGCTGAGCACGACGCTGCTCAGCGTCTTCGGCGTGAGACTGGTGGCGCTCGTCAACAACACAGGCGTGGTCTTCGAAATTCTCGGCATGGTGGTCTTCGCCCTCGTGCTGCTGCTCTTCTACCACCATCAGTCGCCGGCGGTTTTCACCGACTTCAGCTATCTCGGCTCGGGCTTTGGCAACCAGGCCGGCGTCTTCCTGGCCGCCATGTTCATGTCGCTGTTCGTGGTCTATGGATTTGACACGGCCAGCACACTCGCCGAGGAGACCAACAACCCGAGACGAGAAGCGCCCCGCGCGGTTATCGCCGCGATCATCGGCGCCGCAATCATCGGAGCGATCTTCCTGATCGCGGTCATCATCGCCATCCCGGGCGACATGAAGACATTCGTCGCCGACACGGCGGCGGGCAAGTACCCGTTCCCGCTGGTAACGATCATCGAGTCGAACTTTCCCGGCTGGGCCGCCAACCTCTACCTGCTGGTCGTGGTCGCCGCCATCTACGTTTGCTGCCTGGCGATCCAGACCTCGACGATCCGCCTCGCGTACGGCATGGGCCGAGATGGCAAGCTGCCTTTCGCGAAGTACTACAACAACGTCAGCACGAGCCTGCACACACCTGTCGGAACGAGCATCGTCATCGGCGTGCTGGCCGGCCTACCGCTACTCGCCTATGCCAGCGCCTTCACCATCGCGATCGGCGCGACCGGCATGATCTACCTCTCGTACATCCTCGGCAACGTCGCCATCCTCGTGGCTCGCCTGAAGGGGTGGCCGAAGGAATCGGCGCCGTTCAAGCTCGGCAGCTGGGGCACCATCGTCAACGTCCTTGCTCTGATCTGGGGCATCAGCATGGAGATCAACTTCCTGTGGCCGCGTAACGCCTCGGTCGGTGGCCAGAATCCTCCGCTCACCGCTTTGTTCCCCAACATCGGTGACGCCTTCGCCAACATCCCGGTGTTCGAGGCGACCCTCGTGGTCATCCTCATAGTGGGCGCCATCTACTACTTCGTGGCGCAGCGCGGAAAGAACGACAGTCCGGCGATCGTGGCCGCTCCACAAGCCGGCGACTGAGCAGTCACAGACGAAGGGGGCCGGGCTTCGGTCCGGCCTCCTTCACTCGTTAGGATGCTGGCGGTGACTCGATGAGATCGCACGCCCGCGCTGTCGTCATCGACGGTGGGGTCGGCGGAGCCTCAATCCTGTACTGGCTCACGCGCCTTGGCTGGGCGGACACCGTGCTCGTCGAAAGATCACGCGTGACGAGCGGATCGACCTTTCACTCGGCGGGCCTGGTCGGCCAGCTACGCGGCTCCCTCAGCCTGGCGCAGATGATGATGAACTCGGTCGATCTGTACAGAACCCTCGGCAGGGAGGTCGGCCTCGAGACCGGCTGGCACGAGGTCGGCTCGCTGCGCCTCGCATCGAGCCAGGAGCGCATGGAGGAGCTGGCACGTCAGGCCGGTTGGGCGAAGACGTTCGGCCTGCCCCTCGAGCTGATCTCCGCGCAGGAGGCGCAACGCATGTTCCCGCCCATGACCACGGATGGGGTTTTGGGCGCCGCCTTTCTCCCGACCGACGGTTACATCGACCCCAGCCAGCTCACCTTCGCCCTGGTCGAAGGCGCCCGCCGCCGCGGCGCCGAGATCTGCGAGGACACCCGGGTCACCGCCATCGACGTCACCGGCGGCAAGGTCCGGCGCGTCATCACCGACCAGGGTGACATCGAAACGGAGCTGGTGGTCAACGCCGGCGGCATGTTCGCGACGGAGATCGGCCGCATGGCTGGGGTCAACGTGCCGATCATCCCGATGGCGCACGAGTACCTCATCACCACGCCCTCCGGCCTGCCAATGGACATGCCGACGATGCGCGACCCCTCGCTGCTCGTCTACTACCGCCCGGAGTCGGGCGGCCTGATCATGGGCGGCTACGAGCGCGACCCGGCGCCATGGGGAATGGAGGGCATCCCGCCCGATTTCAACGGCAAGCTGCTCGAGCCCGATTGGGATCGCTTCGAGCCCCTGATGACGAACGCCATCTTGAGGACTCCCGACCTCAAGGATGCCGGCGTGGTGCGGCTGGTCAACGGCCCCGAGGCTTTCACTCCGGATGGCGAGTTCATCCTCGGTCCGAGCGAGGTCCGCGGGTTCTGGGTCGCTGCCGGTTTCTGCGCGCACGGGCTCGCGGGCGCGGGCGGCATGGGCCGACTCGTCGCCGAGTGGATAGTCGAAGGCCGGCCGAGCCTCGACACGTGGGAGATGGACTCGCGCCGCTTCGGCCGGCACTACACGAGCCGCGAGTACACGCTGGCGAGAACGCGTGAGGTGTACTCGACCTATTACGACGTGAAGTATCCAGGCCACGAGCGCACCGCCGGCCGGCCGTTGCGGATCTCGCCGATCTACGAGAGGCTGACCGAGCTGGGCGCCGCATTCGGCGAAAAGTCGGGGTGGGAAAGAGCGAACTGGTTCGAGCCGAACATGGCCTCAGGCGACGAGTCGATGAGGCCGAGAGGTTGGGCTGGACGTCTGTGGTCGCCAGCCATCGCCGCAGAGCACAAAGCGTGTCGCGATAACGCCGCGCTTTTCGACTTCACCTCATTCGCGAAGATCGAGATCCGAGGGCGCGGCGCGGCTGCTTACCTCGAAACCCTATCGGACAACCACGTCGCGCGCGGCGTCGGCACGTTGACCTATACGCAGATGCTCAACGAGGGCGGCGGCATCGAGTGCGATTTCACTGTCACCCGTCTGGCCGAGGACCGCTTCCGGGTGGTCACGGGCACCGCATTCGGCCAGCACGACCTCGCGTGGATTCGCGACCACGCGCCTGACGACGGATCGGTGCAGGTCGAAGACGTCACGTCGGCGTCTGCATGCATCGGGTTGTGGGGACCTGCCGCCAGGCAGATCCTGCAACCGCTGACCACGACCGATGTCAGCAACGCAGCCTTCCCGTACATGACCGCGCAGCAGCTGGCGGTCGGATCGGTACCGTGCCTCGCGCTGCGCGTCACATACGTGGGCGAGCTCGGATGGGAGCTGTACTGCCCGTCGGAGTTCGGCCGGCACCTGTGGGACACGTTGTGGGAGGCGGGCCGGAGTTTTGGTCTCGTCGCGGGCGGCTACAAGGCCGTCGATTCGCTGCGGCTCGAGAAGGGATACCGGGCGTGGGGATCGGACATCGGTCCCGAGGCCAACCCCTATCAGGCTGGGCTGGGCTTCTGCGTCAAGCTCGACAAGGGCGAGTTCATCGGGCGGCAAGCGCTGCTGAATGCGCGCGAGGAGCCCGCAACGACCAGGTTGGCCTGCCTGGTGCTCGCCGACCCGCGTTCGGTCGCGCTGGGGTCCGAGCCGGTCAAGATCGGCGGCGCCACAGGCCGCGTCACGAGCGGCGGCTACGGCTACTCGGTGGGCCACTCGATCGCGTACGCGTACGTACCTGCCGATGCCGCGCCCGGCACCCCGGTCGAGGTGGACATCTTCGGCACATGGGTCCGGGGCAAGATCTCCGAAGAGCCGCTGTACGACCCGAAGGGCAAGAAAGTCCGGGCCTGAGTCAGCTGGGATCCTCCATCCGGCCCCCGCTCGCCTGCCTGAGGTAGTGCTCGAAGTCAGGGTCTCCTGCAGCCAGGAGCAGGCGGCTGAAATGCTTGTCGGCATATTTCCTGAAGTCGAAGTCGAGCGTCGAGATCCCGCTTTGCAGCACCCCCCACATCGCCTCGCGAAAGTCGGACATCAGGCGCATGAGCCGGAGCGCGGCGAGGTCCGCCGGCCTCTCGACACCGAAGTAGGCAGCCAGAAGCAGCCGATCCTCCTCGATGTCGAAGTCGTGATTCACCGACAGGTTGGCGAGGTCGAAAAAGCGGTCGCCCATCCCCGCGTACTCCCAGTCGACGATCCGGATGTCGCCATCGTCCAGGAAGTTGGCGTTGAGAAGGTCGTTGTGACACGGCACCTGCGGCTGGGGGCCTCTGGCTCGCCGGATCCGCTCCGAGACATGGTGCGCGTGGGCGAATTCGGCTGGGATCCACACGCCATGCTTCTGAGCCTCCTCCCGGTATTCGTCGACGACTGCGTAAGCGTCAAACCGGCCGGGGATGGCGGCTGCCTCGTGAACCTTTCGCAGGACAGCGGCGACTCTACGGATCCCCTCAGGCGTGCGAATCTCATCCGGCGCCATCGATCGACCCTCGATGAACCGGGTGACCAGCCAGCCCTCGGGCTTGACGAAGGCGATCACCTGTGGGCCGACCCCGACCTCCGCCGCCCGCAGGCTGGCTGAGTGCTCGACGCCGCGGTCGATGCCGAGCAGCCTGGTGTCGTTGCCACCCACGCGGAGCACAAATGAGGAGCCGTTCACGTCAACGCGATAGTTCCGGTTGGTGATGCCGCCGGAAAGGGCGGTGATCACGGCCTTCCGGCCCGGCCACAGCCGCTCCACCGCCGTGGCGGGAATCCCCGCGTCAATACTCTCCATGTGCTCCTGCAGCTAGGGTAGGCCCACAACGCGACCACGCGCCGCGGGCATCGGCCGTGTTTGAATGTCAGGGCTTCTCAAATCGGGGTTAAGGAGACGGTGGCGTGAGCATCAAGCCGGCGGCAACCGAGTCCGAGCAGGCGGAGCTGGCCGAGCTGCGCCGGCGCTACATCCCGCGCGGTATCACCACAGCTCATCCGATCGTCGTCGACCGAGCCCGGGGAGCCGAGCTCTGGGACATCGCCGGAAGGCGCTACATCGATTTCGCGGGGGGCATCGGCGTGCTCAACGTCGGCCATGGCCACCCCCAGGTCATGGAGGCCGTCAAGGCTCAGCTGGACCGCGTCACCCACACGTCGTTCCAGGTGGTGATGTACGAGTCCTACCTGCGCCTTGCCGAGCGCCTTTGTGCGCTGGCGCCGGGAGACGGCGACAAGAAGGCGATCTTCTTCAGCACCGGGGCCGAAGCGGTCGAGAACGCCGTCAAGATCGCCCGCGCGCACACGGGCCGGCCGGCGGTCATCAGCTTCCAGGGTGGCTTCCACGGCAGGACGCTGCTGGCGCTGAGCCTGACCGGATCGGTGGTGCCCTACAAGCAGAACTTCGGGCCTTACGCGACCGAGATCTACCAGGTCCCGTTCCCATACGAGTACCGCGGCTGGAGCACAGAGATGGCGCTCGCGGCCCTCAACGACCTGTTCGGATCGGCCGTCGCGCCGGATCGGGTGGCCGCCATCATCATCGAGCCCGTGCTGGGGGAAGGCGGCTTCGTCCCCGCGCCCAAAGCATTCCTCGAACAGCTGCGTGCGCTCACCCAGAAGCATGGGATCCTGCTCATCGTCGACGAGATCCAGAGCGGATTCGGCCGCACCGGAAAGTTCTTCGCCATCGAGCACTCGGGCGTCTCGCCTGATCTGATCACCGTGGCCAAGAGCCTCGCCGCCGGCTTCCCGCTGTCAGGGGTCGTCGGGCGCGCCGAGGTGATGGATGCGCCCGGCCCGGGTGGGCTTGGCGGTACGTACGGCGGCAATCCGGTGGCATGCGCAGCAGGCCTCGCCGTCCTCGATGTGATGCGCGACGAGCGCCTCCCCGAGCGTGCCGCGCGCATCGGCTCCGTCGTCGAGGAACGCATGCGGAGCTGGGCGGCTGAGCACGAGCTCGTGGGCGACGTCAGGGTGATGGGCGCGATGGCCGGCATGGAGCTGGTGCGCGACCGCAAGACCAAGACGCCCGCCGACACCGAAACCGCACAGGTCATGGTGCGGGCGCGCGAACGCGGATTGATATTGCTACGTGCCGGAGTCCATCACAACGTGATTCGCACGTTGATGCCTCTCACCATCCCGGACGAGCAGCTCGATGAAGGGCTCGACATCCTCGGCGCGGCGCTCGCCGACGTCGCCGGCGCCGCCACCAGCTCGAAGCAGCCATAGCACCCGCAAGGAGGGACAAATGAGCACCACGCTGAAGCGTCACCAGCTGTTCATCGGCGGCAAGTGGTCCGACAGCTCGGGCGGCGAAGACCAGGAGATCATCAATCCCGCCACGGGCAAGGTCATCGCGCACGTGCCCAAGGGCACCGCCGAGGATGTGGACCGCGCCGTCGCAGCGGCGAAGAAGGCTTATGACGAGGTGTGGTTCGACACGACGCCGCGCGAACGCAGCGAGATGCTGCTGAAGCTCGCCGACGTGATCCTCGAGCACGGTGAGGAGCTCGCGAGCCTGGAGTCGGAGAACGTCGGTAAGCCGCTCGCCACGACGCTGTCCGAAGAGATCCCTCCCACCGCCGACTGCTTCCGGTTCTTTGCTGGCGCCGCCCGCATCCTCGAGGGCAAATCGGCGGGTGAGTACATGAAGGGATTCACCAGCATCATCCGGCGCGAGTCGCTGGGCGTGGTCGGCTCGATCGCGCCCTGGAACTACCCGCTGATGATGGCGGCGTGGAAGCTGGGCCCTGCGCTCGCGGCCGGCAACACGGTCGTGTTGAAGCCATCTGAATGGACACCGATGACAGCGCTGCGCCTCGCCGAGCTGGCGGCCGGCATCTTCCCCGCGGGCGTGCTCAACGTGATCACCGGCGATGGCGAGCCGGTCGGCGCCGGGCTGGTCAGGCACGCCGACGTCGCGATGGTGTCGCTGACAGGCGATGTGTCAACCGGGAAGGAGGTCGCGCGCGCGGCCGCCGCGACCCTCAAGCGGGTGCACCTCGAGCTTGGCGGCAAGGCGCCGGTGGTCGTCTTCGACGATGCCGACCTCGAGGCGGTGGTCGAAGGGATCAAGATCGGCGGGTTCTTCAACGCAGGACAGGACTGCACCGCGGCCACGCGCGTGATCGCGGGACCGAAGATCTTCGACAGGCTGCTGGGCGGCCTGGTCCCGGCCGTGGAGTCCCTCAAGGTCGGCGACCCGAAGTCCGCCGACACCGAGATGGGTCCGCTCGTTTCCGAGGAGCAGGCCGAGCGCGTGACTGGGTTCGTCGATCGGGCGCGCAAGGACGGCGCGAAGATTCTCACCGGCGGCGGCAGGATCAAGAGGGCCGGCTCGTGGTACTCGCCCACAGTCGTGGTGCCATCCGGACCCGACGCCGAGATTGTGAAGCGCGAGGTGTTCGGCCCGGTGGTGACGGTTCAGCGATTCAGCGATGAGGAGCAGGCGATCGCGTGGGCCAACGGCGTCGACTACGGCCTCGCCGCGTCAGTGTGGACGCGCGATGTCGGCAGGGCGCTGCGCATGGCCCGCCGGCTGAAGTTTGGCGCGGTCTGGATCAACACGCACATCCCGGTCGTCAACGAGATGCCGCACGGGGGCTACAAGGGCAGCGGGTACGGCAAGGACATGTCGATGTACTCGCTCGAGGACTACACGCA
The DNA here is from genome assembly GCA_040004595.1 of Candidatus Dormiibacterota bacterium. Taxonomy (GTDB): domain Bacteria; phylum Chloroflexota; class Dormibacteria; order Dormibacterales; family Dormibacteraceae; genus Palsa-872. Next base: position 6,437 of record JBDUAO010000057.1, on the reverse strand, counting down.
GATCAAGCACGTGATGGCATCCCTCGACTGACCGGAACCGGCAAGCCGTAGTGGCGATCAACTCGCGCGAAGCCCGGCATGGGGCTACGGCGAAGAGCATCCTGCGGCCGCCTGCCCTGCGATTGGAAGGCGTCAAAAAGAGCTACGGCCACGTGCTCGCGGTGGCAGGCATCGACCTCACTGTCGAGGCCGGGGAGTTCTTCACCCTGCTCGGGCCATCGGGCTCGGGCAAGACCACGCTCCTCCGCCTCATCGCCGGCTTCGAAAGCCCCGACGCGGGCAGGATCGAGCTTGCGGGCCGCGATGTGACCTCGACTCCGCCGCACAGGCGGCAGACGAACACGGTGTTTCAGGACTACGCCCTCTTCCCACACATGACTGTCGCCGACAACATCGGCTACGGCTTGAAGATCAAAGGCATCCCCAGGGGCGAGAGACGCGAGCGGGTTGATCGCGCGCTCAACATGGTCAGGCTCACCGGGCTCGACAAGCGGAAGCCGAACCAGCTGTCGGGTGGCCAGCGGCAGAGGGTCGCGCTCGCGCGTGCGGTGGTCAATGAGCCGGAGGTGCTCCTGCTCGACGAGCCCCTCGGCGCCCTGGACCTGAAGCTGCGCCAGGAGATGCAGCTCGAGCTCAAGAGAATCCAGAAGGAGGTGGGCATCACTTTCGTCTATGTGACACACGACCAGGAGGAGGCGCTCACCATGAGCGACCGGATGGCCGTGATGGCGGACGGCAAAATCGAGCAGGTCGGCCCTCCGGTCGAGGTGTACGAAAGGCCCGCCACCGAGTTCGTGGCAGGTTTCATCGGGATCTCGAACGTGCTGGAGCGAAACGGCGTCCGGTTCGTGGTGCGGCCGGAGAAGCTGCGCATGCTCGAGGAGGGCCAGGAGCCCCCTCGCGGTATGACAGTCGAGCCGGGAACCGTGGAGGAGGTCGTGTACGTCGGCATGTCGACCAGGTACATCGTCCGGCTCGAGCGGGGTGAGCAGCTGGTCGCAGTACGCCAGAATATGGACGCGCCCGGCCAGGCGCTCCGGTACGAGGGCCGGCACGTCCGGCTCGCTTGGGTGCCCGGCCATACGTACGTACTCGACCATCACGGCGCCCGGGGCGACTCGGCAGCGGGCGACCAAGGCCTGTAGGAGAGGTAAGGAATGAGCACAACAGAAGCCGTGTCGGGATTTCGGTTCCGACTCGCGACAGTGGCCGCGGCCGCAGTCATCACGCTGACGGCCTGCGGCACCGCCGGCCCGACGACGGGTTCGACCGCGGCCCCACCGCCAACCGCGAACCTGAAGCCCCCGACGAGCATCGGCCCAGGCGAGGGCAAGTTGAGTCTCATCGCGTGGGAGGGCTACGTCGATCGCACGTGGAAATCCCCCTCGATCGCGTCATTCGAGAAGGACACCGGCTGCAAGGTGACCGCCAAGTACGCAGGGTCCTCTGACGAGATGGTCACCCTCATGGCGGGTGGGGGCAGCGGCCAGTACGACATGGTCTCTGCGTCGGGCGACGCCGACCTGCGGCTCATCTACAGCGGGGACGTCCGCCCGATGAACACCGACCTGATCCCAGACTTCAAAGACTTTCAGACCTACTTCCAGGCGCCTCTTTACAACACGATCAACGGAGTCCACTACGGCATCTCGCTGCAGTGGGGCCCCAACGTGCTGATGTACAACACCACGAAGTTCGCGGTGAAGCCGACGAGCTGGGGGGTCCTTTACGACCCGCAGTACAAGGGCTTGATCACGGTTCCCGACAACCCGATCCAGATCGCAGACGCGGCCCTCTACCTGATGACGACCAAGCCGGACCTCGGCATCAAGGATCCTTATGAGCTGACGCAGAAGCAGTTCGACGCCGCCGTGGCGCTGCTCAAGCAGCAGCGGCCCCTGGTCAAGAAGTATTGGCCGTCCGCCGGCGACGAGATCAATCTGTTCGCCAGCGGTGACGCCATGGTGGGCGCCGCGTGGCCCTACCAGACCAGCACCCTCAAAGCGTCCAAGAAGCCCGTCGCCGACACGATACCCGCCGAGGGCGCGACTGGATGGGGCGACACCTGGATGCTCGCCACCAACGCACCGCATCCTAACTGCGCGTACCTGTGGACCAAATGGGTGAGCACGCCCCAGGTGCAGGCGGAGCAGGCCGTGACGTACGGAGAGACCCCTGTCAACACCAAGGCCTGTGCCGCGATGGAAACGCTGTCGGCAGGGTCGTGCGCGCAGTACCACGCCAACGCGCCGGGCAGCTACTTCGACACCATCAAGTTCTGGAAGACCCCGATCGCGACCTGCGCGGACGGAAGCAAGACCTGCATCCCGTACTCGCAGTGGCAGACGGCCTGGACCTCGATCATCTCCTGATCCAGCCGTGTCTGTAGAAGCAGCCGGGCGGCCCCGCAAGGCGGGCGGGGCCGCCTCCCCCCTTCAGTCCATGCTCTGGCGGCGACCGTGGCTGCGCGCCTTCCTCTTGCTGCTGCCGCCACTTGGCTGGTTCGTCGTGATCTACCTGGCGTCTCTCGTGCTGCTCCTGGTCACCGCCTTCTGGCGGATCAACGACTTCACGACGCAAATCGAGCAGGTCTGGAACCTCGACAACTTCCGGACGATCCTTCTCGACCCCACGTACCGGCTCATCATCGGCCGCACCGTCCTCCTGGCTGCGGCGGTCACGGTAACTGACGCCCTTATCGCGTTTCCTTTCGCGTACTTCATGGCGAGAGTCGCATCGCGCCGCACGCAGAGGATGCTGTTCGCTGCGGTGCTGCTTCCGCTGTGGGCCAGCTACCTGGCGCGCGTCTACTCGTGGATCCTCATCCTGAACCACACCGGGTTGCTGAACTGGACCATGCAGTCGATCGGCCTTCCTGCCCCGAACATCGGCTACACGAACATCGCGATGTGGATCGTCTTCTCGTACATCTGGCTTCCTTTCATGATCATCCCGACCTACTCGGCGATGGAGCGCGTGCCGGAATCGCTGATGGAGGCTGCCGCCGACCTCGGAGCGCCGCGCTGGCGCGCGGTTCGGGACGTGGTTCTGCCACTGGCGCTTCCCGGCGTCGTCGCGGGCTCGATCTTCACGTTCTCGCTGACCCTCGGGGACTACATAACCCCCGTCCTGGTCGGCGGCGCCGGGTCGACGTTCATCGGCAACGTCGTCTACACCAGTGTCGGCATCGCCAACAACCTGCCCTTCGCGGCAGCGCTGGCGACGGTTCCCGTCGCGATCATGGCGGTGTACCTGATCATCGCCAAGCGCCTCGGCGCATTCGAGGCCATCTGATCAGGTGTCCAGCTCACTGGTGGAAACGTTCTGGACGCGGATGGCGCTGCGGTTTTGGGCTGCGCTGGTCCTGCTCTTCCTGTTCATCCCGATCGTCGTCATCCTCCTCTACGCGTTCAACAGCTCCAACATCGAAACCTGGCCGCTGCCCGGCCTGAGCACCAAATGGTTGGCCATAACGTGGAGCGACCCCGACGTTCAGGCAGCTCTGGTCCTGTCATTGCAAGCGGGCCTTGCGGCCACTGCCCTCGCTCTGGTGTTGGGCTCGCTCGCCGCGTTTGCCATTCACCGCGCGAGCTTCTTCGGCCGGGATGTGATCAGCCTGCTCTTCATCCTCCCCCTCGCCCTGCCAGGAATCGTGACAGCCATGGCGCTCAACTCCTTTTTCCATTTCACCGGCGTCACCTTTTCCCTCTGGACGATCGTCATCGGCCACACGACGTTCTGCATCGTCGTCGTCTACAACAACGTGATCGCCCGCCTGCGGCGGACGCAGGGCTCATTGATCGAGGCGGCGATGGATCTCGGCGCCAGCGGCTTTCAGGCGTTTCGGGACGTCACCCTGCCGCTGATAGCAACTTCGGTGGTTGCCGGGGGCATGCTCGCCTTCGCCCTCTCCTTCGACGAGGTGATCGTCACCACGTTCACCGCCGGCGCCCAGAACACGCTGCCGATCTGGATCTTCGGCGCCATCCACCGCGGACAGCAGCTGCCCGAGGTGAACGTCGTCGTCTCGTTCGTGATCCTGGTCACCATCATTCCGGTCATCATCGCCGCGCGCCTCACAGGCGGCAGCGGCATCGCACGAACGAGCTCCGGCCGCTAGCCCGCCTCGAGCTTCGCTTTGGCGTTTTTCATCGCGCCGTCGTAGTTCTTCACGACCGTGCTCTTGAAGATTCTCAAGATCAGAGGGAAGTAGAAGGGGCCTTTCGTCATCGTCACGCGGCGCTCGAAGTGGGTTCCTTCGCCCTCGGGTGTGAGGATGAACTCGTGGTGAAACACCGAGTTCGAGTCCTCCGCATCGAATGCGACTTGCTTTGGAGGTTCCAGAGCTGTGATTGTCACCGCGGACTTGTTCTGCTTGCCGTTGAGCAGCGCATCGGCCTGGTACCGTGCGCCAACCGCCGGCGGGCCTGGCTTTTCAGCGGTGATCTTCATCCGGTCATCGGCGCTCCCCCACTCGCCGTGGCGCGAGACGTCGGCCAGGTATTCGAACACCTTCGACTGGGGGGCCTTGATCGACACGTTGTAGGTGGCGGAATACGCCATGTCGCTAGGTGATCAGGCCAATCAGGAGCGAGCCCACCCAGAGTGCCAGGCCCACGCCGATAAGACCGATCTTCTTATAGCTCCATCCAATGGCAGCCACCACGAAGGCGATGAACGCCAGGATCTCGAGAATGATCGGGAGGCTGAAGTGGCCAAGGCTTCCGATGAACGTCGAGAGCACCCACGCGGCCAATCCAATGGCGATGAGGTCGACCTTCTTGTAGCCGAATCCGATGGCGGCGAGCACGAAAGCGATGAGCGCGATTATCAGCAGAATTGTGTGCATACCCGAATTATCCACAACGGACGCCTGGACGTCCCGGCCCCTACGACCTCAGGTCGTGCGCCATCTCCGCGAAATTGTCCACGTAGCGCTGGACGTCCTCCTGCGAATGCTGGACCGACAGCGTCCAGTTTTCCTCGGCTCCAGGCGCCATGAGCACGCCGCGGTTGCACTGGTACAGCCACGATAGATACGCGGTCGCCTTGTCGACCGTCAGGTAATCGCGATAGTTGCGGACGCGTTCAGCCTTGTAAGTGATGCTGCCGCGAGCGGTCAGGGTGGTGACGTGGAAAGGCAGCGAATTCTCCCTGATCACGCCATCCAGCCCCCCCTGCAGAACCTCAGCCAGCGCATCGAAGTGGGCGTAGGCGTTGGGGGTCAGGATGTCTTGAAGCGTCACCTTGGCTGCCGCGAGAGTGAGCGGGTTGCCGTTGAAGGTGCCCATCTGAGCCACGCGCTTGTCCTCGATCACCGCCATGACGTCCTGGCGGCCGCCGACGGCCCCACAGGGCAGGCCGCCGCCGATCGCCTTGGCGAGCGCTATGACATCCGGCTGAACGCCGAAGCGCTCGGTCGCCCCACCTGGAGCAATGGTCACGCCCGTCTTCACCTCGTCGAAGATCAGCAGCGCGCCATTGCGGTGGGCGATCTCCTTGATCCCGGCCAGGTATCCCGAGTCGGGCAGAACGATGCCGACGTTCATCATCGCGGGCTCGACGATCACCGCCGCGATGTCGTCCGGGTGCTTCTTGAATGCGCGCTCGAGCGCAGAAAGATCGTTGAACGGCACCACGGTGGTGAGCTCGACGACCGCCCTGGGGATGCCCTCGCTCTGCGGATAGGACGCGGGCTCTTCGACCGGGCCCATCTTGTCCGGCGGCGGCTCGACCGACACCATCAGTGCGTCATGGTGGCCGTGGTACGAAGCTTCGATCTTGACCAGCCGCTCACGCCCTGTGAACCCGCGCGCGATGCGGACCGCGTCGAGCGTCGACTCCGTCCCGCTGTTGGTGAACCGCCACTGCGGGAGCCCAAATCGCTTGGCCAGCTCCTCGGCGACGATCGCGTCGTCGGCGACGGGCTGGGCAAAGTGCGAGCCCCTGGCGATGCGCTTCGAGACCGCGTCCACGATCAACGGGTGGGCGTGGCCGACGACCATGACGCCGAAGCCGTTGTGGAAGTCGACGTACTCGTTACCGTCGACGTCCCAGATGCGGCTCCCTCGGCCATAGTCGACGAAGATCGGCTGCGGCGGAGAGTCCTGAAACGATGAAGGAACGCCCCGAGGGCTGGAAGCACGGGCCTTGCGCCACAGCTCGTCGGACTTCCGCCGCGCCGCCCGGAACTTGTCTTCCTCTCGCGCAGTCAGGGTTTGGACCTTCGCAGCATCGACCACAACCGTCGCTGTCTTATTTGCCATCACCCTGGCATCCTAACCGTTCCGGGTTCGCATGATCTCGTCGCTGGAGATCGGCCGGATTAGGGTGGAAGAACAATCTCGAGGCCGATAAGCTGAGGCGGGATTGCGTGGATCTGGCCATCAGCGGTGATGACCAGCTGCCAGCCTTCCTCATGGACCATCCGGTGGTGG
>JBDUAO010000056.1:0-16534 GCA_040004595.1 Candidatus Dormiibacterota bacterium | reverse complement strand
ACCTTCATGAAGGCGCTCCGCATGATGGACCGCGTCGACGACTCGTTCAACTTTGGCGGCTGGGTCCATACGGTGGCTCGCAACCTCTGCTTCGACGAGCTGCGCCGCAAGCAGCGAGACCTGAGGGTGGATAACGGCGACGATGACGACACGGACCTGCTGGCGAGCCTTCCGTCCACATCCAAAAGCTTCGATCCCGTCCAGGTACAGGAGTCGAACGAGCTTCGGCGCCAGGTCTGGGCGGTGTCGCAGCGACTCCCAGAGAAGTACCGGCTGGTCCTGACCTTGCGCGAGCTGCAAGATCTGAGCTACCGCCAGATCGCCAGGTCCCTCAAGATGTCTGAGAGCGCGGTCGAGACTCTGCTCTACCGGGCCCGCCTGCGGTTCAAGGAGGAGTTCATATCGGCCGAAGGGGAGGGAGCGCTGACTCATGACGAGGCGGTTCCGCTCTTGGCTCCCTACCTCGCCGGGAAGCTGAGGCGCTCTCAGGCGGAGGCGGTTCGGATGCATCTCGCCGTATGCGCTAAATGCGCCAGGAAGGTCGGCCGGCGCCTGGTTCGCAGGACTCCGGCCAAATGAGGGTTAGTAGAGTAGGTAAAGAGATGGCCAAGGTAGTCGTCCGGTTTTTCGACGATGAGACTCTCGAAGGGGTCGCGCGAGACCTCGATTTCGACGAGCCTGACTTCCTGGTGGAGGTCGATGATGCCGGTGGCCTGGACAACAACGAGACGGCCTGGATCCCCCTGACTGCCGTGAAATGGGTAGAGCTGGCTCGCGATCCCGACCTGGCGTCCGAAACGCCCACCCGCAAGGTGGCTATCAGGTTCCTGGATGGGGAGGTCTTGCGCGGCCACCTGGATGGCACGCTGGAAAGGCACCGCTACGGCGTGGTCCTTCACCTGCATGCTGAGCAGACGGACAGCCCCGTCCGCAAGCTCGGAATCCCCTTCTCGGCGGTCAAGGCGCTGTTCTTCATCCGCGAGTTCGACGCCAGGGGGGAGGAGGCCGGCACCGCGTCCGAGGCTTACCTTGCGCGGCGCACGATGGCGCCGCTCCTGGACGTGCTCGAGGAGATGGACATGCTCACCCGCCTGCACCGGGACGGTCTGCTGTCCGACAACGAGTACGCCTCGAAGCGAACGCTGGTGCTGGAAAGGCTCTAGTCGCGTTCGGGGTAGCCCAGGGCCTGTGCCTGGCTGTAACGCCCCCTCCCGGCCGAGCCCGCTCGCGTGCTGGGCCATCCTCCCCAGCGAGTGGGGAGGCCAACGGTGCTACCTCAAGGTAAGAGGCCAGCAGGCACCGCGTAGAATCTTCGAGATGGCTGAAAGCAACGGGCACAAAGCTGTGAAAGGCTCGTTTAAGGTCAAGGCCGGTCTCGCGCAGATGCTCAAGGGCGGCGTGATCATGGACGTCGTCACCGCCGAGCACGCCAAGATCGCCCAGGACTCGGGCGCCTGCGCAGTGATGGCCCTTGAGCGTGTCCCTGCGGACATCAGGAAGGAGGGCGGCGTGGCGCGGATGTCCGACCCGACGCTCATCAGGTCGATCATGGAAGCGGTCACGATTCCCGTCATGGCGAAGTGCCGGATCGGACACTTCGTGGAGGCGCAGATTCTCGAGGAGCTGGGGATCGATTACATCGACGAATCCGAGGTGCTCACACCGGCTGATGAAGAGTTCCACATCGACAAGCACCCATTCAAGGTGCCCTTCGTCTGCGGCTGCCGCGACCTTGGGGAAGCCCTCCGCCGCATCGCCGAGGGCGCTGCGATGATCCGGACCAAAGGCGAGGCGGGGACCGGCAACGTGGTCGAGGCCGTCCGTCACGCGCGCGCGGTCAACGCCGGCATCCGACGCCTGCAGGGCATGAACAAGGCGGAGCTTGTCCACGAATCCAAGCTCATCGGCGCTCCGCTGGAGCTGCTGTTGGAATGTCAGAAGCTGGGCCGGCTGCCGGTCGTCAACTTCGCCGCCGGCGGAATCGCAACCCCCGCCGATGCCGCTTTGATGATGCAGCTCGGGGTCGATGGCGTCTTCGTTGGCTCAGGCATCTTCAAGTCGGAGGAGCCCTCGAAGATGGCCAGGGCGATAGTAGCCGCCACCACGTACTTCGACAAGCCGGAAATGCTGGCCGAAGTTTCTGCCGGTCTGGGGAAGGCGATGCATGGTCTGGAGATTCCCGCCATCCCGAAGGACGAGCTGCTCGCTGCCAGAGGCTGGTAGGGACCGACCCCTCATCGGGGTCCTCGCCATTCAAGGCGCCTTTGCCGAACACATCCGCGCCCTCGAGGCTTGCGGCGCGAAAACCCGGGTCGTGCGATCAGCCGAAGATCTCGACGGACTGCAGGGGATCGTCCTGCCCGGCGGAGAGAGCACGACGATGGCGATGCTGATGGAGCGCGTCGGCTTGTTGAGTCCACTCCGCGGCGCCATCGATGGCGGCCTGCCCACGTTGGCCACCTGCGCGGGAATGATCCTGCTGGCTAAAGAGGTTGCCGATGGGATGCCCGACCAGACCGGCCTGTGCCTGCTCGACATCTCTGTTAGACGCAACGGTTACGGGCGCCAGGTCGACAGCTTTGAGGCCGACCTCGACATCGCCGGCCTCGAGGGCAAAGCCTTCCACGCGGTCTTCATTCGTTCCCCATTGGTGGAGTCCACCGGCGACGTCGAAGTGATCGCAGCGCACGAAGGTCATCCGGTGGCCGTTCGGCAGGGCAATATCGTGGCGCTCTGCTTTCATCCCGAGCTGACGACAGATCTGCGCCTGCACCGCGAGTTCCTCAAGATGACGATGGTCGCGCTGTGAAGATCCGCGCCGCAGGTCTGCTCGATCTCGCTCGCATCGAAGAGCTGCACAGGTCCTCTGACACACGGTTGACCGAGGCCGCGCCCCCGGCGGCCAGGCTCTGGACGGTTCTCAGCTCAACCCTGTCGGCGCTTCTCCCGCTTTCGCAGGAGACGCTGATCTATGTCGCCGAGGATGGCGGCAAAGTCGTCGGATTCATTCAGGCCTCAGGGCAGCCGCTCGGCCTCGACCTGCCACGCGCGACCGTGCTGCAGGTGCTCAACCTGGAGGTGGCGGAAGGGGCGGATTCGGAGGAGGTTGCCCCCGGGCTTGTCGAACACCTCAGCAACCAGGCGCTCGAGCGCGGCGCTCACAGAGTGTTTGTCCGTCTTCCCGAGCGCGACCGGCTCCTGCCGGTTTTCAGGCTGCGCGGCTTCCGGCAGTTCGCCACCGAGGTAATCGTGTATGCGGACAAGCCGCAAATGCGCCCAGATCGCTTTCCAGACGGCGCCCGGCCAATGCGCCGCGGCGACCACCGGCAGCTGTACCAGCTGTACAGGAAGGTGACCCCGCAGGGCGTTTCGCAGCTTGAGGCGCCGACATATCGAGAGTGGCGGGCGCTGCACGGCGAGTGGACGGCGGGGCGCCTTGCGGCTCGGGGTTCCGAAAAGCAAGAGCTCGTTGTCGACATGGTGGAGCTGCTGGGTTGGGTCAAGGCCGAGCGAAGCTCGGGACCCCGGCCGAACACCCTCAGCTTCATGGCGATGCCGGACTCCTCGCTTGTGGGTGAGCTGGCCGACCTTGGTTTGTCGCTTCTGGGGGACTCGGATCTGCCGGCCTGGTCCAGCCTCCGCCACTATGATTCCCAAATGATCGACGCCCTCCGCGGGCGTGGGTTCAGCGTGTTGTTGACGCAGCTTCTCTTGGTTAAGGAACTGGCGGTGCGCGTACCGGTGAGAGAGAAAGGGCTGGTGCCCTCGTTCGGATGAAACCCGATCTTTCGCAGCGAGCCGCCAACTGGGACGAAGAGGTCGAGCTACTTGCACGCGCATTGCCCACGGACCTCGCACGCGCTCTACACGAGCGGACCGACCCGACAGAGTTACTGGAAATAGTTCTCGACCTCGGTCGAGAGCCTGAAGCCCGCGTGCCAGGTCGCGAGGTCCTGCTCGCGGACCGCACAGTCACGTCCGCAGACCTGGAGCACGTAGCCAACAACGTAGGACAGTTTGGCGACGACAACCGTGCCGGAATCGAGCGCACCCTCCACCGGGTGTCGGCCATCCGCAACCGCTCGGGACGAATCACCGGCCTGACGATGCGCGTCGGCCGCGCCGTGACCGGCACCGGCGAGATCATCCGGGACATCGTGGTCAGCGGCCAGAGCATTCTGTTGCTCGGTCGTCCTGGCATCGGCAAGACAACGATGTTGCGTGAGTGCGCTCGGCTGCTCGCCGACGAGCTCCGCAAGCGCGTGGTGATTGTCGACACCTCCAACGAGATCGGCGGCGACGGCGACATCCCACACCCCGGCATCGGCCGCGCACGGCGCATGCAGGTCAAGACGCCGATGCTGCAACACGCAGTGATGATCGAAGCGGTCGAGAACCATATGCCGGAGGTCATCGTCATCGACGAGATCGGAACCGAGCTCGAGGCCGGTGCAGCACGGACCATCGCAGAGCGAGGCGTGCAGCTCATCGCCACCGCGCATGGTCAAACCCTGGAGAACCTCCTCGTGAATCCGACCTTGAACGACCTTCTCGGCGGCATCCAGAGCGTCACCCTCTCGGACGAAGAGGCCAGACGCCGCGGCACCCAGAAGTCGGTGCTAGAGCGAAAGGCGCCGCCGACCTTCGACGTTCTGGTCGAGATCCAGGATCGCGATCGCGTGGCCATCCACCTGCCTCTGGCAGAGGTGGTAGACACCGCTCTGCGGGGTCCCCTGCTTAGCCCCAAGATCCGCGTGCGCACGCGCGAGGGCAGGGTCATCTCCAACGTCGATGCTCCGAACGTCGTTGCGCCCGAGCCACCGCCTGCCCTTTCAGCATCCAAGCCGCTAGGGATCTTTCCGTACGGCGTGAGCCGCCACCACGTCGAGCAATCGATCCGGGATCTCGAGCTGCCGGTCCGTGTTCTCGGCAACCTCGATGGCGCCAGCGCAGTGCTCACGTTGAAGAATCATTACCGGCGCCGGCCCGACAGCCTTCGCCAAGCGGAGAGTCGCGGCCTGCCCATCCACATTCTCAAGAGCAACTCCGCGACACAGGTGCGCGACGCGCTTTCTCGCATCTATGGCGTGGACAAAAAAGATGACGCCACGACCCAGGCCCTGGCTGAGGCAACCGCCGCGATCAAAGCTGTAAAAACGACCTTGCGCCCGGTCGAGATATCGCCCCAGAACGCTTACCTTCGACGCCTGCAGCACCAGCTGGTCTCGGAGAACGAGCTGTCAGCGCGTAGCACCGGCAAGGAGCCGCAGCGGCACCTGCGGATAACGCCGGCACCTGAAGAAACAGCCCACCTCTAATGTCTCGCTAATGGCGCGAGGACTGTTCATCACTTTCGAGGGCACGGAGGGCTCGGGCAAGACGACGCAGGTCGAGCTGCTCGGGGAGAAGCTTTCGTATCGCCAGCCTCTCATGCTTCGCGAACCTGGCGGCACCGAGCTGGGCGAGCGGCTGCGGGACGTTGTGCTCAATAGCGGTATGGAGCTCGACGGCGAGGCGGAGATGTATCTCTTCATGGCGGCACGTCGCCAGCTTCTCCAAGAGCTGATCACGCCTGCGCTGGCGCTCGGCCGCATCGTGATCGCGGATCGCTACCACGACTCGACGCTTGCCTATCAGGGTGGGGGTCGCGGCGTCTCGGTGTCCTGGCCTGCCACATTTCCGCGACCGGACATGACGTTTCTGCTGTCCCTTCCTGTGCCTAAAGGTCGCGAACGCCAGCTGAACGCAGGCAAGACCGCCGACCGGGTTGAGCGCGAGTCGATCGAGTTCCACAATCGCGTCGCGGCCGAGTACGAGCGCCTCGCCGCGGCGGAGCCGGAGCGGATCACACGTCTCGACGCGAGCGAATCGAGGGAGGCTGTGCACCACAAGGTGATGAGCCGCGTCCAGCCGGCCGTCGACGCGCTGTCGTGAAGCTGGTCTTCGCGGTCGTGCAGGGCGAGGACGCTCAACGCACCGTCGAGGCGTTGGGCCAGGCCGGCTTCAGCTCGACGCGGATGAGCTCGACCGGCGGCTTCCTGCAGCAGGGCAACGTCACGCTGCTGATTGGTGTTGACGAGGAGAAGGTTGCTGACGCGGTTCACATCATCCGCGAGAACTGTCGCGAACGCAGCCGCTACCTGACTCCTGCCATGCCGACCGCGGAGCCAGGCGATTTCCTGGCGGCCTTCCCGGTGGAGGTTCAGGTCGGCGGCGCGACGGTCTTTGTGGTGCCTGTCGACTCGTTCGAAAAAATCTGATTTCCCCTCAGCTGCGAACCATCTGCACGACGCGCCTCTAGCATTTCCAACGTGATTCGGGTCGAGGGACTCCGCAAAAGCTTTGGCGACGTTCGGGCGGTCGACGGTGTTGACCTGCAGGTGGAACGTGGCGAGCTGCTCGTTCTGCTCGGCCAAAACGGCGCAGGCAAATCGACCACGCTCCGCTGTCTCGGCGGCATCCTCAGGCCCGACGCAGGCCTCATCGAGCTTGACGGCTTGCGCCTGCCGGAGAAGCTGGACGCGGTCCGCGCCCGACTCGGTGTGGTACCCGACCAGGCACGGCTGTACGGACGAAACACCGCACCCGAATATCTCGATCGTTTCGGTTACCTGTACGGCGTGCCGGAGGCTGAGCGCCGGACGAAGATCGCGGCACTGCTCGAGCGCTTCGAGCTGGCCGATCGCGCAGACACGGTGCTCGCGGCGTACTCGCGAGGAATGGCGCAGAAGGTTGCCCTCATCAGGGCGACGCTGCACGAGCCCGATTGGATCTTCTGCGACGAGCCCACGGCCGGCCTTGACCCGGTCGCGGCGGCGGACATGCGCCACTACCTCGCGGAGCAAAAAGACCGCGGAGCCGCGTTGATAGTGACCACCCACGTGTTGAGCGAAGCGGAGCTGATGGCGGACCGAATCGCGATCATGCGCAAAGGCGTCATCGTCACCCGAGGCACGCTCCAGGATCTCCGCCAGGAAGCAGCGAAGGGCAGACGCCTGACGGCGCTCCTGAGCAAGCCGGTCGCTGAGCCCGGACCGCTCAACGCTTGGCTTGGCCAGCACGCGCTGGAGCACGCCCTCTCCCACGACCGTCTCACCTACACGCTGCCTTGGACGGCCACCGTCGCCGACCGTGCGGCGTTTGCCTCCGAGCTGCAGCGCCGCCTGTCCAGCCAGGACGCGCCTTTCCATGAGCTGGAAGAGGAGCAGACGAGCCTCGAGTCGGTCTACCTCAAAGCCATGGATGAGCCTGTCTCGCCGTCATCGGTGCTGATGCCTGCGCCCGCCGCCGTGTCGGGAATCGGCGCGCCTCGCATGTTCGCTTCGCTCCGATCCCAGGGCAACCTCCTGCGAAATTCGCTCCCGTTCTACGTGAGCTCCTGGTGGCGACGAGGCGATTTGAGCTGGGTCATGTATCTCAACGCATTCGTGCTCCTCCTCGTCGCCGGCACCTCGCTCTTCGGCCAGCTGCCTGGCGTGGCCGGCCAGGTGGCCGAGCGCTTCGCCGGCGGGACGGCGCTGCAGGCGGGCCTGCTGCTACCGCTTTTCTTCATGTCGTTTGCGCTGCTCGAATCGATCAAGAGCTCGATTGGGATCTGGTGGGAGAAGGCGCAGCAGTCGCTCGAGGTGTTGTTGTACACGCCGATCGACGATCCGTCTCTCATCTGGCTCGAGGTCCTGCCGGGAGCGGTCGTCAGCACGGTCTGGGTCACGTTCTGGATGGCGGCCGGCATGACGCTGCTGACCCTGTTCGGACAGAGCGCACCATGGGATCTGCTGCCGATCTTTGCCTTTGTTGCCGCAGTCACGGCGTACTGGGCGGCGATGGGACGAATGCTGGGCTTCATGCTGTTTCCGCGCGAGGGCGCGGCGGGAGGGGCGTGGTCGTTCCTGCTTTCGCCGGTGTCAGCGGCCGTCGCAGACCTTCCACTTGCGCTCTTCGTCTTCCGCTCACCGCTCGCGCCCGCGTCGCTGTTGCTCCCGATCACGGCGTGCTTTGCATTGACCGTGTTGTGCGGAACGACTTTCGACCGCGAGCGGCTGATGGAGACCGGGCTCGGGCAGACTCGGAAGAGACGTGTCTGGCTACCCGTCGCGCTGATACAGCGCAACGCCGCTGCCATCGCTGTGGGGCTGATGCTGGCGCTGGCGCCTGCCGCGATCGCCGCCACCGTGTCTTCCAACGCACATTGGCACTCCTGGTCCGACGTTCAGTCGATGGGTATGTCGTGGGGGGTGAACACCGCGCCATTGGCGGCGACGCCGGTGTCGAGCAGCATTCCGGCCGCAAGCAACGTTCCCGCCGCGAGCGGTGTGACGGTCGCGGCCGCGGCGCTGGCGGGGATCGTGGCGATGCTGGCTTTGATGCTCGCGCTCGTGATCGTCAGCTTCGCGGCCTTCTTCCTTCTCGGAGTGCCGGCGCTGTTGGGCCTGATCGCCGCGTCAGCCGCATGGGGGATCCAGCTGGGCTTTGGCGGAGCTACGCCGCTGCAGCCATGGCTCGTGGGCGCTGGAGGCATCGCATTACTGGCGCTGGCCCTGAATACAGGAGCCGCATTGCCCATCTACTGGTCGCTGGTTTTTGGCTCGGGCCGAAGGCTCGACCGCCTGCGCGAAGCGTGGTCCGGCTACTGGTCGCTGTTCAGAGGCCTGGTCCTACCGGCCTGCGCGCTGTTCGGCATCGTCGTGTTCAGGCTGCTCGCAGCCGGCTGAGCTACAGATCGAGGGACTGGGCGACAAGCTCCCGGTGGTACGTCGCGTCGCCCAGCGTCACCTCTGACGCTTTTGCTCGCTTGAAATACAGGTGCATGTCGTGCTCCCAGGTGAAGCCAATGCCGCCATGCACCTGGATGCCGTCGCCTGCGACCTTGCGATACGCGTCCGACACATAGGCCTTGGCAATAGACGCCGCCAGCGACCGATCGGGCGCGTCCGCCTCCACCGCCCAGGCCGCGTAGTAAGTCGCAGAGCGACCACTCTCCGATAGGACGAGCATGTCGGCGAGCTTGTGCGATACGGCTTGGTAAATGCCGATCGGCTTGCCAAACTGGTGTCGCGTCTTGGCGTACTCGGTTGAGTCTTCGAGCACCTTTTGCGCGCCGCCGACCATCTCTGCGCATAGAGCCGCGGTCCCCCATTCCAACGCCCGTTTCAGAGGTGTCCACCCCTGGTCGGGCGCGCCCATTAGAGCATCGGAATCGAGCTGCACGCCGTCGAAGCGGACCTCGCTCCAACGCCGTGTCATGTCCAACGTCTGCAGCTGCGTGACGCTCATCCCCTTGGGCTGCCCCTTGACCAGGAAGAGCGAGACGCCTTCTTCGCCTTCGCCACGTGTTCGGGCCGCCACCACCATGTAATCCGCACCTTCCGCATCTGGGACGAAGAGCTTCACTCCATCCAGCCGCCAGCCGCCGGCAACTGGCTTCGCCGTGAGCGTCACACCGCTGGCGTCCCACCGGCCCGAGGGCTCCGTCATCGCCAGCGTTGCTCGCGCCTTGCCTTCCGCGATGGCCCCCAGCGCCTCTTTCTTCTGAGCCTCGGTGCCCGCCTCGATGAGCGCCGGTACGGCCAGGCCCATCGTGGCGAAGAACGGACCGGGGAGGAGAGCGCGGCCGCTTTCCTCGAGCACGACGATCAGATCCAGAAAGGTGCCTGCGCCGCCGTATTGCTCAGGGATCCCCAGCGAAGTCCAGCCGAGTCCGGCCAGCTTCTTCCATAGGACCGGGTCGTAAGCATCTGACGACTCCATCAGCTTGCGAACCACCTTTGACCCGCATTCCTTGACCAGGAAGTCACGCGTGGAGCGGCGGAGCATCTCCTGCTCCTCGGAAAATGCGAAGTCCACTGCCGTCGAAGTTTAAGCGGCGGCTCGATCAGCTCGTGGAGCCGGCTTCAGGCTTCTCATCCGATGATGCCGAGGGCGCAGGCAGCTCGAGCAGCTCTTCCGGTGCCTCAAGCTCGAGAGGTTCGGCCGGCGCTGTGAGCTCCGCAGGCGGTTCTGGAGTTCGCTTGGCCCGCGGCTTTCGGGGTGACTTCGGGGTGGCGGCGGCGCTGTCTGCTGGTGTGACCTCGGAGGTTGGAGTGGGCGATTCGAGTGGCGGAGCCGCTGCCGCGACAGCCCTCGGTTCGACTTCTGGCGTTGCGGGAGGCGCCGGCGATGCGGCAGGCGGCTCCCATGGCTTCTCTCGACGCATCGGAGGCGGAGTCGCCACCTTCGGACGTATCCGGTAGAGCATCAGCAAGCCGAAAAATCCGACGAGGATGGCGAGGGTGCCCATGGCCACACCGATCGCCAGTCCGCTGTCCTCGCCTCCGCTCATGGGCCTCTCAAATCCCGACGGACAGAGGGCGGGGACTGGATCGCAAGTGCCGATCACCGCGAGTCTGAGCGGAACGGCGATCATCAGGAGCATCCCGTAGACGAGTGCCATGCCGGCGACGAAGTACAGCGCGGTGGCCAGCGGCCTGCCCTGCGGATACAAGAGCGCAGCGGCTGCGAACGCCACTGCGGCGACTCCGAGCGGGATGGCTGCGCCGGCGATTCGATTGGTGCCACCGGCAGCCAGCAGTAGCGGGAGGATTCCGCCGGTGATGGCCAGCCCGCAAGCTATCCAGAACGACCAGAGCACCCGGGCCTCTCGCTGCGTTGCATCCATAGAGCGAGAATCATGCACAGATTGACCTGATGCGTCGATGGCAAGTACGACCCGTTCAGTCAGGCGGCGCCGCTAGCGGCTTCGCGGCAAGCCGAGCACCCGCTCCGCGAGGATGTTGCGAAGAACCTCTGACGTGCCTGCCTCGATTGTGTTCGCGCGCGAGCGCAGGAACTGATATCTCCAGCCACTGGTCTCGCCCACCTGGCCCGCGGCTCCGGCGACATCGACCGCGGTCTCGGTCATGCGCTGGTTGAGCTCCGACCACATCAGTTTGAGAATCGAGCCCTCAGGACCTGGAATTCCATTTCGCTTCATGGCGGTCAGCGCCCGGTAGCCGTTCAATTGAAGGGCGCGCGCCTCAATCGTGAACTGGGCGACCTTCTGCCGCACGAGAGGGTCGGAGCCGCGTCCGAGCTTGCGGGTGTGCTCAGCGAGCTCGGCGGCTGTGATCTGGGCACGTGTTGCCAGCGCCATGCCGAGGGTGCCCCGTTCATGGAGGAGGGTGGTCATCGCGACAGCCCAACCCTCTCCGGCCTCGCCGAGGATCTGCGACTTCGGCACCTTCACGTCCTTGAAGAAGATCTCGTTGAACTCGGCGTCCCCGGTTATCTGCACCAGCGGCCGGACCTCGATGCCAGGACTATCCATATCGACCAGGAGGTAGGTGAGGCCATGCCTGGGGTTGGCGTCGTTGCGTTCGCGCGTTAGCAACATGCACCATTTCGCCACGTGGGCGAGGGTCGTCCAAACCTTCTGGCCATTCACCAGGTAGTGGTCGCCCTTGTCCTCGGCGCGCGTCTGCAGCCCGGAAAGGTCGCTGCCGGCGTTGGGCTCGCTGAAGCCCTGACACCAGATCTCTTCCGCCGACAGAAGGGGCGGAAGGTATCGCTTCTTCTGCTCCTCGGTGCCGTGCGTGATCACCACTGGGCCGCCCATTCCGAGGCCGATGACGTTTATTGGATCCGGTGCCTGAGCCACGATCATCTCGTCGTTGAAGATCAGCTGGTCCATGAAGTCGCCGCCACGGCCGCCGTACTCCTTGGGCCAGGTGATGCCGACATACCCAGCCTCGTACAGCTTCTTCTGCCAGGCTCGGCGGTTGTCGACCAGCTTTTTCTGGTCGCTTTCGGCCGAGTCATCCTTCGGCGAGTTGGCCTTCAGCCAGGCTCGGACCTCATCGCGAAACGCCTTTTCCGCTTCGCCGAGGTCGAAGTCCACAGTCCTACCTTAGGCCACCGCCGGAATGACATCGGACGCAAGGAGCTTCAAAGCGTCGCGGTCGTCGAGCAGGAAGTGCTGGAGCATGAAGAGCTCGACGCCGTGCTCTGAATATTTGTTGATCTGACCCGCGATCTCGTCGGCCGTGCCGACAAGACCCCTCTCTGCGACCTTGGCCATCACCTGGTCGGCGTCGAGGTCTTTGAGGCTGGGAATGATCTCGCGCAGCTGCAACGCCCTCTCGCGAACCTCGGCCCGGTCTCGCCCGATGATGAAGTTCGCCATCACCGAGTGACGAATCGACGAGGGGTCGCGGCCGATATCGCGACAAGCTGCATCTAGAACCTTTTTCTTCTGCAAGTACTCCTCCGCGTCCATGTGGGACAGGTTCCACTCGACCGCCTCGCGCGCAACCATGGGCAGCGCGCGCTTCTCGCCTCTGCCCCCCATTAAAAAGGGGATCGTGCCGCGCGGAGGCTTCGGGTTGGCCTTGTCCCAGGTTGCGCGGATCGTCCTGATGCCTTCCTCGAGCAGGTCCATGCGGCCGCCCATCGTCAGGAAGGGGATGCCGTTCTCGACGTGCTCGCGCTCGTACCAGCCGGCGCCCACGCCAAGGATCAACCGGCCCTCAGCCAGAAGATCGACCGCGGTGGCGATCCTCGCCAGGATCGCCGGCGGGCGAAAGGTGAGCGGGCTGACCATCGGGCCGAGCTCGATGGTCTTCGTCCATTCCGCCGCCATTGCGAGCGAGGTCCAGCACTCGATGCAGTCGCGCTCGACCACCCCCATCACCGAAAATAGGTGATCGCTGCGGCGCAGCGAGCTGAAGCCAAGGGCTTCGGCGTCGTGGCAGATGAGGCGCCAGCGGTCCCAGTTGAGACCCTCCTGACCTTCGATCATGATCCCGACCTTCGCCATTGCTGTTGATCGTAATCTGCGCCTCAATGCCGGCGCCGGCATCTCACTCGAGAGCAGCGGTCAGGTCATCCAGGTCAAGGAAGTTGAGGATCCGGTCCTGCGGTATGCCGGCGCGCCGCGCCATCCAAGCTGCCATCGGCACGTAGGCAAACTCGACTGGCGCATGCGCGTCGGCGTCCATGGTGAAGTGGCAGCCGCATTCCAGGGCGAGACGCGCCATCTCGGGTGACAGGTCCATGCGCGCCGGGTCGCAGTCGATCTCGAGCGCAACGTTGTGCCTCGCCGCCTCCTTGAAGACAGCCTCGAAGTCATAGTCAGCGCCCGGCCGTGATCCAGGCCGCCGCCCGGTGGGATGCCCGATGACGTCGACATGAGAATTCGAAACCGCGCGAAGCATTCGCTCGGTCATCGACGCCGGCTCCTGGCGCAGCTTCACATGGGGCGAGGCGATCACGATGTCGAGCAGCTCCAGCACGGCGTCCGGGAGGTCGAGCGATCCGTCTTCGAGGATGTCCACCTCGATTCCCTGTAGCAACGTCACGTCCCCCACCCTCGACTGGACTTCGGCCATCTCGCGAGATTGCTCCAGCAGGCGCTCGGCGCCCAGCCCGTGCACCACGGCGATGCGCGGCGAGTGGTCGGTGATTCCAAGGTAGTGGTAACCCATCGCCTGCGCCCCCTGCGCCATCTCGAGCATCGTCGCCTTGCCGTCGCTCCACTTGGTGTGCGAGTGCACGTCGCCCTTGTACTGGCTGAGGTCGATCTGCGACTCATCGTCCCGCGCGGGCTGTCTCATCTCCGTCCGCAGCCGTTCCAGGTAGGAGCTCTGACCGGTTTCGAGAAGGTCTGCCAGGACCTTGGCGATCCCGGGTCCCACGCCTTCCATTGTCGTAAGCGCATTCGCCTTGTAAAGCGCCTCCAGATCCGGTCGCGAGATGACGATCGACCAGGCGGCAGCGGCAAAGGCCTTGGCGCGGAAACGCTCAGCTTCGTTTTGCCGAAGGAGGTATCCGATCTCCGAGAGCACCTGCGCCGCCGCCACCGCGTCCACGTGTCAATTGTGTGAGGATGCGGGCGTGGCGAAGGTAAAACCCGTCGATCGGATGCCTGAGCTGGTGGAGCAGATGCTGGCCGAGCTGGGCGAGGATCCTGGCCGCCAGGGCCTGCGAGCCACTCCCGACCGGGTGGCTCGCGCGATGCGGGAGCTGACCGACGGCTACGGCGTGCGCGCGGCGGACGTGATCGCGGGCGCGATCTTCGACCAGGACTACGACGAGATGGTGCTGGTCAAGGACATCCCCTTCTACAGCCTTTGTGAGCACCACATGCTGCCGTTCTTCGGCACCTGCCACGTCGGGTACCTGCCGAAGGGAAGGGTCGTCGGCCTCAGCAAAATTCCGCGAATCGTCGGCATGTTCGCCCACCGGCTGCAGCTGCAGGAGCGGCTGACCCAGGAGGTCGCGGGAGCGCTGAACGATGAGCTGGCGCCACGCGGCGTCGGTGTCGTCGTCGAGGCCCGACACCTCTGCATGGAGATGCGAGGGGTGCAGAAGCCAGGGGGACAGCTGATCACGTCATGCATGCTGGGCACCTTCCGCAAGGACGCCCGAACCCGGGCGGAGTTCCTGGAGCTGATCCGCCACAACTAGCTGGGCGGCGCGCCGTAATTTGTTTCGTAAGGGGGCGCTGAACGCTCTGGCGCCCCATACAATTTGCGGCGCATAACGTGCGTCAGAGTGTGGTGAGGAGTGGCGTGGTCCCCGCGGCCTGGGTCGCGGGGTTTGTTTTGATCCTGGCCGGCTGCACCCAGACTAATCAGCAGGCGACGACATCTCCGGAGGCGACGCCATCGGTTGCCGCGACGCCGAGCACAGCACCGACGCCGTCCGACTCTCCGTCGCCGGGCACCTCCCCGACGGCCGCGGCCTCGCCAAGTCCCGCGAAGCTGATCATCAGGACGGTCCCTTTCCACATGGGAGAGGTCGGACTCAACTACGGAACGGTGACCCTTGTGGCGGCCGGTGGCGTGAAGCCATACAAGTGGTCGATCTCATCAGGCGCGCTTCCGGCCGGGGTCACGTTGTCCTCGAAGGGTGCGGCAACCGGCACGCCCACCACGCCTGGCACGTTCCCGTTCGTCGTTCGAGTTGACGATGCGGGAGGCGCTGCCGCGGGGGTGCCGACCTCGATCCTCGTATTTCGCCAGGTCGCTTGGACGACTAACGGCGCCACATGTTCGGTATCGGCAAACCCACCCGTATGTACGACCCCCCAGCTGAAGTACACCGGAGGTGCGTCCCCAACTCCGAAAGTCAGCGTCACGCCGAATTCCGGTAACCCAGCGCTTCCACCCGGTTCCAGCTTCACAGTGAAATCCGGCGTCGTCACCTTCAATATTCCCGGCCCGGCGTGCAATACCTTGGACTACAACTCGATCGTGAGCGTTGTCCTCGTCGACCAGAGCCCGTGTGGCACCGGCTTTAAGTGTTCGTCGGGAAAGCTCACATTGACGATCCACATGAGCAACAACTGCTAACCGATTGTGCGAGAAAGCCTGGTGAGTAGACGCCCAGTCCCTGCGGCGTGGGTCGCAACGTTTGTGCTGCTCTTGGCCGCCTGTACCCAGCCCACCGTGACAGGCTCAAATTCGCCCGAGGCCTCCCCATCGACAGCCGTCGGTGGCCCGACCGCCAGCCCGTCCTCGACACCGACCGGGCCGACATCGTCGCCGCCCGTCGCGTCGCCGCCGGTGTCATCTCCGCCTGTGGCGACGCCAGGTGTCGCGGCCCTCCGGGTCGCCAGCCTGCCCTTCCACAACGGCGAGGTCGGCATTAATTACGCGCCGATATTCTTCGGCGCTTCCGGCGGGACACCCCCATACCAGTGGACGATCAGCAGCGGCACCTTGCCTGGTGGTTTGAGCTTGTCCTCGGGCGGCCAGGTGTCAGGCACTCCCTCGGCCGCCGGCCACCCGAGCTTTACCGTCATGGTCAGCGACGCGGGTAGCCGGGCAGCCTTTAAGACGGGATCCCTGACGGTGTATAACCCCCTAGCAGTCACGCAACGCTGCACGCAGCTCTGCTCTGTAGAAGAGGGCTGCACCGTATGCGGAGTCTTCGGCGGGGTCAGCGGTGGTCAAGGGCCTTACCACTACAAGATCACCAGCGACAACCGGCCGACGGGGATGGGCGTCAGCGGTCTGACCCTGACCGGGCCGTTTCCGGCACCGGGCGCCCTAGGAGCCTTCGATCTGACCATCCAGGTAAGCGATGCCTTCGGTGCCAAACGCACAGTTAGTGCCGCTTGGTATGTGTTCAGCCATATCGCGTTCTCGGTCTCCGGGGTGAAATGTGTTGGCTATCGATGCTCTGTGCAGATTCCGTTCAGCGGCGGAACACCGAATGCTCTGCCAACTTTCAAGCCATCAAATGTGAAGTGCGCGACTCCCTGTACGCTGCCCACTGGTCTGAGCATCGTTGTGAGCAGCGGCGTCGTCACGGTCACTTTCCCCGTAGCCAATTGGCTAGGCACCTTCGATCTCACCCTCACTGACCAGAGTTTGTGCGGCCCAGCGACCACACACTGCTCGACAACGGTGAACGTATTCGCGAGCACTAACCTCGGCTGAACCTCTGAGCGACGTTGATTTACCTCGGGCTGGAGGTAGAGTTCCGCACCACACATAAGCGAAGCTTTATGCGTTAGACTCATAAAGCAAGCTTTATGTTTCTACCCGCCCAGCGT
>JBDUAO010000055.1:0-16685 GCA_040004595.1 Candidatus Dormiibacterota bacterium | reverse complement strand
GAGGCCTTGATCACCATCTCGCTTGCGAACTCCATGCCCGTAGCGCGCAGGCGCATCTCCTCGTACGCATCCTTCTTGAAGGCTCGCAGGCCACAGTGCGTGTCGCCAACCGGCGCGTGAAAGAAGACTCGGCTGATAAAGGTCAGGACTGG
Organism: Candidatus Dormiibacterota bacterium; assembly: GCA_040004595.1. Lineage (GTDB taxonomy): Bacteria > Chloroflexota > Dormibacteria > Dormibacterales > Dormibacteraceae > Palsa-872. The sequence goes on along the minus strand of JBDUAO010000055.1, from coordinate 16,533 downwards.
ATTGCCAATCCAGCGGTGCGACCACGGCATGGCGCCGGGCTCGATGCCACCCATGAAGCGGTTCCCAACCACGAGGTCGTAGCCCTCCCGCAGCTTCTCGATCAGCGGGCCGATGGCCTCGAAGTCGTAGCTGTCGTCGGCGTCACCCATCACGACGAGGCGGCCCTGGGCCGCGTCGATGCCCCCGATGAGGGCGCTCCCATAGCCCATCCTCGGCACGTCGATCACCCGGGCGCCGAGGTCTTGGGCGATCTGCTGGGAACCGTCGGTGCTGCCGTTGTCGGCGACGATGATCTCGGCGGAGAGTCCGCCCTTCGCGACGGCGCCCTGGGCGTGGCGAATGCACTTGGCGAGTGTCTCCGCCTCGTTGAGGCAGGGCATCACAATCGAGACCTCGACGGCGGTCAGCGTCGACGACATATGTTTGGGTTCGCGCTGGGCGACCGACATCGCAGATCAGCCTAACGCCCGGGAAAAGAAATGACCCCGACGGATCGCCTCTTGAGCGCTGGTACCGGCCTTGCGGCCAATTCCTGCCCTCTCGAACGTGTCCCTCGGGGCCACGGCCAACACTAAGGGCACCCGTTTCTGGGCGCAAGAGAAAAAATTAGTTCGCTGCCAACCAACGATTAATTGCTTGACAACAGCCCCGGTGTGACGCGGCGGCCGATCAGTAAACGATGTTCTTGCCGCCGTCGACCACCACGTCCTGGCCAGTGACCATGTCGTTCTCCACAAGTGCCATCACCGCCTGCGCGACGTGGTCCGCCGTCGCGATGGCATTTAGCGGCGTGGTCGCTGCAGCCGATACCTCGACGGCATCCGCCGCCTCTGCGTCGAACTGGCGGAGCCACCGAGTCGACACCTGGCCCGGCGACACCGAGTTGACCCGCACCTCTGGTGCGAGCGCGACCGCAAGAGCGCGTGTGAGCTGCAGGACGCCGGCCTTCGAAACCGCGTAAACGATCGACGAGCCCGTCCCGCGGTAGCCGGCGATGGATGCGATGTTGACAATCACGCCATTCGTTTTGCGAAGCTCCGACGCGGCCGCACGGCAACAATAGAAGGTCCCCTTCACGTTCACCTTGAAGATCTCGTCCCACACCTCATCCGTGAGCGCATCAAGATCGGCGTGGGCTATGAATCGGGTGGTGCCTGCGTTGTTGATCAAAACATCGAGGCGGCCGTAGCGATCCTTTACGGCGGCGATCATCGCCTTGACCTCGTGTTCATCGGAGATGTCGGCTTTGTGGGCCATCGCGTCGGGACCGAGACCGATGATCTCGGCGGCCGTTGTTCGTGCCTCCTTGTCGGACCGCGAGTAGTTGACGACCACGGCTTTGGCTCCGGCCCTCGCCAGGCGCAGGCAAACGGCCCGCCCGATCCCAGTGCCACCACCAGTGACGAGAGCGACTCGTCCGTTCAGCTCCATGCGAGACTAGAGCCTAAGTCATGCCGGTACGTCTCACCAAAGCCCACGATGTCATCGAGAAAGCCCATGCGAAAGCCAAGCAGCTCGGAATCAAGGTGACCGTGGCCATCGTTGACGAGGGCGGCCATCTCATCGCCCTGAGCCGGATGGACGGCGCAATACCACTGTCACCTCAACTGGCGGAGGCCAAAGCGGTTGGGGCGGCGATGTTTGGTCGCGACGGAGAAGCGTTGGCCAAGATGGCTCAGGACCGGCCGGGCTTCTTCAGCGCGGCCGACCGGCTGGTTCGCGTACCGCTGATACCGGGACTGGGATCCGCGCTCATCGCCGAGGACGGAAAGACGATCGGCGCCGTCGGCGTCAGCGGCGGTACTCCGGATCAAGACCTCGAGTGCGCTCAGGCTGGACTAGTCGAGCGTTAGCGCCCTCATCGCTTCATAGACAGCGCCAGTCCTGGCCAGGCGACTCGAGTAGAGGACCAGGCGATCAGCCCACCAGGGCTGAAGGCGTGGCATAGCGGGCAGCTCCGGCAATCTCGCACCATCACGCGCCCGCGCTCTCGCAAGCGTGAGGTGGGCCAGGTATGGCCGCGACTCAGCGGGTAGGCCCGCTTTCAGGCACTCCTCCTGAACTTGGGACGCAAGAGCTGCAGCTCCCCTCAAACCGCCCCGCAGACCAAGCCACACAACTCGCGCGGCACGACCGCGCCTGAATGTGCCGACCTCGCCTAGCTGCATTTCGAACGCCGAAAGTGGTCGACCGGCGAGAGCGTCCGCGACCGCTTCGACCAGCGACCTGTCGACGCTGCCGATGAACCGAACAGTCACGTGGAGGTTGTCGTTCGGCGTCCATCGAAATTCCGGCGCGGCTTGCGCACATGCCTTGAGGAAAGGCGCCAACTCTTCGCGTTGCGGCTCGGGCACCGGCAACCCGAAGAACGCGCGAACCGTCAGCGAACGCGGGTCTTCTTCTTCCAGTTCTCCTGGGCCCACTGGCTCGGCCGGGTTGGACGCCAGCCGAAGCGCGCGCTGACGGAGTCAATGCCGTCCGCGATGTTGTCGAGCTGGAGCGTGTTGATCTCGTCGGGGGTCACGATCGGGTTGGCGAGCATCGCCTCCATCGCCATTGCGCCGGGGATGAGCAGCGTGGTCGGGAGCTTCAATTTGGGCTTCTTGATCCCGCGGGCCTGGATGAACCAATCGAGCATCGATTCGAAGGTCACCACCTCTGGCCCGCCAAGCTCAACGATCGTGCTGAGAAGCTCCGGCTTGCTGATGGCCTCGACGACACAGCGGGCCGCGTCTTCGCGGAGGATCGGCTGGAACCTGGCCTGGCCGTTTCCCGGGATGACGATCACCGGCCCAAAGCTCGTTTGCTGCTCGAATGCCTCGACGAAGCCACCTTCCTCGGCGAGCACTGCGGAGAAACGCAGGATGGTGCCCGCCACGCCCGACTTCGCAAGCTCCTGCTCACCCATCCAGCGCGACGTGAGGTACTTGTAATGCGGATCGAGGCGGGCGCCGATCGCACTCACCAGGAGGACGGACCTGACGCCCGCGGCTTTCGCCGCCTCGGCCATGATCCGCGGACCGTCGACGTTGACCTCCAGGAAGGACTGCGGGCGGTTGCGGCGAACCGCCACCAGGCTGATCACGTGCTCCACGCCTTGGGACGATTGCGCCAGGGCAGCGGGATTGAGCGCGTCGCCCACCACCACCTGGGCGCCGCGAATCTTGAAGCCGGCCGCCTTCATCGGATCCCGCACGAGGACCCTCAACTGGTGGCCGGCATCGATCAGCTTATGCGCGACGCCACGTCCAAAAAAGCCGGTCGAGCCCAATAGAAGAACCCTCGCCACGGGTCAGATCGTAACCGAGGGCATACTGGGGTTAGGTGAGTGGCCAGAGCGCGGCCGTTATCGGCTTGGGGGTCCTGGCCGCTCTGCTCGGCGTCGGGGGCATCATGGCGGCGATCCGAACGCGCAGGCGCCGCGCCGAGATCGCGCCGACGTACGGCTCGACGGGGGGCATCGTTTTCACGATTGTTCAGCTGGGCTGCGCTGGCGCGCTGCTGCTCGGCGGCGTGATCCTGATCACTGTCGTGCTGCTGGCGAAACGCTAAGCGGGGCGCCTGGCCACGAAGACGACCATGCCATCGTCCGGCGTGGCGGGCTGCCCGGTGTAGCCCCCTTCAATCACGACGTCCTTAAAACCTGCGTCGTCGAGCATCAGGAGGATCTCCTGGGCAAAGTACAGGTTCTCGTGGAGGTCGTGCGCCTCCTCTTTGACGATCTGGCCCTCGTGCCACAGACGGGCGCGCATTTGTAACCTCGTCAGCTGCTGAAGCGGATTGAGGTCTCCCATTCGAAAAAACATCTCGATCTCGTCACCGTCGGATGTGGTGCGGCGCTCGCCTTCAGTCGGCCACTCACGTGGTAGATCAGCTCGATGCCCTGGGAGCCATCGAGACCACCGCTTCTCGTCGGCCTCACCGTAAGGGAACCAATGGTTGGCGATCAGCAACGCGCCTTCAGGCTCGAGATGGCGGTAAGCACGCCGCAACGCCTCGAGATCTTGATCACGCCGACTCCCAATCCCGAATGCTCCACACATGTATATGGTCCGGTACCTGCGCGGGAGATCAAGCTCATGCATGGGCTCGACCGTCAGCCCCGGCGAATGGCCATTCTTCACTGCAAGCGCGCGTGCCTCGGCGACCATGTCCGCCGAGACATCGGAGCCGTCCACATCGAAGCCGCCGGCCAGAATCGGAATGAGGATCCGTCCGGCGCCGCACCCAAGATCGAGCGCCGGCTCACCAAACTTGCGGATTGCAGCGCGGAAATAGGCCAGCTCCTCGGGCTCGGCGGCAACGAACTCCGCCCACCACCGCGCCATCAAACCGTGGTGCCACGTCCCGGACTCGATGACCATCGCCGCACCGTACTCCTCGATCGTCGCGAGGTCCAAATTCAACCTCGCGAGCTGGGACGCTAGATGATGTTTCGCTCCGTCACCAGCGAACCGCGCGCAAAGCGTTCGAAGGCGAACGACGAGATGTCGATCTCGGATTTCTTGTCGAGCAGGAGCTGCGTGAGAAGCAGCGCAGCGGCCGGAGCCTGCATGAAGCCGTGCCCGCTGAAGCCGGCGGCGCACCAGAAGCCTTCGACCTCGGCGATCGGGCCCAGGATCGCCTGGTGGTCTGGGGTGGACTCGTAGAGGCCTGCCCACGCCGTCTTGACCCCGGCTCCTGCCAGGGCCGGCGCCCGGCGCGCCGCCTGCTCGAACATCGTCTCCAGAAATTCCCAGTTGACGTCGGTCACGAAGGCCGGCGGCTCGGATCTGTCGCTCATACCGATCAGGACGCCATCGCCTTCGGGATGGAAGTACAGCGACGTGTGGAAATCGACTGTCATTGGCATGGTGCGCGAAACCGCCGGAAATGTGCCAGTAACCGCGATATGCCGCCGGTAGGGAAACACCGGGATCTCGAGCCCGGCCAGGCGGCCGATCGACGCCGCCCACGGCCCCGCGCAGTTGATCACCAGGCGGGTCGCAATGTCGCCGGCCGAAGTGCGGACACCCTGCACACGTCCGGAGGCGATGTCGATGGCGGTGACCTCGACGCCCTCCTTCAATCGGGCGCCGAGGCGCCGGGCGGCCGCCGCGTAGCCAGTGGTGACGTCGGCCGGGCTTGCGATGCCGTCGGTGGGGCAGAAAGTGCAGCCCAGTACGTCTTCGACATTGAGCACCGGCACCATCTTCGCCGCCTCAGCGGCATCCACCCACCGCGCCTCCGTGAGACCGACGCGATGCCACATCTCCATGTTTCGGCGGAAATCCTCGACCTGCTGAGGCTGCGTGAAGACGAAGAGATAGCCGATCTGGCGGAAGTCCGCCGGGTGCCCGGTCTCCTGCTCGAACGACTCGAGCAACTTGACCGACAGGCGCATCACCCTCACGTTGTCTTCGGTCGAGAACTGCTGGCGCACGCCCCCTGCGCACTTTCCGGTCGATTGCGAACCCAAGGTCTCCCGTTCCAGGAGCACGACGTCGACCTTGCGCTTCGCCAGTTGATAGGCGAGCGCGCACCCGCTGATGCCGCCCCCGACGATTACAACGTCAGCGCTTTCCATTCCAGGACATTCCCCAGAACTCGAAGATGAGCTTCAGCGCGGCGAAGCTCGTGATCTCCCCATTGTCGAACGGCGGCGACACCTCGACGATGTCGAAGCCGACGGGGCTGGAGCGTGAAACGACGGCTGTCAACAGGTCCAGCGCCTGGCGCGTGGACATTCCGCCGGCGGACGGGATCTCGGTGCCAGGGGCGAAGGCCGGGTCGAGGACATCGATGTCAAACGAGACGTGCACCTTCTTGCCCGCCAGCCGGTCGCCGATCGCCTGGGCCGCAGCTGCCGGATTGGCCGCCAGCTCTCGCGCTGAGACCAGTAGGATGCCGGTTGCCCGAATGAACTCGACCTCCTCGGGGTCGTAGTCGCGCCCGCCGGCAATGACAACCCTGGCGGGGTCGATGGCCGACACCTCGAGCGCGCGCCTCATCGCACAGCCGCAGGTCCAGCGCCCTCCGCGCGAGAAATCACACAGGTCCGGGTGAGCGTCAACCCACAGGATCTGCATGTCGGGGTGCCGGCGAGCCTGCGCGGCGATCGTGGCGATAGCCGTGCAGTGGTCACCGCCGAGGACTGTCAGGAGCGAGCTGAGCGGCACAGCTGCCAAGCGCTCGGCCACTCGCATCCAGCTCTCGCTGATGTCTACACCTGCGTCGAGGTCGCCCATATCGTGCACCCGCAGCCCCTGGAGCACCTGGCCGTCCTCGGTCACGGGGGGCATCGCGGCTGACAGCGACCGGATGCGCTCGGGGGCCAGGGCCGCCCCTTTTCGGTAGACCGCCGAGCCGTCGTAGGGAATGCCTGCGACAACCATGTCGGCAGAGTCAAAGGCAGCTCCCGCGAGCCCGCCCCATGGCTTCAAGCCATCCAGGTTCATCGCTTCCTGACCTCAGGCACCTTCAAGATCAGTAACGCTCCTATAAGCAGCGATGCACTGAATATCGAGAAGATGACAGGAAAGCCGCCGGGCAAGCCAAGCAGCTTTGGTCCGTGGTTGAAAGGATCCAGAAGAAAACCGCCGATGAAGCGGGCGATGATGCCGGACCCGGCCGTCGCTATGTTGCTGAAACCCATGAACAACCCTGCCTCCTGAGATGGAATGACGTCTTGGATGAAAGCCCAGTCGACCGAGAAGAAGACTCCGTAGCCGATACCAATAAACACTCCGACGAGCGTGGCCTGCGCCGCGAGCGGTGGGACCCTCAGCATGCGCGCCATTGGATCCAGGAGCTGCGCCGGCACCAGCTGGTAGTGGCTGAACACAAGCATGAGCACCCCGGCAGCCCCCATCAGGCCGCCGATAAGTATGAAAGGGCGCCTGCCGAATCGATCCGACGCGCGGGCTGCAGGCCAGGAGACGACGAACGCCGCGAATATCACCAGGCCGAGCAGCGTGTAGCTGGCGGTGATGGTATCCATGCGGTCGTGGTTGAAGAAAACGTTGTTGAAGTAGAAGAACACGAAGCTCTGGACGCCAACGAGCCCCATAAGGATCAGAAGTCGTGATGCCATGAGCCAGAGAAAGCTCGGGTAGCGCAGCGGTCGAGCGAAGGTCGTCGCGAGCGCTTCCCTCACGTTCTTGAACTGGCTGGACGTCCGCGTGGCGCGGTCAGGGATGAACATGACCGTGGCCAGCATGGTGAGGACCAGCAGCACGCAGATGCTGAGCAGTGCCGCCGTGCGGCCTGCGTGCGCCAGAATCCAACCCGATCCGATGGCGCCGGCAAAGAGCCCGACGACGTTGGCGACGCCAAAATAACCCGACGCCGTTCCGCGCTGGTTATCCGGCACAACATCCGGCATCAGGCCCTGGTAGGGCCCCTGGGCGGTATTCGAGGCGGCCTGCAGCAGGAAGTAGAAGATCAGCACCAGGCCAAACGTGCCTGACAGCGCAAGGCCGATGAGGAAAAGAACGTCGCCGATCGTGCCGACAACGATGTACGGGCGCCGCCGGCCAAAGCGAGTTCTCGTGCGGTCGGAAAGGGCGCCGGCGATCGGCTGCCAGACGACAGCCATCAGCGATCCCACAGCCTCGAGCACGCCAAGGGCAAAGCCCTCGTGCTCCCTGCCTACGAACTGGATCACCATGTCTGGCAGGATCAGGCCGCCGAGGCTCGTCCACAGGTAGCCGATCGCGACCCAGTACAGGGACAGGACCACGAAGTCGATGTGGCTCAGGTTGCGTCTCACCGAGTTGACAGCAGTCACCACACCACTCTCGGCGGCCGCGATTTGGATCAATCTGGCTGGTACGGCGGGAGGGACTTCTTGACCGGGCGGTCCTCGCGATAACCCAGGGCATACTCGCCCTGGAGGATCGTATGCACCTCTCGGGTGCCCTCGTAGATGATCGGCGCGCGAGCATTTCGCATGAAACGCTCAACTGGGTATTCCGAGGAATAACCGTAGGCGCCGTGCACCTCGATGGCGTCGTTCGCCGCGTTGAATGCCGCATCGGTGGCGTACTGCTTGGCCATCGAAACATTGCGCGTGTGGCGCACACCCTTGTTCTTCATCCACGCGACCTTGAAATACAGGAGCCGGCAGATCTCGTAGTCCCTTGACATGTGGGCGATCATCTGCTGGACGAGCTGATAGCGCCCGATCTCTTGACCGAACGTCTTCCGCTCGCGTGCATATTTCACCGACGCATCGAGGCTTGCACGCACGGTGCCGGTCGCGCCGGCCGCCACCGTGTAACGGCCGTTGTCGAGGCAGCTCATCGCGATCTTGAAGCCGTCGCCTTCATCCCCGATCCGATCCGCTTCGCCCACCTCGACATCGGACATGAAGATGGATCCCACATCGCCGGCCCGTATGCCCAACCGCCCCTCGATCGGCTCGGTCCTCAGCGACTTACCGCAGGCGGCGCGGTCGAGCATGAACGCTGAGACTCCGCGAGATCCGGCCTTGGGGTCGGTCTTCGCGAACACAAGGAGGAAGTCCGCGGTGTCCGCGTCTGAGACCCAGACTTTCTGTCCATTGAGGATGTAGTTGTCACCGTTCCGGCGCGCAGTCGACTGCATCGACGCGACATCAGACCCGGCATCCGGCTCGGTGAGCCCGTAGCAGGCCAGCTTCTCGCCGCGAGCCATCGGCGCGAGCCATCGCTGCTTCTGGTCCTCGGTTCCCCACGTATAGAGGCCCATCCCCACGAGGCCGACGTGAACAGATAGAACGGTGCGGAACACCGTGTCTACGTACTCGAGCTCTTCACAGACGAGGCCGAGCGACAGGTAGTCGAGGCCATGTCCTCCATAGCGTTGTGGAAAGCAAACGCCTGGCAGTCCAATCGACGCGAGCTTGGCGAAGATCTCTGGGTCGTGGTGGCCGGCCCTGTCGTTGGCACCGATGCTGGGCGCAAGTTCCCGCGCGCAGAAGTCGCGAACGGTATCGACGAGCTGTTCCTGGTCCGGGGTGAGAGCCAGATCGAGCATGCCTACTCTCTCAGGGAGACTTCTTGGGGGTCGGTTTTGGTGTCACTTTCGGCGTCGGCGAGTGCTTCGGCGTGGTGGTCGGGCTGGGGCTCGGCGATGGCAGCGGGCTCGGGGCGGGGTGCAGGTCGCTGGGCCCGACGTGGCCGATGAACGGCAGGTGGCTGCCGATGCTCAGGATGATAGGCACGCTCCTCGAACCGTGAAGCTGGGGCTGCAGGAAGCCCGTGTAGATCTGTTGCAGCTGGTGGATGCCCTGGACGTTATCGATCTTCGCGCCCGACGCTCCGCCGGCGGCATTCTTCAATGCAGCGAGGTCTTGCTTGGAGACCATCGCCGCCGTGATCGGATTGGACTCGACCCAGGACTCGAGCTTGTTGACCTGCGCCAGGGTGAGGGACGCGTTTCGTATCGTCGGCTCGAAAGCGTTGTCCAGGACGACCAGCGCTGAGATGGCGAGATACACGACGACCAGGGTCACTGCGACATGGACGAAGATGCCGAGGAGGCCGTCGATCCCGCGGATCGACTCGAGGCGGTGAAACGCACCACCGATCGCCCCACCGATCGCGCCCATCACAATCGCCAGGATGATCGCGAGGAAGATGCTGAGCACGGGGGTCAGGTGCGCGATCTTCTCCATCTCGCCCGTGTACTGGTCGTGGAAGCGAAAGACCACCAGCAGCGTGCCGAAGAAGAAGATCTCCGCCATCAGGGGTTGGATCACGCCGCGCTGGTAGCCGATGACCAGGGCGATGATCAACAAAAGCGCTACCGCGATATCAATAATCACGTCAGACCCCGCAACCCAGGGTTGGGGGGCCCAGCAGGAAACCGGCCACGCGTCGTTACGATCGAGGGGGTCCCGTGCACCGCGGCCAATTGTAGAAGCACGGCCGGCGGTAGACCCCCGTTTTGGGGGCCAAACGGGGCGATGGGCAGGCCCTTGGGGTAAACTCGCATCACTCTTGGCCCGAACGATCGCCGTAGCGATGCAAAAAGGGGGGGTGGGCAAGACCACCACCGCCGTGAACCTCGGCGCCGCCCTGGCGGAGTTGGGGCAGCGGATCCTGCTCATCGATCTCGATGCGCAGGGCCACCTCACCCTGTATATGAAGCCGCCGGCCAACATCGAGAAGACGATTTACGACCTGCTCGTGAATCCCGAAACCACTGTCACAGACGTCGTGCAGGAGGCCCCGCAGATGGGCGTCCACTACATCCCCGCCGACGTCGAGCTGGCGGGCGCCGAGAACCAGATGATCAACGAGATCGGGCGCGAGAGCATCCTGCGCGACAAGCTCGAGGCGGCGCAGAAGCGATACGACTTCATCATCATCGACTGCCCTCCCTCGCTGGACCTGATCGTGATCAACGCCCTGGTCGCTGCCGATGAGGTCCTGGTTCCGCTGCAGGCAGAGTTTCTAGCCCTCAAGGGCATGCAGGAGCTGCTCATCACAATGGAGCGGGTCAAGCGAAGGTTGAATCCTCGGCTCGAGCTCACAGGCATCCTGCCCACTCTTTACAAGCAGCGCGCGCTTCACTCGCAGGAGGTTCTAGCCGCGGTCAGAGAAAAGTACGGCGACAAGGTTTACGACTTCGGCGTCACGGCTTCGATCCGGTTTGCTGAAACTCCGCTCGCGGGCCAGTCGATCCTTCAATACGCGAAAGACTCAGACGGGGCGAGGGCATACCGTGCGCTCGCCGCCAAAGTGATGGAGAATCACAGGCTGTGACCACCTTCAAGCGCGCCTCGCTCGGCGGCTCCGAAGAGCTGTTCAGACCGACTCGTCCGCAGGTCGTCAGCGACACGGACGATGTGATCAGGGAGGCCGTCGACCGCCCCGGGAAGGTGAAGGAGGTTGTCTACAGAACCCTCCAGTTCACCGAGGACGAGATCGCCCTGATGCTCGAGGCGATTCAAACGGCCAAGTATCCGGACCGAGCGCGGGCCAAGCCGGCCCTCGACAAGTTCGATTACCTGGACGCGCTCAGAATCAAGATTCAAGGCGACACGCCTCAGTAGCAGCCGTCCTGGGTTAGCGCCTCTTGGCGCGGCGCCTGATGTATCCGTAGGTCCAAAACAGGCAAACCAGGAGCAGTGCGCTCCCGAAGACTACGACCGCAATGCGCTGGTCCACGACCCCAATGGTGACCTCTTCACTTGTCGTAGATTTCCAGATGGCATGAAGCTGGGTATCGTCAAGGTCAAGCTGGACCGCGAGGTCAACGCGTACGTCGTGGCCGACTCGACGACCAAAGAAGCGATCGTCATCGATCCCGGGCTGCCTGTCGACAAGCTCGTCGACCAGCTCAAGGGCTTCAAGGTTCGTTACATAGTCGCCACCCATTGCCACCCCGGCCACGTCGCCGGCAAGGATGACTTGAAGGCGCTGACTGGCGGCCTGACCGCCCTCCATTCCGCCGACGCCAAGCAGTTCCTGCGATCGGCCGACAGGTACCTCTTAGACGGTGACGAGCTCGAGTTCGGCGAATTCAAGCTTTCGGTCATCCATACCCCTGGCCACACGCCGGGGAGCGTGTGCTACGTCGTCGCCAACCACGCGTTCGTGGGGGACACGATCCTCGCCGGAGGCATCGGCAAGCAAACGCCGGAGACGGATCTGCGCCGCCAGATGATGAGCATCGGCACCAAGCTCCTGCGCCTGCCGCCGGCGACCGCACTGTACCCGGGACACGGGCCGGCCACCAGCCTGGAGCGCGAGCTCGCCCAGAACCCGATCTTCAGAGGAGCCGGCGCGCGAGCCTAGAGGCTATTCGGCCTCCACGACGGTTTCACCATACGGCCTATGGGCTCGCCCACCGCTCGTCCCTTGCGCATGACAGATCGCCCGCGCACATAAACCTCGACGATCGAGAAGCTGGATTCCAGGCCCTCCAGCACGCCGTGTTTCTGCTTGGACTTCATCAGCGCCGGCTTGAAAACGGTGCCCTGGCGTGGATCGACGATCACGAGATCGGCGTCGAAACCCGGTGCGATCCTTCCCTTGCTCTCATGGAGGCCGATCAACACCGCGGGCGCCTCGCACACCCACTTCGGCGCCTTCCACACATCTCCCAACCGTTTGGCCAGCTCGAGACAGCTGAGGTAGAGCGTCTGGACACCCGGGCTGCCAGCGGGTGCATCGGCCAGCGGCCGCGCCTTCTCGGCATCTGTGTGTGGCGCGTGGTCGGTGGCCACCATTGCGATGACGCCCCTGTCGACCCCATCGATCAGGGCTTGCCGATCGGCCGACGTTCTGACGGGCGGGTACATCTTCATCAAGGTGCCCAACTTTGCAAAATCGGCGTCTGACCGCCACAGATACTGCGGACACGTCTCGAGGCTCAGCCGCGATCCGGCACGCATCGCCGCCTCTGCAGTTCTGAGGCCCAGCGCGCTCGAGAGGTGCGCTATATGTAAATGAGCCCCGAACGAGTCGGTGATCGCGGTCGCTGCCGCAATGGCGACCGCCTCGGCCTCGGGTGGGCGCGAGGCGAGCACGTCTGCGTACGACTCCAGCGGCCGCCTGAAAGCGGACAGGATGCCGGGGTCCTCTGCGTGGATCACCAGCGGCAAGCCCAGCGCTGCAATCACGGGCGCCAGGCGAAGGAGAGTGCCGTAATCGGGCGGCGCCTCCAGGTCGGGATCGGCCGCGTCGGGCACATACAAAACCTGCTTTCGGCTGAGACTGAAGGCATAGCCAAGGTAGGCCTTGAAACCGATGGCGCCGGCCCGCGCCAACTCTTCCAGCTGATCCGCCGTTGAGGTCGATCGAATCAGCGCCCACAACCCGAAATCGACGCGCGCTTTGCTGCGAGCCAGTGCCGCCTTCGATTCCAGTACGCCGCCAGAATCGACGCCGGGGATCGTGTTGGGCATGTCGATAACAGTGGTGACACCACCCGAGGCGGCCGCCAGCGTCAGGGTGCCGAAATCCTCTTTTTCCGGGAAGCCTGGATCGCGCCCGTGGACGTGGACGTCGATGCCACCGGGCATCACATACATCCCGCCCGCGTCAACCACCCGCGCTCTGGCGGGGTGCCTGGTTTCGTGCTCCTCCAGCGCTACGATGACGCCACCGGAGATGTGCACGTCGACCTGCCGCGGACCATCGGGTGTACCGACGGTTCCTCCGGCGACGACAAGCTCAGTCAAGAGGATGGAATGGAACCATCGGTTCCCTCCACTGGCCCACCCCCCGCGGCCTGGCGGAGCCAGGCCTACCGGCCACGCTCCTAGTCAAGTTCCAAGTCTGCGATTCGGAACAGCGGCGAGTATGGGATGCCCGCTGCCTGGATGTTGTCCTCTCCCCCCTCGCCGCGGTCGAGCACGACCACGAGGTGAATCACCACGACCCCCGCGTCGCGCAGCACCTGTGCCGACCGAAGCGAATCGCCGCCCGTGGTCACGACATCTTCGATCACGGTGACCCTGTCGCCTGGCTCGAAGCGACCCTCGATCTGCTTCGCGGTGCCGTATCCCTTCGGTTCCTTGCGGACCAGCACCAGCGGCAGACCCGCCTCCATCGACACCGCGCCACCCAGGAGCACCGCGCCCAACTCGGGAGCGGCGAGCCGTTGCGTTTCCTTCGGGACCAGGTGCGCCAGGTGCTTGCCCAGGTTGCGAAGAAGGGCGGGATCGGTCTCGAACAGGAACTTGTCGAAGTAGCGGTTCGAGCGCCTCCCGGAGCGGAGAACGAAATCACCCTTGAGATAGGAGGCCTTGACAAGCTGGCGACTGAGCTCGCGCAGCTCGGTTGCTCGGGTCTCCACGCCACGTAATCTAGCCGATGGATGTCCTCACCCTTGACGGTCGGCCTGCTTCGGGTCGTCTTGCATCTGCCGGACAGTGGCTCGCTGAAATCAAAGCGGCAGGTCGTGAGCGGCCTCCTCAAACGCTTACGACAGGAGCATCACGTCGCGGCCGCCGAGGTTGGCGAGCTCGATCGCTGGCAGCTGGCCGAGCTGGCGGTAGCCACCGTCAGCGGAAGCGGCAGGCATGCGGACAAGGTGCTCGCATCAGTGCTTTCCTACGTCGAGTCGCATAGCGAGGGCGCGCGCATCACCGACGTCTCCACCGAGTTGATACGCGTTTGAAAACAGCCGGCCGCGCGCAGGGCGGACTGAATGACGAAGACACGCTCGTCGATGAGTTCGAGGCGACGCTAGCTTTCAAGCTCGACGATTTTCAACGTGAAGCAATAGAAAAGCTCGACCGCGGCCCGGGCGGCGTCCTGGTCAGCGCGCCCACCTCGAGCGGCAAGACGGTCGTGGCGGAGTACGCGATCTTCCGCGCGCTGCGTGCGGGCTCGAAGGTGATCTACACAACGCCACTCAAGGCACTGAGCAATCAGAAGTACCACGACTTTGTCCGGGAGTACGGCCTGACCACTGTGGGGTTGGTTACCGGAGAGAACTCGATCAACCCTGATGCGCCGGTGGTGGTGATGACCACCGAGATCCTCCGCAACCTGATCTACGAGGACCTGGAGAGGCTCGACATGGTGTCCCATGTGGTCCTCGACGAGGTTCACTACATCGACGATTTCCCGCGCGGGTCGGTCTGGGAGGAGATCGTGATCCAGGCGCCTACCACCATCAAGCTCGTCGGTTTGTCAGCGACCATCGGCAACTTCCGAGAGATCGCCGAGTGGATGGCGGAGAACCGCGGCGGCATGGAGACCGTCTTCCACAATGTGCGGCCGGTCGAGCTCAAGCTCTGGCTGGCGATCAACAACCGGTTCCTTCCCCTCTTCAAAGGCGACGGTGCGATCGAACAGCGCACGTGGAGCAAGGCGGCAGAGGAAGAGGAGGCGTCGTACCGCGTCGGCGGCTACAGCAGGCTGCCTTCTAACGATCTTCTGCACGTGATCGACGAATTGAAGCGAGGCGAAATGCTGCCCGCGATCTATTTCATCTTCTCGCGCCGTGGCTGCCGGGAAGCCCTGCAGCGCTGCTCTTATCACGATATCGACCTCACCACGGCTGACGAAAAGGCCGAGATTGACAAAGTCGCCGCTGCGCGCCTGGAGGGCCTCACCGACCACGACGAGGAGGCGCTGTTTCGCCGCATGGTCGACGCCCGGCTTCTGCGCCGAGGGTTGGCGGAGCACCATGCCGGCCTCCTTCCGTATCACAAGGAAATGGTCGAGGAGCTCTTCCAGCGGGGCCTCATCAAGGTTGTGTTTGCAACTGAGACGCTGTCGCTAGGCATCAACATGCCGGCACGAGGGGTCGTGGTTTCGTCGTTCAGCAAGTTCGACGGCACCAACTTTTCCAACCTCACCACAGGCGAGCTGACCCAGCTGATGGGACGGGCGGGCCGACGCGGCATCGACGTCATCGGGCACGGCGTGATCCTCAAAGAATCCGACGTGGAGATCGGCACCATCTACGAGGTCGCCATGGGCGCGACGCTCGTAGTCGAGTCCAAGTTCCTTCCCAGCTACAACATGGCCCTCAACCTGCTGCGCATCTACACCCTCCAGCAGGCGGAGGCCCTGATGGAGCGATCGTTCGGTCAGTTCCAGAAGCGCCTGGCGGAGGAGAGGACGAGAGAGCGGCTCATCACTGTGCGCGCCCGCCTGGAAGACATTCGCAAGATGTGGAAGGACAGCGAAGTGTCGATCGACGACGTCGCGCAGTACTTCAAGCTCGAGGACAGGCGACGGTCGATTCGGATCGAGCTGCGGCGCCTCCGTCGCGAGGCGGGCGCCGAGCGGCACGGGAGGCGCGGAAGGAACACTCGGGCTCCCGGGTCGTCCGGGCGCCTTTTGCAAAAGCTCGAGGTCGAGGCCAAGGGCCTCCTGGATCGGCAGCGCAAATTGAAGCTGGTGCACTCGCCCCGGTTTGGCGATTACCTGACCAAGTACGCCGAGATCCGCACGCTGCAGAAGGAGCTGGATGGCGGCGAGCGCGAGCTAAAAGGTCAGATGGACGAGTACGCGCGCAAGCTCCGCCGACTTTGCCGCATCCTGACCGAGACCGGGTTCCTGTCCCACGACCGGCCCACTGACAAGGGCCTCTTCGCGTCGCGCATCTATGGCGAGAACACGATCCTCGTCGCCGAGGCGGTATGGCTTGGATGGCTCGAGGGGCTCGCACCCGAAGAGCTCTGCGCTGTTCTGATCATGCTGGCCGTCGAGGATCGTGAGCGGGGGGGCAGAGACAGGCAGCAACGGGGACCGCGGCGTTACCCCACTCCGGCGATTGCGCAGACCGCGAGGCTGGTTCGATCGCTGTACTTCCGCTTCGCGGACATGGAGAGCGACCTCGACGAGCCCAACCTCAGGCAGCCCTCGCACGATTACATCGATTTCGCTTACCGATGGGCGACGGGTGAGCAGCTGGACAAGATCCCTTTGCCACCCAACGTCGATATCGGCGATGCCATCAAGGCGATGAAGAGCCTCTATTCGCTCTTGCGCCAGCTCGAGTGGGCTGTGCGCCAGGCGAAGTCGCCGCTCTTCGAGACTGTCGCCCGAGCAGTGGCGCAGATGGAGCGAGACGTAATAAAGCGAACCTAACGGTATGAG
>JBDUAO010000159.1:0-4966 GCA_040004595.1 Candidatus Dormiibacterota bacterium | reverse complement strand
GGTTGAGGTCGAGGAGCTCGCCTGGCAAAGCCAGGAGGCTAACCTCGTTCGCCGTCACGACTTACCCTTGCTGCCCGCACTATATGCCGGCGAAAAGCTGCTTGGTTACGGTCGCATCTCGGAGGGCGCGGTTCGGCGCCAGCTCGCCAAACTCTTATGAGCGCGCTCGTCTACTCGAGCTCGCTCGCGGCAGCTTTCCTGGCCCTCCTCATCGCTTACACCGGCCAGAGCAGCTACCGTTCTGGCTGGCTGGCTGCTTGGAACCACCGGGCTACAGGACTCGCGGCCGATCTGTCGGTGTGGCTCGGAAGTTTGCCAGTCGCAATCCAGGCGCTGGCGTTAGGCGCGCTCGGGCTGGTCGTCATCACAGCCGTCTACCGGTCATGGAAGCTCGTAGCGATCGGCGATCGTTGATGAGAATCACGCGCCGCGCAGCAATCGGACTATTCGCTGCAGGCAGTGCGCTGCTTGGTATCGGGGTCGCCGGCGGCTACTTGTGGAGAGACGCCCTAAGGTCCGCCTTTGGCGGCGGGATTGTGGGGACGGGAATGATGGGCAGCGCCACCCAATCCGACATGAGCGCCTACACAAACCTGTTCAACCGTCACACCGAGATACGACGGATGGTTGAGCCGATCGACGGTGGCGTGCGCACCACTACTGAATCGGATGCCCCAGACCTGGTCCGGCTGCTACAAGCTCATGTGTCCAGCATGTACACCCACCTCGACCAACACGCCGAGGTCACGTGCATGAGCTCGAGCCTGCCAACTTTGTTTCGCAACTCGGACGGCTACCGACGAGATCTAACTCTCACCCTCAACGACGTGGTCATAACCGAGACCTCGAGCGATCCGCAACTGGTGAACGCGATCCGCGATCACGCGAAAGAGGTAAGCGGATTTGTCAGCGATGGGATGCCCGCCATGATGCGCGGCATGATGGGCGAATGAGTCTGTCGAACCAAGCCTTCGCGTGCTACGGCATCGGCGGCGCTTGGATGTCAAGCGGCATGTTGAAGTCGTAATAGCGATGGTCCATGTAGTGGCCCTCCGCCGTCATCGACGTTTGATACACAAGGCCGTCGCTCCCGACCCAGACTTCGAACCAGAGCGGGCCTGAGCTGGAGTTCTCAAAAAAGACGACGACTTGAGTGGTTATTCCATCCACTGTGGCTCGGCCAACGATGTGTGCAGCAAGCGGAAGTTGGGAATCCCAGATGAAGTACGGCAGGCGCAGCGGGGAAATTTGCGTCGTGTCCCATGACGCAGCGCCCGGTATTCGGGTGAACTGACGGGTCCCCACGATGACGCTCTCGAATCCGTTGCTCGCTTTCAGACGCATTCGGTCCGGCGCCTGCATCTGATATTGAGATTTAAGGGGAACCTCCGCCGGTCCAAGCAGTTCGTCAATGCGAAGAGTGCCCAGGCCGTGCATGCGCGTATTTGCGGCCGCTAGGAGCGCGCTTGCATCTGGCGCCGGCAGCTGAGGGAGCCGGAAGATGGCGGTGGCGCCAGCGCCACCGCCTGCGCCACAACTCCGCCTGGGTGCTTCTGCAATCAAATCCGCAGACATTCAGGGGAAGGGGTCGGGACTGCAGGGTTGCGGTGACAATGAGGTTGCGGGCGGATCCTCCTGATATGGGCGACAAGTAGAGCCAAAGGGTGTTTGGTCCAGGCATTGCCGGCCGGACGGTGAGACCGACGAGTGTAAGCAATGTCCGACCAGCCATTGTCAAATCCGTCGGCTCGGGTAGTGCCGCATTTGGCGGGGATGAGCCGGTGGCAGCGTCGGCTTGTGCGGCTCGAGCCGGAGGAAGCGGAAATGACGAGAGAAGGGCGGTCGCGACAATCACCATCACGGCAATCGAAGCCTCGGCTCGGGGCCACGGCCGCCGGCGCCGCCACGCGACTAGCGATAACGGAAGCATGGCGGCGATAAGCAGAACCTTGACGTCCAACACGCGACCGTAGGTGGAGGTCACGAGGTCGCTGACATTCGAGAGTTCTTCTGTAGCCCGGACGACTCCCATGAGGACACTCACCGCGAAGGCAGGAAGCGCGACCCAAGAGAACCTGCGCAGCAACTTGCGCCCCTCCTCGCCCCGCCAGCCCCCGGGCGGTCGCAGCGTAGCCAGGCCCAAAATTCCCCCCACCCATACCCCGGCGGCAAGCAAGTGGAGACTGTCGACGCTGACCGCCAGTAGCCATGGCTGAGAGGCCGCAGCATGCCCCGATGCCGCAAGCGCGACCAGAGCGATTGCAAGTGGTGGCATCACGACGCGAGGACCAAAAGCTCCGATAGCGAAAAGCAACGCGATTGCCTCGGCGATAAGATGCGTGGTTCGAGCAAAGCCCGGCAGGCCATTGCCAAGGTAGGCGACTACGGCCGGCACTGACAGCGACCCCGCTGCATTCGCGGCATCACCGCTGACCACGGCGACCCCTCCCACAAGAGCCACGCCAAGTGGTATCCATAGGCGTATTCGCAGGTGCGTCATCACCCACTCGACTGCGGGAACCCGCCCAGCCAGCTCGAGCAGCACGATCAGGCCCATTGCGATGAATAGCGCCAGGTATTCAAGCGCCCGTAGGCCGGCGATGAACAGATCGTTCGGCTGGGGGCTCGCCAAGTTCTGCTCGCCGGGAGCGCCCGGGCTGACTCCGACTCCGAACTCGAATGTGCCATGAAGCACGTGCCCGTCGACGGAGCTGACCGAGGTCCAGTCGACGACATATATGCCTATCGCATTTGTAGTGTCTTGAATATCGATCGCGGTCGGCGAGGACGAATGGCCCACAAAACGCTGACCATCAGGGGCCCGGATGAAGGCATGAGAGAGCGAAGCGTTTATCGGCTCTGAGAACACGATCGTGACAATGCCGGGCGAGGACGCCAACCGCTCGCCAGGCGCCGGCCTAGAGGCAACTGGTGTCGAGTGGGCTTCAACTGGACGTGCGCCGATGAACATCAGCGCCGGGAGCGTTAGCGGGATTAAGAGCGCTAGCAGCGCTCGCTGAATGGAGAACATCCCAAAGCTCCTCAGCAACCAGGACGCTCCTAGTCTCATCGAAGGCAAGCCTACTACCAGGCTGTAATAGTTGGTACTGCGCACTGCGTGGCGGGGCCGCAGTCTCCTACCGTTTTGAAGGAGACCGACTCAGTCCGACCTATGCCACTGTCAAGTTCAAGGTCAGCGGCAATAGTTGCGATCCTAACTACCGGCTCAAAGATGATGATGCCGCATTCGTGGATGCTGGCGTTCCATATATCAGGTCAAGGGCCATACACCTTGCGAGCAGCTCGCCGCGCGATTAGACGATGGCATCCTGCTCTACACACGAATGCCGCCTACGCCCTAGTTGACCCGCGCTGCTTGCGCCAACCGTACTGAGTCAAGCCACGCGGTTTGTACACCGACAGCGCCGTAACCACGAGCAACACCAGCAGGGCCGCGCCAGCGGCGGCCACCATCTGGATCTGAAGCCCGAGATCGGCAGTGGACAGCGCCCTTTCGGCCGCAACGTGGGAAACGAGGCTGATTGGGCCCATGTGCACGAATAAGACGATGGTGGAAGGGATGATCAAGAGGAGTTTTATCAGGACCCAGTAGTGGCGGAACAAGCCCAGAGGAGTGCCGACTGACGAGACAATTCCGGTCAGCACCGATGCGACGCACAGCGGAACGATCACGAACCAGGCTATTAGCTCCATCACGAGATACTCGGCACGCACCATCTGAGAATCGTGGCTGGTCAAACCCGCGATGGAGAGAGCCAGAAAGACGGCAACGGCCCCGAACCAGCCGACCGAAGAGACGACATGCATGGTGAGCGCGAACCTCCGCTGGCCGGGCGTCATGGTCATCTGTGCATCGGCACGAGGCCAGTGAAGTGCAAGACGAGAAACACCAGGACCAGGACGACGACGGCGATCCCGAATAGGTTCACCCAACGCGGTCGAGTTGGTGGTTGATCACGGCGGCGGATCGGCATTCTGGGGTCAGGGTTGTGATCGGGGTTCGGGTCAGTCAAATATGTGTCCTCCGGGCGCGTGGTGGCTTTATGAGGAAGAGTTTACTGGATGCCATGTCGCTATGGAGGCAGTGTGTCTTAACTACTGTCGCCGTGTATCCTAGGCGCGTGCCGAAGCTTTGGAACGATACGATCGAGACCCACCGCCGCGAGGTGCGCGAGGCGATCCTGCAGACCACAGTTCGGCTGGTTACCGAGCACGGGCTACGCGCAGTAACGATGTCGCAGATCGCGGAGGAGACAGGCATCGGACGCGCGACGCTGTACAAGTACTACTCAGACGTCGAAGCGATCCTGGTCGCCTGGCACGAGGGTCACATCGCAGGCCACCTCGAACATCTCGCCGCACTCCGAGACCAGGCTGGCGACGCTACCGACCGGCTCAAAGCTGTGCTCGAGGCTTACGCGCTCATTCAACACAAGCGCCATGCCAGCGAACTGGGGGCACTCCTACATCGAGACGAACACGTCGGCCGGGCGCAGCGGCACCTCACCGACCTCATCCGAGACATGGTGATCGAGGGCGCAACGGCCGGAGATGTCCGGAATGATGTCGCGGCTGATGAGCTTGCGAGCTACTGCCTTCACGC
The DNA here is from genome assembly GCA_040004595.1 of Candidatus Dormiibacterota bacterium. Taxonomy (GTDB): domain Bacteria; phylum Chloroflexota; class Dormibacteria; order Dormibacterales; family Dormibacteraceae; genus Palsa-872. The sequence continues at coordinate 342 of JBDUAO010000159.1, read as the reverse complement.
CCTCACAGCTGCCAGTACCCTGCCATCCGAGGCTGCGGTACGCCGGCTCGTCACAGTCACTATGGCCGGGTTGCGACCCCTCCGCTAACGGCAGCTCGCACGAGAATGCTGTTTGAAGTTCACCTCGTCCTAAGGCGTCGAACGTCAGCCAGAGAGACCAGACTTAGTGAGCAGCCTCAACACCTTATTTGACACCTTGACCGGGAGACTCCCTGATCCTCCCTGAGACTCCCTGAGACGGTTGCGTCATAAATCCAAGTTCGAATGAGACGCCCTGATCCTCCCTGATCCTCCCTGAGACTCGGTGTCGAGAGACTCTTAATCCCAAGGTTCAGGGTTCGA
>JBDUAO010000054.1:0-17100 GCA_040004595.1 Candidatus Dormiibacterota bacterium | reverse complement strand
CCATGCTCACCGCGCCGGCTCCCTGAAGGGCCGAACGCCTCGTGATCCGCTTCTGCGTCAATCCGCGCAGGTACGAGGGGTCCATATAAAACGGAACCTCTTTCTCTGTGCTCATTCCTCTCCTCTAAACGTGTGCTTCGGCTGGACGGGGTCTTCCGACTCTCCGACCGGGATGACGAACGTGTGCTGAGGGGCCCACGCCAGGCGAACAGCATCGCCGGGTTTTGCGACAGCGCCCCCGGTTGAGTTGCGGTCGAAAGCTGTCATCTCCCTTCCCTCGCTGGTCTGGAAGAAGTATTGAAAGCTCACTCCCGCGAACACAGCGCTCCGTAGGGTAGCGGGAACTACGTTCTGGTTAGCGCTTGGCTCAGTACCCACCGGGAGGACCTGAATCTTCTCCGGCCGCACTCCCACCCGAACGGATTCGCCCGCTCGACGGTCCCGCTCGACGGGTATTCGGATCTTGACGCCGTTGGCCAGGTCGACCTCACCCCATCCGCCATTGGTTCCGCGGTACGTTCCATCCAGGAGGTTGGAGGCACCAAGAAACTCAGCCACAAACACGGTCGATGGCCTCTCGTAGACGTCCTCGGGCCGCCCGAGCTGCTCGATGCGCCCGTTGTTCATGACAGCGATCCGGTCCGAGATCGTCATCGCCTCCTCCTGGTCGTGTGTCACGAACACAAACGTGATGCCGACCTCCTTCTGGATGCGCTTCAACTCCAGCTGCATCTGTTTCCGGAGCTTGAGGTCGAGAGCGCCAAGCGGCTCATCGAGGAGCAACACCTGTGGCCGGTTGACCAGCGCGCGAGCCAGTGCGACCCGCTGCTGCTGGCCACCCGAAAGCTGCGAGCGCCGGCGCTTCCCGTAGCCCGCGAGGCTCACAAGCTCCAGCGCCTCCACCACGCGCCTGTCGACCTCTTTGGCGAGCACCTTCTTCCGGCGGAGCCCGAAAGCGACGTTGTCGTAAACGCTCAGGTGGGGAAACAGGCCATAGGACTGGAAGACGGTGTTGACATCTCGCTTATATGCGGGCAGGTCTGTCACGTCCTGTCCATCGAGCCGGACCACTCCCTCGGACGGCATCTCGAAGCCGCCGATCAAGCGGAGCGTGGTGGTCTTGCCGCAGCCAGACGGCCCCAGCATGCTGAAGAACTCACCGCGGCGAATCTCCAGGTTGAGCCGGTCGACTGCCACCACGGAACCGAACCGCTTGACCACCTGGTCGAGAATCACGACCGAATCGCCATTGGCCGTATGCGTCTCTCCCGGCGCCGGCTCGCTCATTGCTGTCGCACCGTTGGCCTCCTCGGGCTCGCATTGTTATTGCCGATAGGGACTGTCGAGAGCGCTGAAGTACCCACCAGACCGGACGCCCTCGCGCCAGGCGGCGTGCCAGCGACCAATTCTGCATCTTGCCGTGTTCCGGCCGTCGGCTACGAGGGAGGCCCATCCACTAGCCGGTGTTCTGTAGGCCGGCCGCCACGCCGTTGACGGTCGGCAGAAACGCCTCTCGGCCAGCATCCTCTCTCGCGCGCCCGATCCTCTGGCTCGCAGGGCCCGCTGGGCGCGAAGCTGGAGGTGTGAGAGCGCGTCCACGTATGGGTTCCTCAGCTCGGGGAACGGGACCTTTGCCGGCACGGCCGACGGTCAAGTTTTCCGGCTGGTCTTCGTGAGCTGCGCGTACTCGAACGAATCGACCAGCGCCGCCAGCGAGGCTTCGATGATGTTGCTGGAGCACCCCACGGTCGTCCAGCGACGAAGGCCCCGCCCGGACTCGATCAACACCCTCGTCGTCGCGGCTGTGCCCGCGGCGCTATCGAGGATGCGCACCTTGTAGTCGTGGAGGCCGACACCACTGAGGCTGGGGAAACGCGGACTCAATGCCTTGCGCAGCGCGGCATCAAGCGCGTTCACGGGTCCATTGCCGGACGCCGCTGTGTGAAACACAACGCCGCCGACCTCGACTTTCACGGTTGCCTCCGCGTGCACTGCGTTGCCGTCCTTGCGCACCATCGTCGTGAAGTCGGCAACTTTCCATGGCGCCTCGTAGCCAGGCTGCAAGCGGCGGATGAGCATCTCGAAGGATGCATCTGCGGCTTCATATGAATAGCCCTGGTGCTCGAGCTCCTTGAGGTGCTGCACGAGCCACCGCGTATGAGGATCGTCCCGGTCGAGCTCCAACCCAAATTCGCGCGCCTTCGCCAGGATGTTGCCCCGGCCTGAAAGCTCCGAAACCAGCACGTGCGGCTCGTTGCCGACCAGGCTCGGATCGATGTGCTGGTAGGAATCCTTGTGCTTCAGCACCGCCGCCACGTGCTGTCCGCCCTTGTGGGCAAAAGCCCCGTAACCGACATACGGCTGTTGCAAGGGCAACGCGAGGTTTGCGATCTCCGCCACTGTTCGCGAAAGGTCGGTGGACCGTGCCAACGAGTCCGACGCGAGCGCTTCCATCCCGAGCTTCAGCACCAGGTTCGCGACGACGGAGACGAGGTTTGCGTTGCCGCATCTCTCGCCGTAGCCGTTGACGGTGCCCTGCACCATGTCGGCGCCGGCGGCCACCCCCTCGAGCGTGTTGGCGACGGCTAGCTCGCAGTCATTGTGACAATGGATGCCGACGCCGACGGGCCGGTCGATCTCGCCGAGCCCAGCACGAACCGCCTCGACCCCAGCGCGAATCTCGCCCGGGAGGCTGCCGCCGTTGGTGTCGCACAGGACCACCCAGATCGCGCCGGCCCGTGCTGCTTCAAGGCACGCTTCGATGGCGTACTCGGCGTCCCTGGCGAATCCGTCGAAGAAGTGCTCGGCGTCGAAGATGACCTCTTTGCCCAGCGCGATCCCGTAGGCCACCGACTCCCTGATCATCGCGAGGTTCTCATTCGGCGTCGTCCCGAGGACCGTGCTCACCTGCCACGGGTCGCTCTTGCCGACCAGCGTCCACGTGTCGGCGCCGCTCTCGGTCAGGGCCTTGAGGTTGGAATCGTCCTCACACGTGCCGCCGGCCCGGCGGGTAGCCCCGAACGCCGCCAGCCTTGCGCGCTTGAGCGGGTGCGCCAACAGGCTGGCGAAGAGCTCCTCGTCCTTCGGGTTCGACCCCGGGAAGCCGCCCTCGACGTAATCGAAGCCCAGCCCGTCCAGAGCGCGAGCGATGCGCACTTTGTCCGATGCCGAAAACGACACAGCAGGGCCCTGGGCGCCATCGCGCAGCGTGGTGTCATACACCACGATGCGCCTCGCGGCGACCGGACGATGGCTGGGTGGGGCGGGTCTGGGCATAAAAAAACCTCCTGGCCTTGTGGCCGGGAGGTCCTGCGACATCAGCGGAGCGCGCTTAAGCCGCACGACCTCCCGAGGCAATTCCAATGATCGCGGTGCGCGACTTTGACATCGCGGCAAGCGTAGAGCATCCGAGCTGAACGCAGCCTGGTTGCCGCAGACAAAATCGGCCCGGCGCTGTTGGTGCCGCCAAACATTGCGTCCGCCTGGTGGCGCCTCGAGAGAGCTCGACGCTCCCCGCTGGACGTATGCAGCCGAAGCCTAGCCGCACGAACTCTCGGTTATCTTCTGCGCGTGGCGGAATCACAGGTCCTTGGCCTTCTCGTCGCGGCTCGCGACGAACCGGGAGTGCTGTACCGCCTGGCGGAGACGATCTTTCGCCACGGCGCGAACGTCACTTACGTCGCCGGCGGCGCACACAGGGAGAACGTCGCCGAGCTTCAGCTCGAGGTTGCCGGTGCACATGACAGCCAGCGCCTGATCGCCGACCTCGAGAGCCTGGAGGGCGTCACCAAGGTCAGCACTGTGCCGACATTCGAGCGCATCTACGGAAAGCGCGTGATCGTGATCGGTGGCGGGGCGCAGGTGGGCATGGTGGCGCAAGGCGCCATCTCCGAGGCCGACCGCCACAACATCCGCGGGGAAAGAATCTCCGTCGATACGATTCCGCTGGTCGGCGAGGCTCAGCTGGCGGCTGCCGTGCGGGCTGTTGCCCGGCTGCATCGCGCACGAGCTCTCGTCCTCGCCGGAGCGCTGATGGGCGGCGACATCAGCAAGGCGGTGCGCGAGATCAGGGAGGCCGGGATCATTGTGCTGTGCACGAACATGGCGGGCTCGGTGCCGGACGCGGCGGACCTCGTCGTCAGCGATCCTGTCGAGGCGGGGGTGATGGCGGTGATGCTCATCGCGGACACGGCTACGTTCTCGATCGAGCATGTACGAGGCAAGCGCTTCTAGGTCACTCGATCGGCCGAGTTCTGACGCCGACGTCCATCGACCCGGTCGCCGAACCCACATATATGCCACGAGTCGGCGCCGCGTCGGAATAATCCCTCCCCACTGCCACGCGCACGTGATTCTCCGATGTGCGAACCGGGTGGGTGGCGTCGAAACCCACCCATCCTCGGCGCGGCACCCAGCCTTCGGCCCAGGCGTGCGATGCGCTTGAGGCGCCTCCTACGCCGGGCACATGGATGTACCCGCTGACATAGCGTGCAGGCACACCCATGGCTCGGGCCGCGGCGATGAACAGGTGGGCGAAGTCCTGGCACACGCCGGCTCGCAGCTCGAGCACCTCGTCGACTGCGCTGTACACGTCGGTGACGGCGCGGTCGTAAGTGAACTCACGGCTGATGGTCAGGGTCAGCTCGTCAAGCGCCTTCTCCACCTCAGAAGCGGAGTGCGGATCGGCGATCGGGTGGCGGGCAGCCAGCTCGCGCACTCCGGTCACATCCTTGACCGGCGAGCGGAAGCGGAGGAAGTCATGCACCAGCTCCTCGCCGGCATCTTGGTCAGGCCCAAGACCCGTCTCGACAACAGATCGGCTGGTCACGATGAGCCGCGTGTGCGGCCGGACGAGATTGAAGTAGTGCACGTGGTTGCCATAGCCATCCCGATACGTGAGCGGTTTGATACCTGAGCTGACGTCCAGGTCGAACTCCACGCAGCGCTGTCCATTGCCATCCATGGGGCGCAACCGCACCTCCATTACGGTCTCTGCGATCGGACCGGAGTACCTGTACCGAGTCCTGTGAACAATCTCGAGCTTCATTGCTGCTGCTGGGGCATGGCCCTTCCTTCGTCGCCCATCACGTTTGCCGGCACCTTGCTCGGGTGGAAGTAGGCCTCGCGCATCGCGAGCTCGAGCTGGCGAAGCATGCCCCGGCATTCCGCCTCGAACTCGCGTGGCTGCTCGGCGACAGCAGCCGCAGTCGTCTCCACGAACATCCCGTGCAACTTCGAAAGGAGGCGTCTCGGCTTTGAGCGGCGGCTGGGACCGTCGATTCTCGACACCGAGTCCAGTGCCACCTGTGCCGAAAATCGGGCGGATCGCGGCAACGTCTGGTCGAGCAGCAAGCATTCGATCACACTGTCCGGGGTCACGCCGCCGGAGTACCGCGACTGGTAAGACTCGAACGCAAAGCACGACTTGAGGACGGCAGACCATTCGAGGGCGTCCTCTGGAGCGTCAGCGAGCTCGGCAGACTTTCGCGTGACGATGGCGGTGACGTTGGCGGTGCGCTCTAGAAACTTCCCAAGACGGACGAAGTCGCGCGCCTCGTCGTGCTGCATCGTGTCCATGAGGAGTCCGTCCACCAATCGAATCGTGAGCTGCACGTCGGTGAGAAACGGATAGAGGTCGGGCTGCCATGTGGCCTTCTGGACGCGCCAGTGCAGCGCGTTCACCTGCTCATAGAGCTCGCTGGGCAGAGAAGGCCGAACGGCCTGTGCCGCCAGGCGCGCGGCGTCCACGCTCGCCCTGACAGAGGGCCCCATCGTCCCCGTGATGACTACCTCGATAGCCTGGTCACGCTGCGTCGTATCGCTGCCCGGCCACCCGGCCAGCTCCATGAACCGAGTCCAGAACTCAGGCCCAGGCTCATCTGTGCGGTCAAGTGAAAGGGACACGTGCACCCCGAGGATTCGCGCGAGATGGTCCGCGCGCTCCAGGTGCCTGCCGAGCAAGGTGAGCGACGTCGCAGCCCGACTAAGCATCGGGGTCACCGTCGTCTTCGGCCATGACCCACGTGTCGCGGCTGCCACCGCCCTGCGAGCTGTTGACGATGAGCGACCCGGCTTTCAGCGCGACACGTGTCAAGCCGCCGGGATTCACATGAATGTCAGGGCCGGTGAGCACGAAGGGTCGCAGGTCCTGGTGGGCGCGCCGCAGTCGGCCGTGATCGAAGACCGGTTGCACCGACAGGGCGAGTATCGGCTGGGCGATGAACCGGCGTGGGCGGGCCTCGATGCGCTGGCGGAACTCTTCGCGTTGCTCCCTGGTTGATTCCGAGCCGATGAGCATGCCGTACCCGCCCGACGAGTCGACTGTCTTGACGACCAGCTCCTCGAGGTGTTCGAGGACGAAGCGCCGGTCCTCATCCACGGCGCACAGGTATGTGTGCACGTTCGGGAGGATCGGCTCCTCGCCCAGGTAGTACTTGATGATCTTCGGCACCAGCGCATATACGGCTTTGTCGTCCGCAACGCCGTTGCCCAATGCGTTGGCGATCGCCACGTTGCCCGCTCGGTATGCGCTGACAAGGCCCGCGACGCCCACCAGCGACTCCTGGCGTCCGAAGATCGGGTCGAGCCAGTCGTCATCGATGCGCCGATAGATCACGTGCACTGGCTTGAGCCCGCGAGTGGTGCGCATGAACACGTGGTCCTGGTCGACCACCAGGTCGGTGCCCTCGACCAGCTCGATGCCCATCTGCTTGGCGAGGTACAGGTGCTCGTAGTAGGCGGAATTGTTGATGCCGGGTGTGAGCAGCACAACGGTGGGGTCATCCACACCGTCAGGGGCCAGCCATCGCAGGTGACGCAACAGCTCGTGGACATAGCCCTCGACGGGCCGTACCGGGTACCCGGCAAAGAGGTCGGGCAGGACGCGCTTCATGACATGGCGGTTGGCGAGCACGTAGGAGACGCCGGAAGGCGTGCGCAGGTTGTCCTCCAGCACGAAGAAGTCGCCCTTCCCGTCACGCACCAGGTCGATGCCGGCGATATGGCAGTGGATCCCGTGCGGAACCTGCAGACCCTCGACCTCCCGCAGGTACTGCGGGCTCGAGAGCACCGTCTCCGGCGGCACCGCGCCCTGACGAAGGATCAGCTTGCGGCCGTAGACGTCGTCGAGGAACAGGTTCAGGGCCGCCAGCCGTTGCTTCAGCCCGGCCTCCAGGCGCTGCCAGGTCTGAGCGGGGATGACCCTGGGGATGATGTCGAATGGAAAGACCTTCTCGGTCCCTTGGGCGTCCGGGTAGACCGCGAACGTGATGCCGTGATTCCTGAACATCTGCATGGCCAGGTCGTGGCGGCGGGACAGCTCCTCGGCCCCGAGGCGGTTCAACTGCTCCCAGAGCACGCGGTAGCCCGGCCTTGGTTTGCCAGAAGGCGCAAGCATTTCGTCGAAGAACCCGTTGGACTGGTAGTTGGCACCTAAGGATTCGCTGGGGGGCACCGCTATAGTGTCGGCGCACGGATGTCAGGGAACACGATCAACTTGCGGGTTGGCTGCGAGTTCATATACGACGTGAGCGCCCCGACCCCGGTGACCGTCCAGGTCCGGCCGCGCTCGGATTCCAGTCACAAGCTCGTGAGCGAGACGTGGTCGACGACACCGCCTTTGCCGGTCGACGAGTACGCGGACATCTACGGCAACCCGGTAAAACGGTTTGTGATGTCGCCGGGACCCCTTCTACTGCGCTACGACGCGATCTGTGCAGTGCCGGACGAGCCAGACCCCGACGCCCTCGCGGCGGAACAGCTGGCGGTGGAGGAGCTGCCAGGTCAGCTTTTGCATTTCACCCTGCCCAGCCGTTACTGCCTCTCGGACGAGCTGATGAAAGCCGCCTGGGAGCTGTTCGGCAATACGCCCCCAGGCGGCGCCCGAGTGCAGGCGATCTGTGACTGGTGTCACGACAACATCAAGTTCAAGTACGGGACGAGCAATCCCCTGACCACCTCGGTCGACGTCTACAACAGCCGGATCGGCGTCTGCCGCGACTTCGCCCACCTCGCGATCTCCTTCTGCCGGGCGATGAACATCCCGGCACGTTACGTGTTCGGCTACCTTCCCGACCTTTACGTCCCGGTCGACGCCAATCCGATGGACTTCGCGGCTTGGATGGAGGTCTACCTCGGCGATCGGTGGTGGACCTTCGATCCGCGCAACAACGCTCGACGTGTCGGACGGGTGCTCATCGGGCGGGGTCGCGACGCCCTTGACGTGGCCATGCTGACCACCTTTGGACCTGCTGCATTCAAGTCGATGACCGTCTGGGCCGACAGGGCCGAGGGGGCGGCATGATCCCGATGCCCGGCGCCCCCATCGACTGGTCCTCCGCCCGCCGCGCCTCGTACGAGATCACCCAGAGCTTCCGCTACGAGTACCCGGCGCCAATTCGCGACCTCAGCCACCGGCTTGTGGTCATCCCGCCGGAACGCTTTGGCGGCCAGCGGCGGCTTCGTCACAGGATTTCGACGACCGGCCTTGACGGGGTGCGCTTCGAGAACGGCCAGGATCGCTTTGGCAACGTGATCGTCAATGCTTTCGCCCCGCGCGTGAGCTCGGCGATTGAGTTTCTCGCCGAGATTTCAGTCGAGCGCAACGCCGACGAACCCACCCGGTTGGCGTCCGGCTGGCAGTCGGCCGCCTACCTCCTCGAACCCACTCCTCTGACTACCGCCGATGCGCGCATCGACAGAGCCGCAGACGACCTTGCGGAGTCGGCCGAATGGGGCCTTGCCCTTGCCGACAAGATCAATGACTGGGTCTACCAATCGATGACCTACAAGGCCGGCATCACCGGGGTGCGCACCACCGCCGCCCGCGCGCTCGCCCAGGGCTTTGGCGTGTGCCAGGACTACGCCCATATCATGCTCGCGGTTTGCCGCTCTGCCGAGCTGCCTGCCCGCTATGTTTCGGGGCACCTTGTCGGCCAGGGTGGAACCCATGCCTGGGTGGAGGTCGTCCTGCCGGTCGACGATGGAAGCGGAGACGCCGTCGCGTGGACGTTCGATCCCACCCACGCGAGCCGGGGTGGCATGGAGTACGTGACCATCGCGGTGGGAGCCGACTACTCGGACGTCGCACCGACTTCAGGCACCTATAACTCAAGGGCGGCGGGGCGCCTGGTCACGCATAAGCGGGTCACCCTGACCGACGTGGAGTACGCGATGTAACGGATGAGAGGGAACCATTCGGTTCCCCTCATCGGCGGGCGCTTCGCGCGCGCCCGCTCCTCCTCCCGGGATGGGATCAATTACGATCCGGTTTCTCCTGGCTGCGTTCGGAGTCGATAAGACAAAGTCATGGCCGGGGACCCGGCCAACCCTGCCACGCCAGCACGGTGAGAGGGATTCAGTCGGTTCCCGCATCATCGGCGAGCGCTTCGCCGGCGCCCGTCCGCGCCGGCGGCTGACGGACGCCGCCTGGCGAGTGCCAGGTCCGCGTCAGCCCTCGTCACCTGGGGGCGCCGGAAGTTTCTCAATGCAAATCTGTCGCAGGCAGTCTCGGCCGAGGATCGTTTGCGCAGCACCTCGTACAGGTACCAGTGCATCCATTCATGGCAGTAGAGGAACCGCAGGATCTCCCGGCGGCGCCTGAACAAGATCGTTTCGGAGGCCCATGCGAATCGCAACCGGGGGCCTTGTATCCGCCTCGCGGCGAAGATCACGGGCTCCTTGAAAGTCCTGAACGGCACCGGCACCTGGAGCACGATCCGGTGCTCCTCGAACTCGCACCGGGCCGCGAGGTGCGGCCGGGTGCGATAGCGCAGCGGCTTGACCACGATCTCGTAGCCCCCGGCACGAGGCAGCCCGTTGAGGATGCGCCTGGCTTCGGCGTCTGAGAGCCCGCCCAGCTCGCTCCGAACTACCATCGCGGCAGCATACGCGGCCGCGGCAATTGCTTGGCGCTATGTGATGATCGAGTCGATCCCGTGGTTGTGGGCTTCACCGTTCTGTGGGGTGGCCTTGAGCCACATGTGCAGGCGCACGGCGCTGCCGCCGGGCAACGTCCTTATCTGCACGAGATCGCACAGCTGGTTCGCGAGCCACAATCCCCGTGAACCGGTTGAACCGGGCGCCACCAGCTCCCTGTCGACCAACGGATTGGTTATCTGTCCCTGGTCGCGGACTTCGCACGAAAGCGCCCCGGACTCTCGCCATATGCGGAACGTCCCCTTGCCGCCGCCGTGGGTGACGCTGTTGGTGGCGACTTCGTTGACTGCGAGCACGAGGTTGGCGGCGCCAGACGGGGTCAGGCCAGCATCCGACGCGAACCTACCCACCATGCCCCGCACTTCGACAAGGTTGGACACCCCGAACGCTAGTTGGTGGACGGCCGAGCCTGGCTCAGGCAGCGGAACATCAAAGGGAGCCCCGCAAGCGTCAAGACCGCGATAGTCGTCGCTCCTGCGGAACGTGGTGCCGTCTGTCAGGTATGGATGGCTGCGCCGCGCCTCGTCGATCACCGCCGGCTCCATCGCCTCGGTGTCGTACGGGCAGAGCAACCACCACGGATCTCCGGTGGCAAACGCCGTATTGAGCAGCGACTCATGGCGCTGGCACTCGATGAGCTCGATGGAATTGCGCCCGTTCCAGATCGGCTCGCCGATGCCTCTCAACCGGCGCCCCGCCGCGCTATGAGTGTTGACGAATTCACGCCAAGCCGGAATGATTCTGGCGGGGTTGCCGCCGACGTCAGCCATGTCTGCGAAGACCACCGACATTGCGTCAGATCCAAGCTCCGCTCGAAGCCGCGCGATCTTGGCGGCGCTCTCGACCACCAGGACTGGCTCGCCGGCCTCGACGCCACCGCGGATGAACGGCACGGTTCCCGCGAGGAAATCGGCCATGCCGGCGTACAGCAGGGCCTCGTGGCGAAACTCGTCGACCGGCTGCGTGAATTTCATGCTCATATCAATCCGAGTCGCACTTGCACACCACCAAAGCGGGTATCCGGTTCCACCCCACCACCTTGATGACGGTTTCGAGCTGGACAGGCATCCCATGAAGGAGAAGCCGGCGCCCATTGGGCATGGCCTCGGCGGCCGCCACGAAAGCCCTGATGCCGCTGATGTCGCAGAACTGAAGGCCTGCCACGTCGACGTGGACGTCGCGGTCCGGCACCTGGGCTGACGCGATCACCGCGCCGATGGCGTGTGAGTTCGAGGTATCGATCTCCCCGGAGAAGCTGAGCCCATCTGGCATCGTGGTCCGCGAGACGACAAGCTGCTTGTCGGCGTAGACGTGACCGCCGGTACCAGGCAAAGCCTCGATTTCGACCATCCCCCCGCCCGCAAAACTATCCATGCCGTATGCCCCCATCCAGTTTAAAACGCAGAAGTACCCGGAGCTACGCGTTGCGGCCACGGCCTCATTTCGATTTTATAAACGTCGAGTAGCCAACAGCCGGGTGGCGTTGTTGAGTTGGGGTGCCTGGCCTGCAAGGGCCGGGCGCTCCACCACCTTCCCAGCTTTCAATCACCACGCGCCCAAGGAAAGAAAGGAATATGAACGGGGAGAAGACGCCGGACGCCGTCGCGATCGACGCCTGGTGGAATGCCGTCCTGGCGGGTGCGGATGAGCCGCATCCCATCTACGGCGACGATCTGAAGGTTTCGATCAGGCAAGGGGTTCTGCGTCTGGCCGGCACCCTGCCGACCGAGGACAGAGATGAGCTGCTGAAGGGGGCTGGGGCTTTTGTGGGCCACGGCATCGACGCGGTCGACCCCAAGCGGTTGAAGCTTCTGAAGCGCACGGAAAAGGTGGGCATCCTCGAGCAGACCCTCATCGCGGGCTTTCGCAACCGCGAGGTGGCCGAGCTAGCTCGTGCCTACCTGGTCGGCATCCGACGGCTGAAGGCCAAAGCGCTGGAGGTCCTGGGCTCCGAGCTGGCGGCCAAGCCTCGTCGTCTGGTGCCCGAGGACTTCGTGAGGAGGGTCGAGAAGGCCTTCGCCGACGGTGAGGCTGTTCTCGTCGTCCGTGTGGACGAGACCGAGGCTTTCAAGGTTCGTGAGATGCTCGCGGAGGACACTCGCAGCCGCTGGACGGTAGCCACCCCACCGACCCCGGCTGCGAAGGCGCCCTGATGTCTGAGCTGCAATCGCGGGCCAGTTGGAAAGCGCGCCCGGCGAATGCGCGGGACCTGACCAAGCAGCCGCTCTCGTGGCGCGAGAAGTTGCGCGCGGCCGGTCCGGGGCTGATCACGGGCGGCGCAGACAACGATCCCGCCGGCATCGCCACCTATTCGATAGTGGGAGCCAGCGTCGGTTATGCGCAGAACTGGCTGCTGTTGCTATCGACCCCGATGCTCATCGTCATTCAGCAGATGTCCGCGAAGGTCGCCAACGTCACGAAGACGGATCTCGCCACGCTGCTGAGAACGACGTTCGGCACCCGCGTTGCCACCCCGGCCGTGTTGTTGATGGTGATCGCGAACGTCATCACCATGGGCGCCGACCTTCTGGCGATGGGAGCGGCGTTCGAGCTGCTCACGGGCGTCAAGTTCATCTACTGGGTCGTTCCGCTCGCAGCCGTGATGGCCATCGTCACGATCTTCACCGACTACAGAGTCCTCAGCAAATACCTGCTCTGGCTGGTCGCGGTCTTCGCGACCTACATCCTCGCCGCCTTTCTGTCGCGGCCTGATTGGGGCGCCGTATTGCGCAGCACGGTGGTGCCGCAGATCTCGTTCAGTCCCGACTATCTTCTCGGAGCTGTCGGGCTCCTCGGCACGACGATCACGCCGTACCTGTTCTTCTGGCAGGCGAGTGGCGAGATCGAGGAACGGCGCGGAGTGCAGGGCATAGGCCGCCGTAATGTCGACATCACCGCAGGCATGGTCTGGTCGAACCTGACCGCCTTTTCGATCCTGGTCGCAACTGGTGCCGTCCTCTATTCACACCACACCACAATCAAGACTGCGGCTGATGCGGCGCGCGCCCTCGAACCGTTCGCGGGAAAGTACGCGACCGTGCTGTTCGCGGTGGGCGTCATCGGCGCCGGGCTCCTGGCGATCCCGGTGCTCGCGGCATCCGCGGCCTTCGGAGTTGCCGGCCTGGCGGGCTGGAGGCGCGGCCTGGGAAGGCATGCCAAGAACGCTCCCCAGTTCTATGTTGTGATCGGCATTGCGTTTCTTATCGCAATGGAGCTCGCGGTCTCGTCGGTGAACCCGATCAAGGCGCTTTTCTATTCGCAAGTACTCGACGGGCTGATCGCCCCGGTGCTGGTCGTCCTTCTGCTGATTCTCACATCGAGTCGCAAGTTAATGGGCGACTTCGTCAACGGGATCACCACCAAATTGATCGGCTGGGCGGCCGCTGTGGTGATGATTGTTGCGGACGTGGCGGTCATCTACCAAGTCGCCACCAAGGGGCTTCCGGGCTGATCAAGAGTCCATCCGGGTCGCCGCCGAGCTTTGAGCGTTGTCTTGTTGTAACCAAGCGATGCAGTCGACCATGAACGGACAACCGGACACCGGCGCTCGCGCCTCGTCGCGCGAGCTTGCCGCCGAGGCGATGCAGCGGGTGCAGCGCCTGGTCAGTCTGGAGATCGCGTTGGCGAAACAGGAGCTCAAAGAGATCGCGATAGTCAACCTCATCGCCGTGGCGTGCATCGCGGCGGCCGGGCTGCTGGGGATTCTTGCGTTGCTCGTCGCAGTCCCAGTGCTTGTGGTTGCCCTGGTGCCGTGGCACTGGCAGGCAGCCCTGGTTTGGGCCGGCGCGTACGCGCTGACAGCCGTCGGGCTGGGGCTTTTTGGCAAATCTCGGCTCAGCTTACGGATGCCGAGCCGGACCATCGAAAGCCTCAAGGAGAACAAGGCATGGGCGCTTCGTCAGCTGAAATCGACCAGGAGATAAAGGACACGCGCGGCGAGCTCGATAAGACCCTTGGGGTCCTCGAGAGCCGTGCCGCGAAGGGTGCGCGCCTGTATGGACGCGTCGCTGCCGGGGTCGCACTTGGGGTGGCTGCTGTGGTCGTCGGAGTGATCGTCTACAGACGCCGTCGGCACAAGACCGTCGCCAGGCGGTTGCACCGAGTCCTTTTCGATACCGTGCGAGATCTGCCCGAAGAGATGACCTCCAGATTGAAGAAGAAGCTGCCGATCAAGGTGACGATCACCAACAAGGACGCGGATGGCGGTGGGGGCAATGCCTGGACCAGCATCGCCGGCAAGATCGCCCCAACCCTCGTCGGCTCCGCGACGGCCGCGGTGATGGCCCGGCTGCGGGGCACCCCGGACGGAGCTGCAACGCCTGAGTAAGTTGCTGCGGCGTATCCGGTCGTGAACACCTGTGCGCGTTCTCAAATGCCATGAACTTTCTCGTTCAGATCTTCCAAACACCGCCCAGCTACAGCTGACGGACGCTCACCTGGGTCAAGCAGTCGGCAGGCTGGATTGGGTCTCGTTTCCCTCGCGCGGGCAACTCCAGCTGACGTGGCTGCCAAGATGCCCTGGTGCGCTTGAAACGGATTGGTCCACTCGTCAGCTGGTGGGCGCTGCTGGCCCTGGTGCTTGAACTCGGTATTGGATGCTCGACAGCTGGTCCGAGCCCCGCGCCCAAGCCAAAGACTGGCGGCACCCTAACTATCGCCAACGAATCCATCGCAGTTTGGCCATGCGATTTCAACCCCTACACGTCGCCGATGAGCGGCCAGTCGTTCGGCATTGTTTACGAGCCGTTGGTTTACGACAACCTGCTCAACGACGCCAAGACCCCATGGCTCGCCAGCGATTACTCGTGGAGTGGCGACGCAACGACTCTCACATTCACCATTCGCCCTGGGGTCCAGTGGAGTGACGGGCAGGCCTTCACAGCTGAGGACGTCGTGTTCACGTTCAACCTTTTGTACCAGCACCCGGAGCTTGATGTGCAATCGGACTGGCTGGTGCTATCGAGCGTCAAGCAGCAAGGTGCTGACAAGGTGGTGATGGCCTTCAAAAAGCCTGCGGTCCCGAGCTTTTACGAGATCGCCAGCCAGACCGCGATAATCCCGCAGCACATCTGGTCTGGCTACGCGAACCCCGGGACGCAGGTGATCAAAGCTCCAGTGGGTACAGGGCCTTTCACGATGAGCAAGTGCACCCCCCAGAGCATCAAGTTCAGCCGGAACTCGGCGTACTGGCAGAAAGGGTTGCCATATATCGACACCGTGAACTACCCGGCATTTGTCGATAACGATGCCGCCAACCTTTCTTTGGGTCTAGGCGAGGCGCAATGGGGCGGCCAGTTCATCCCCAACATCGACACTTATTACGTGGCGAAGGACGCATCCCACAACAAGTATTGGTTCCCCCCGATCGACAACATAAATGTCTGGTTCAACGTTCAGAGGTCGCCCTTCAGCAACAAACTAGTGCGTCAGGCGTTCGCATACGCGATCGACCGCGCCAGGGTCTCCGAGAAAGGTGAGTATGGATACGAGCCCGCCGGCAACCAGACGGGCGTCATCTCGCCGACGTTCGACAGCTGGATCGACAAAGGGCAGGCGGCGAAGTACAGCTACAGGTTCGATCCTGGAAAGGCCGCAGGCCTGTTGCAGAAAGCCGGTTACACGAAGGGCAGCTCTGGGATCTACCAGGACTCCTCAGGCAAGAAGCTTTCGTTCTCGATCATCAACATTGGCGGATATGCGGACTGGGTCGCATCGGTGCGCCTGATCCAGGAAGACTTGAAGCAGGTCGGCATCGAGCTGAAGGCTCAGAACCTCGTCAGCAGCGCGTATTTCGATAAGCTCCTCACGGGCGACTTCGATCTCGCATATGGTTCGCTGAACACCCCGCCGGGGCCGACCCCCTACCAGGAGCTTCGCAATACGCTGGACAGCGCCACCACGGCCCCGCTCGGAGCCACAGCGGCGGGCGACTACGGCCGGTATAGCAACCCTGCGGCGGACACTCTGCTCGATCAGTTCGGGGCCACAACGGACTCGGCCAAGCAGCATGACCTCATCAGCCAGCTCGAGGCGATCATGCTGGAGGATGTTCCGGTCATCCCGGTCACGGAGGGCGTGGCCTGGTACGAGTATTCGACCCTGGATTACGCCGGTTGGCCCACTCCCAGGAATCCATACGCAGCCCCGGCGCCCTGGAACGTCCCCGACTGGGAGGTGGTGCTCATCCACCTACATACGACGCGCTAGGCGGCGGACCTCGTCAGGAAGATGTCGAACTCGAGCAGGAGTGTCGAATCCACCGTGACGAAGGGCACCTGTGGCGGCGACACCCCGTAGTCGGTCATGACGATCGAGGTGCTCCCGGCGATCTCCGCCTTGTCGCCGGCGAGCTGGGCCTTCGCTTTGATGCTGACGTCCTTGGTGACCCCATGGATCGTCAGCCTGCCCATGACTGTCACGTCAACCGGCCGGCTGGTGATCGCACCAGGGACCGACGCCGACGTGGCCGTGAACCTCGCATTCGGAAACTGCTGAATGTCGAGCTGGCGGCTCACGACGCCGTCGCGCTGGGTGACGTCGCGCCCAGCGACCGAGTCGACACTATGGAGTCTCGTCAGGTCGGCGGTGAATATGAGCGAGCTTACCTGGTAACCGCTTGAATCGCCGCTCCCGGTCAGGCCGCCGCTCACCGTCGACGTCCGAGCCACCGCCTCGTGTTTGGACGCTTGGCCGGCGAAGAGCTCTTTGATGCGGTAGCCGACGACTGAGCCGGTCGTGACGGTCCAGCTCCCCGTCAACGAGGCGGGCGCCGTCGGCGTCGCGCTCGGGCCCGTGGGTGCGGCTGGCGTCGCGCTGAGGCCGAGCTGCGCCGGCGCCGACCGCAGTCCGGAGAAGTAGTAGACGTAGCCGGCGCCGCCGGCGAGTGTGACCACGGCCACGACGACCGCGATCCCCACCAGGATCCGCGTTCTCATCTATTGGCCCTTGTGCTGGGCTTTCTCATATATAGGAAGCATTGGAACCTACCATGTGGGGTCGCTGCGGATCTCCTGGGAGTTTGTTGAGAAGAAGGTGACCGCAAGGCAGAGGATCGGCGTTTCACCGGCCTTCCGCCCTGCGGTGTTGGGGTCAGCCTCATTGCCGGCCGACCAAAGATGCGGGACGCTAGGGAACCGACGGCCGGATCCCGGCGTTCTCCTGGGC
>JBDUAO010000158.1:0-5082 GCA_040004595.1 Candidatus Dormiibacterota bacterium | reverse complement strand
GGCGCTCACACCCGCCTGGCCTCGAGTAGGAATGTCTCGATCGCCAGGCGCGGGCTGACGTTCTGCTCCAGGTAGCCCAGCGTGTCGTAAGACAGCTCGACCAGCCTCGCCCACCGACCCTGCTCAGCCCCGCGGCTTCCGAGCATCCGGCGTCGGAGCTCGATCTGCCAGGTGGCGATCGCGAATAGCGCCGGATCCTCGTGGTCCCCCTCGCTGCGCCGCCACGCCATCTGGCTTCCGTCCAGCTCCGCCGCCACCTGAAGCGGTACGTCCGCCGTGGCGCCGAACACCTCTTCCAACCGCCTGGTCCATTCGCGATGGAGGTGGACCACGCTGTCGTCGCCCGCGACGCGCAGCGCCCAACCCGGGCGCCCGCGGGCAAGGTTCGCCACCAGCTGGGCACGCTCCGGGTCGAGCCCTTTGCCGCGGAGAAGCTTCTCGATGTCGGCCGCGGGAACCGGGTGAAAGAACACCCGCTGACACCGAGAGACCACAGTGGGGAGGACGACGAACGGGTTGAGGCTGGGGCTGGTGAGAACTATGACCCGATTCGCGTGCGGCTCCTCGAGGGTCTTGAGCAGGACGCCCTGATCCTGGTCACGAAGGCGACCGACATTGGCAATCAGGGCAATCCGACGCGCTCCGACCGCGGGCTTGAGGTTGAGGAAAGACTGCAGCGACAACTCGTGAAATTCCGGCGCCTTGTCGGGCAGGAGCCGGATCTCGTTGATCGAGAGAGGCTTGATCCGGTCGTCCTCCCAGTAGTCGGGGTGCCGGTGCAGCGAGGCTTCAGGCAGAAGCGCGCCCGCAAGCAGCCTGGCCGCAGTCGCCTTGCCAAGGCCGGCCTCGCCGACGAAAAGATATGCGTGGGCAAGGCGTCCGGAGGTCAGCTGCGAGCGCAGCTGGTCGAGGGCCTGGACATTGCCCACCATCTCCGAAAACGGAAGGGGGGCGATGTCCCCCCTCAAATCGGTCACGGAGTAACTGTATTGCCCCTCTTGGGAGCAGCCGCGGCCTCGCGCTCGATTGCAAGCCGCTGGGCTCGACCCTGAAGCCACACCTCGCGGATCCGCTGCAGCGCGGTGAAGTTGGTGAGCATCGCGAGCAGCGCCACGACCCCGTAAAGAACCACGCCGCCGAAGATGAGGCCGATCACGGTGACCACGACCCGCTCAGGCCTTGCGAACAGGCCCGAATCGCACACGAAGCCAAGGCTCTGGGCGCGAGCTCGCACGTAGCTGACCAAGAAAGAGCCGGCCAGCGCGGCGGCGGTACCAAAGAGGAGCCAGCGCTGGTAGGGGCCGGCAGTGCCCGCGAAGTACACGGCGAGACCGATATAGATCGCTGCCTCGGAGTACCGATCGAGAGTCGAGTCGAGGAAAGCTCCGTAGGGATAAGAACGGCCTGTGGAGCGCGCCAGCGCGCCGTCGAGAATGTCGAAAGTTCCGCCCACTATGAGAACGATTCCGGCCAATCGCAGGTAGCCATTCGCCACCAGGATGGCGGCGACGAAGGTAAGCGCCACTCCGATCACGGTGATCTGGTTGGGCGTGATCGGAATCCGCCCGATGGCCGTCATCAACTTCTCCGCCTGCCGGCGGACCCAGGCCTCAAACCGCGTCGTGAACATTCAGCTCCTCGACTTGCACAACCTGCGCCTCGCGTGTAGCAGAGGCAGCTCGCGCCTCCCGCGCTTCTTCGTAGACCTCGAGGATCTCGGCTGCGACCACATCCCAGCCAAACCGGCCTGCCTTTTCGCGACCGTACGCCCCCATACGGCGGCGCAACTCAGCGTCGCGGGCGAGGATGATCAGCGCCGATCCCAGCTCAGCCCAGCCTTTCGGCTGCACCGTCAGGCTGTCGCGCCCGGGCTCCAGTACTGACATGTAGCCTTCGACCTCGGTCGCAACGACAGGAAGGCCCGACGCCAGCGCTTCCAGGAGCACGATTCCGAAGCTCTCCGCGCCGGTGGCCGGCGCGCAGAAGATGTCGGCGCTGCAGTAATAGCGCGGCAGCACCGTGTCGGGCACGTACCCCGCCATGACGACGTTCGGCAGCCGGTGTCTGGAGATATACGACTCAACCTGGCCGCGAAGAGGACCGTCGCCGACCACGATCAGACGGCTTTTCGGCACACGTGACTGCATGAACTCATACGCCCGCAGGAGATCTCCGAGGCCCTTGCGCTTTTCGAGCCGGCCGACAAAAAGGATATTGACGTGGTCGTCCCTCAAGTGGCGGATGGGCGTCAACCCAGGTTTGAACGCGTTGACGTCGATGCCGTTAGGAATGACGCGCACCGGAAAGTCCGGAAAGTATTGGTGCAGGAAGTTACGAGCTGGCTCGCTGACGGCGATGCCGCTGTGCAGGTAGGCGAGGTACGGCTCGAGCCACCGCCGACCGTAGTAGTAACCGATGTTCGACCGTGCGAAGGCGTGGAACGTGCCGACGTTGGTGGTCCGCGACATTTTCAGCATCGTCATCGGCAGCGCCGGCATCAGCGGTTCGTGGAAGTGGAGGACGTCGAAACGCTCCTTCTCGACGATCGCCGCCACCTGGTCGGCGAGGTGGAAGCTCAGAGTGATGCGAGCCACGGAATCGTTAACCGGGATGGCAATCGGGCTGCCGATGCGATAGAAGCGCGCGGTATCGAAGTCCACGTCGGCTCGACTCGACGGCGCAAAGATTCGGGCCTCATGGCCCAGCCGACGCAGCTGCCTGGCCAGATGGCGAACGTGGTCGTTGACCCCGCCGGCTGTAGCGAAGTCATACGGTGAAACGAGACCGATTCTCATCTCGCGTCCACTAGGGCGATCCGGCCCAGATGCGATGCGGAACGTGCCATTGCTCCGGGTGCCTTCGAATGAAACCCTCGATGTGGCTCAGGAGCTGCTGGGTGACGCGTATCTCGTCTGCCTTCCGATCGCCGCTGCTCTCCGCGATGATGTGCGGCGCAGCTTCTGCAATGAAGCTGTCGTCCGGCAGCCGGTAGACGCATACCGGCAGCAAAGGCGTCCCTGACCTCAGCGCGATCGCCGCCGTTCCCAGAGGAATCGGCGCGGGGCGGCCGAAGAACAGCATGGAGTGACCGCTGCCAATAATGTCTCTGTCGATGGCGGTGATCACCATCTCCTTCTCGTGCAAAGCCTGAGTGACCTTCCGAATGCCGCTCACTGTCAGGGTCAGGACACTGATCCCAAGGCGCGCGCGTGTGTCCCGATACCACTCGAACAGGGCTCTGGGCTCGAGCTCCTCGGCGAAGAAGCTGACTGGCGACAGCGTGGCGGCCCAGATCGCCGCGACGATCTCGTACGAACCCATGTGACAGGAGACGGCCATCACGCCTTTGCCGAGAGCTCGAGCGGCTTCGAGATTCTCCATGCCGGTCACCCGCAGCAGCGGTCGTAGCGCCGACACGCGAGTCCGCGGCAACATCATCAGGTCGGCGTACGCCTTCGCGTGGTTGCGGAAATTGAGCCAGGTTGTGTGCCTGAGCTCGCGCTCGCTCAGATCTGGTCGCGCGACCCTCAGGTTGAACTGAAGCCGCGGCCGCGCCAGCGGTGAGAACCAGAAAGCGAACCGAGCGGCGAAGACTGCGAGCGCATAAGCCCACGCTCGCGGCAGTCGTTCCACTATCGACTGCACCGCCTTGAAGCCTCGGTAGCGCCACACTCATCCCTCGTTCTTGAAGATGGGCCGGAAGGCGTACCACTGGTCTGGACGCTCTCGAATGAAGGCCTCGAATCGGTGCACGATCCGCTGCATAAGGCCCTCCTTGGTCTCATCCCGCGACCAGCTGAGGGCCTCCTCGAGATGGATATGGTGACGACCGCCAGGGGTCATGTACTGGTATCCGGGCACAAGCGCGGCACCCGTCTTGAGCGCCAACGCCGCCGGGCCGCCTGGGACGACCGCGCCCCGCCCGAAGAAGCTGACATTGACACCGGGACCCTCCTCTTGGTCACATACCAGACCTACCAGCCTGTTGGCGCGAAGCGCCTGAATGATCTCCCGCACCGCGGGTCGACCGACCAGCAACACCTCGAGGCCGTACCGCTGGCGCGTTTGCACGACCGCGTCGTTCAGCGAGCCGGGAAAACGACCGGTCACGGCCGTGATGGGATAGCCACGCGCGCCCCCATACGAGCCTGTGTTGTCCCATGACCCCATGTGAGGCAACGCGATGAGGACACCCCGGCCACGCTCAAGCGCCTCGTCCAGATGCTCGAGCCCATCGACGTCGGTGCGCTCTATAAGCTCCTCCTTGGTCAGGCTGCCCATCAGCAGGAAGTCCAGGAGCATCCGCCCATAGTTCTGAAACGCCCGCCGGGCGACGCGCCCGACTTCGGGATCCGATCGGTCGAGATCGAGGGCGGCGGCGTAGTTGTCAAGCGCCGCATGGCGCTGGCGCGCGTTAAGCCAGAACCAGGCGCTCCCTCCAGGGCCTGCGAAGGCGTGCCTAAGGCCCGGCGGAAACGCCCGCACCAAACGGCCCCCCGCCCGGTAGCTAGCGGCCAGCAGCGGTAGTCGCCGGTTTCGCCCGGGTGACGCGGCGGACGCGACCGTTGGCTCCGGCCTTACCACCATCGATGAACTCCTCCACTAGGCGCTTGGCTTCGTTGTCCTTGTACTGCACAGGAGGCGACTTCATGAAGTACGAGCTCGGGCCTTCGAGCGCGCCGGAAATCCCGCGGTCGAGCGCCAGCTTGCAGCAGCGAACGGCGTCGATCACGATGCCGGCCGAGTTGGGCGAATCGTGGACCTCGAGCTTGAGCTCGACGTTCAACGGCACGTCGCCGAAGCCACGCCCCTCCACCCGGATGTAAGCCCACTTGCGATCGTGCAGCCACGGCACATAGTCGGAGGGACCGATGTGGACGTTGTCGGCGCCGATGTCGTAGTCCATCTGCGACGTGACCGAGCGAGTCTTGGAGATCTTCTTGGACATCAGCCGGTCGCGCTCGAGCATGTTCAGAAAGTCGGTGTTGCCGCCGAAGTTGAGCTGGTAGGTGCGCTCCAGCTTCACACCGCGGTCGGTGAAGAGCCGCGTGAGGACGCGATGGATGATCGTGGCCCCAACCT
>JBDUAO010000157.1:0-5119 GCA_040004595.1 Candidatus Dormiibacterota bacterium | reverse complement strand
TACAGGCCTTCGTCCACCTCATCGGCAATGGCGAGGATCCGTGTCATACCGGCCGGCCGTTATGAGAGGACTTCGCGTCGTTGCTGCAGGTGCTCCAGCTCCGTGGCGCGGATCTTTTCGAAACCTCCTTCGAGGCCCTGCTTCAGCATGGCGGCGATCTGGGGAGCTGAATGAAGCCGCGGCAGGTACACGAGGTCGGCACCCGCCGCATAGAAGCTGAGCGCTTGCGGTATGTGCTCGGTTGTGAGCATCACACGCGCCTTCGGGCAAGCGGCTCTCACGTTCTTGAGCATCCGCAGGTTGTTGGTCCCTCGCAGGATGTCGTCGGTGATGCTGGAAATCACGAGCTCCGCTTCTTCGATGCCCGCGTGACGGAGAGTGTCCGCATGCGCGATGTCTCCATAGATACAGCTGATCTTTCGATTGCGAAGCTCTCTCATCACGCTGGGGTTGAAGTCGATGACGAGGATCTTGCTCAGGAACTCCTGGTCGGCGGTAGCGTCCTGTCCGTGTTCGAACTCGTGGAGGATCGAGCTCGCATCTCGGAAGAATCCAAGGAAGACGAAAGTCTCTTGACGGCGCTCGGGCTTCGGCTCGGCATCCGTCGCCGAGTCGAGGTCCCTGATGTGAAGAACCTTGAGCACGCGGCTGAGCACCTTCTGGACGGCATGGCTCGCGTTGATCATGTACGTCGAAATCACCGCGGTCAGCGCGAACGTGATGATCACAACCGTCACGACATCTGTCGTGATCTGGGAATGTGGCTGCGTCGTCAAGCCGAGCGACGCGATCACGATCGAGAACTCGCTCACCTGGGCGAGGTTGATCGCCGGGATCAGGCTGGCGCGGTGGCCCAGGCGAAGACCGTACAGGATGGGCACGACCGAAAGGCGGCTCACGATCACGAAAGCTGAGGCGGCGAGCGCGAGCCCGAGGAGTCCCGCGAAATGTGCCAGGGCGGAGTGATCCTCGAGGCTGGGTACCGGGATCTGCATGCCGAGAGCGACGAAGAACAGGGTAACGAAGAAGTCGCGGATGCTCACCGCTTTCGCCATGACGTCGAGGTTGTAAGGAAAGGTCGAGAGGCTGACCCCCGCGATGAGCGCACCCATCTCGCGCGACAGGCCTATCGCCTGCGCGACACCGGCCAGGAAGAAGCACCACGCGAGGGCGCTCACCAGCACCAGCTCGGGCGCCTTGGCCACGGCACGGAATAGGTAAGGAAGGATGTATTTCGAGATGTTCAGCGCCCCGACCACCAGAAGTGCTCCCTTCAATAGAGAGAAGGCCAGGGGGAAGAAATTCGGGTTGGAGAGGTTGGGCTGCACCGCGAGCATCCCCACCGCCCACAGGTCCTGGATCACGAGGACGCCGAGCGTGACTCTTCCGGGCAGCGTGTCGAGCTCGAACTTGTCATAGAGAAGCTTGACGACCACCAGGGTGCTGGAGAGGCTCATGCAGGCAGCGAGGTACAGCAGCGAGTAGTCGCCAGGCGTGTTGCGCACGCCGATCAGATAGAAGAATCCCCACCCGAGCGCGATGCATATCGGCACCTGCAGAGCGCCGGTTAGCAAAACTGGCGCGCCGGCCGACGCAAGCTTCTTGAGATCGATCTCGAGCCCGATGATGAAGAGCAGAAGGATCAGACCGATCTCGGCGACGGTCTGGATGCTGGCCTGGTCCTTGACGAAGTTGAGGACGTTCGGACCGATGACCACGCCAGTCACGAGGTACGCGAGGATCAGTGGCTGCCGCAGGCGCCAGCCGATGAGCGCCAGCAGCGCGGCTGCGCCGACGCAGATGCCAATGCTGGACAGAAGGTCGTTCCCAAAAGCCGGAGCGATCACGGGTGCTTACTGGCCCTTTCCCCGCTCCTCTCCGCTTGAGCGACGTCAATGTGATCCCAGCGCCGCTGCAGCGACGGCCAGTCGTCCGGGTTGCCGAGGATCAGGAACCGAGGGTGATGCATCGACTCGATAAGTCCGGTGACCAGCGGGTCCAACACCCGGGATTCATCTTCGGGCTGATCTGCCCCACCAAGCCACCGGCCAATGCCGCGCGACCTCGTGTTCTGGCCGATGCGCTGGCTTTTCGAGCCTGGGCAGTACAGAGAAACGAAGACTCCGGTGCCTTTCAGCTGGCGCGCCAGGCCCTCTGTGAAGGCTGCGAGAGCGGCGTGCCCACTGTCATACGGGATGGTCATGGGGTCTCCGGGCAGGAGGCCACCGTACGAAACAGCGTTGACCAGGTGGCCAGAGCCGCGTTCGGCCATGTGCGGCAGGAAGGCGGTGACGGTGCGCACGGGCCCAAGGAGATTGGTCTCGAGCATCCAGGTCCAGTCATGGGTCGATATCTTGTCGAGCTTGCCCTGCAGAAGCACTCCCGCCGCATTGACCAGGATATCGACCCTGCCCATCGCCTTGATGGAGTCGCGCACCAGCGACCGCACAGAAGCGTCGCTTCGGATGTCGGTCGTCAGGGCGATCGCGGATTCGCACGTGTCGAGATTCAGAACATCCTCGACTGTCTTTTCCATTCGCGGCACATCAAAGTCTGCGACGACGAGATTGGCGCCCTGTCGCGCCAGCGCTTTCGCTATCGCTTTGCCGACACCGCTGCCCCCGCCGGTGACAACCGCTACTTTGCCTCCCAGCGCGCCTCGAATCGGTTGCTCTACCTCCTCAAACAGTCCTGGCACGGCGATCACTCTAATGGGAAGGGTGGGCCGTGACCGCGAAAAGCCAGCGTCAGGAGGCACAGAAGCGCGAGGTTGGTCAGGCGGCCGCCGCCACGCATAAGCTCAAGGTGGTTGTCAATAGATAAAGGAGGGCTCGAGTGAAGCAGGGACCGCAGCCGCCACGCCTGGTGGTCTGGTGGGAGGGGTTGGAGACATGGGTGCAGATCGCGATCTCTTTTCCGATCTTCGCTGCGGTCACATTCGTAATGAACTTCGGCCCGTTCAGCCAGCCCGTTCCTCGCTCGATCCTCTATGGATTGTTTGAAGGCGCCGTGCTCAGCGGCCTGCTGGCTGTGGCGACACGTACGGAACGCAGCCGGCGAGGCTGAGCCCGGGCTGGGCGACGTGCACGGCTGCGGGGCCTTGGCAGGGCACCCCATCTCCCGCGATCCAAGTCACGCAGAACCTCGGCCTCGATGCCACCCCGACGCCCGTCTGGCTGCCCTGGTTCAAACGAGCCTAATAAATCCATACAACGGTGGTAGCCGCAGAAACTGCGGCGCGCGTTTTGTTGATCAGAGTGAAGACCAACAAGCCCGGCTCAACAGACCCCGACCTCCACAGCCAGCTCGAATCGCTGTTCGACCAGGTTTGGCGTTCGGAATCCGACTGGCGATTGTGGGATCGCGTCGACGCCGCCGTGATGATCGAAACTCTTCGCGCGAAGCGGGCGAGCACGCTGCCCGATGGAAAGGCGGCCTGACGTTGCGTCTGGTTCTAAAACTTCGATGAGCCGGCCCGCGGCTCGCCAGGCCAGAACGGCTTTCGTGCTGTCAGGTGGCAGCAGCCTCGGCGCGATCCAGGTGGGCATGCTCCACGCCCTCATGGAAGCCGGAATTCAACCTGACTTTTTGATCGGCACTTCAGTGGGCGCGGTCAACGCCGCGTGGCTCGCCGGTCAGCCAGACCTCGAAGGAGCCCTGAAGCTGGCGACGATCTGGAGCGGCCTGCGCCGGCAGGACATTTTTCCAATCAACCCCTGGGCCGGAGCCATGGGCATATTCGGGCGCAACAACCACGTCATCTCGAACGCGGGTCTGCGCTCAGTGCTGGAGAAGAATCTCCCTTACAAGCGCCTCGAGGAGGCCAAGGTTCCCGTTCACGTCATCACGACGGACTTCAGGACCGGGAGAGCTGTCGTGCTCTCATCAGGACCGGCGGTACCAGCGCTGCTTGCGAGCACCGCAATTCCCGGCGTCTTTCCACCGGTGACCATCGGGCGCCGAGAGCTGGTGGACGGCGGCGTTGCCAATCACACGCCCATTGCCGCGGCGATCGAGCTGGGGGCACAGCGGGTCGTCGTGCTCCCGATCGGCTATCCGTGGGTCCGCAACCAACCCAGCAACGCGCTGGGCATGGCGCTCCACGCCCTGGCTCGGCTTGTCGAGCAGCGCCTGGAGGCAGAAGCACATGCCTACCGGCACGCGGCAGACATCATCGTGCTGCCGACCGTAGATGCCATCGGGGTCTCGCCCGCCGATTTCAGCCACACACAGAGCTTGATCAAGCTGGCGTACAGGTCCTCACGCCGGCACCTGGCTTCAGCCGCCTTGCGGCCGCCGGCCGTCAAGCCGGCGGCGCTAAGGCTGGTCGGTGCGCCTCAAATGTCCGCCGCTTCGGCGGCCTGACCGAGGACCGATATTAGGCGCGCGCTCGCTTCTTGAGCTGCGCGATCAGCTCCTCCGGCATATCCCATAAAGAGTTCGGAATAGCCCGCTGCGCTCGCTGCTTCATCGACTTCCGGCCCCGGCGCCGGTAGACAAGCATCCCAAGGGCGAAAGCCGCCGCGGCACCCAACGCAATTCCCGTGGCAAGGCGACCATGCCGCTGAGCCAGATCCCTCGCCTTTGCTTCGACGACGGCAAGCTGCTGTTCGAGCCGCGCGCGCGGACTCACCGGCGTCGGCTCGACCACGAGTCCTGGCATCGTGTGCATCTTTCTTTCTTCCAACTTTTCATCCTCCAACGCTTTTTTCCGCCCATATGAGAACGCGCAACGGTGGAATGTCACGCAATTGCAGTAGGACTCAAGCTCTTCTGTCTTTCTGCGCAGACTCACAGAAGCCTCACACGGGCCGCTGAGACTTCGTCGTCAGTCTCGGTGGCAACGCTCGATGAGCGAATAAATACCGAAGGAGACGACGACATGAACGGAATTCGAAAGACAGTGGCAGGGGCTGCGATTGCGGGGTCGATGCTGATAGGAGGAATCGCAGGAGCGGTCATGTATGGAGCGACGACGATCGGCGCCGCGGCGGCCACCACAGCCGCGACGGCGGCGACACCCACACCAGCCGCCAACACCCCATTCGTGTCCAATGAGACCGCGGCCCACGAGGCCGGGGAAAGCGCCGCCCGTGAAGCTCAGGAGAACGCCGGGATC
>JBDUAO010000156.1:0-5131 GCA_040004595.1 Candidatus Dormiibacterota bacterium | reverse complement strand
GCACCGATGGCCGCAAGCCCCAGCGCGGCTGACTTCAGACCGGCCGCACATAATGAATTAAGTGAAAGTCCGCGCCCGCGACGCCAAAGAGGTTTGGAAGGAGGAGTTCGAGGCGAGCCCAATGCGTGACGATGGCATCGAGACCTCGACGATCTCCGGAATCGCGCTGAAGCCTCTCTACACATCTGACGACCTGCCCAAGCGTGAGGAGGAGATGCCCGGGCACTACCCCTACACGCGCGGCATCCACCCCGGCGGATATCGCGGCAGGCTCTGGACGATGCGCCAGTTCTCGGGTTTCGCCACCGCGGAAGAGACCAACAAGCGATACAAGTACCTTCTGGCGAACGGGCAGACGGGCCTTTCGGTCGCATTCGACATGCCCACGCTGATGGGCCAGGACTCGGATGCTCCGACCAGCCGCGGAGAGATCGGCCACTGTGGCGTCGCCATCGACTCGCTCGCGGACATGGAGACGCTGTTCGATGGCATTCCCCTGGGCGAGATAACGACCTCGATGACCATCAACTCGCCGGCCGCGATCCTCCTCTGCATGTACATCGCGGTGGCGGAGAAGCAGGGCGTCCCGGCCGCTGCCCTCGGCGGCACGCTGCAGAACGACATCCTCAAAGAGTTCATCGCCCAGAAGGAGTTCATCTTTCCCCCCGAGCCTTCGATGCGCCTCGTCGTGGACTCCATCGAGTACTGCGCCAAAGAGGTGCCGAAGTGGAACACAATCTCGATCTCGGGCTATCACATCCGCGAGGCCGGCTCGACGGCGGCGCAGGAGCTCGCCTTCACCCTCGCCGACGGCATGGCATACGTCGATGCCTGCATCGAACGTGGGATGCGGATCGACGACTTCGCGTCTCGCCTCTCTTTCTTCTTCGACGCACATATCGACTTCTTCGAGGAGATCGCCAAGTTTCGAGCGGCGCGCCGCATCTGGGCACGCTGGATGCGCGAGCGCTACGGGGCCCAGGACGAGCGCTCTCTGAAGCTTCGTTTCCACACGCAGACCGCAGGCGTCTCCCTGACCGCGCAACAGCCGGAGCTGAACATCGCCCGCACCGCGGTCGAGGCGCTCGCCGCCGTGCTTGGGGGCACGCAGTCGTTGCACACGAATGCAATGGACGAGGTGCTCGCCCTTCCGACCGACAAGGCTGCGCGCCTCGCGTTGCGCACGCAACAGCTGCTCGCCTACGAGACCGGTGTCGCGAACACCATCGATCCACTCGGCGGCAGCTATTTCGTCGAGGCGCTCACCGACGAGATCGAGCGGGAGGCCGAGGTGTACTTCAAGCGGATCGAGGAGCTGGGCGGCGTGATCCCGGCGATCGAGGCCAGCTTCTTCCAGAAGGAGATCGCCGACTCAGCGTTCAAATACCAGCAGGAGCTGGAGCAGAAGCGGAGGCTCATGGTCGGAGTCAACGAGTTCACCGTCGACGACGAAGAGCCGATGGAGATTCTCCGCATCGATCCCAAGCTGGAGGGTGAGCAGGTGGCTCGGGTCAAGGCGGTGCGGCGCACGCGCGATCAGGCCAGATGCGCCAAGGCCCTGGCAGCGTTGAAGAAGGCGGCCGCCGGCACCGACAACATGATGCCCCACATCCTCGAATCAGTCCGCGCGTACGCCACCGAAGGCGAGATCATGAATACGCTGATCGAGGTCTTCGGCATATACACAGAGAAGGCAGTGATTTAGATGTCTGTTGATACAGCGGTGCGGCCGGTGCGGATCCTGGTTGCCAAGGTGGGGCTGGACGGCCACGACAGGGGCGTCAAGGTCGTCGCTCGCGCCCTTCGCGATGCGGGTTTCGAGGTCATCTACACCGGGCTCCGACAGACGCCGGAGATGGTGGTCGACGCGGCCCTCCAGGAGGATGCTCAGGTGATTGGGCTATCCATCCACTCCGGCGCGCACATGACTCTCTTTCCAGCCGTCGTTCAGGAATTGAAGCGGCGCAAGGCGACGGATATTGTCGTTTTCGGCGGCGGCATCATCCCCGAGGACGACATCGCCGCGCTCAAGAAGAAGGGTGTGGCCGAGCTGTTCACCCCGGGCACCCCACTGCAGGACATCGTCGACTGGCTGCGAAAGCGCTTCCCTCAGGGAGGGAGCTGACCGCCGAGCTCCTTCGCTACCGGCGCAGGACCACCGTGCCGGCGATCTTGTCCATCCATCCCTGCTTGCGTCCATCGAATGCGACCCAGATCACGCCGATGGCGCAGACGAAGAACGAAATGATCAGCCCGAGCCAGCGCAGGGCCGCTTTCCCAAAGCTGATCGGCTGACCGGTCGTTGCATCCACCACGCGCAGTCCCAGTAGGCGCTGGCCGAGCGATGCGCCCATATAGCTCCACAGCAGCGTGAAGTACACGAAGCTCAGCACCAGGTCGATCCCGTTTGAAGTCCGCGCAGCGCCGCTGGTCAGACTGTTCGCGTCGGTGTAGTTGACCCCAAGCGGGACGCTGAAGATCGCCCCGACGATGCCGAGAATGATGGCGTCGATGATGTACGCGACCACGCGAATCCAGAAGCCGCCGTACGAACCCGCAGACGCGACGGCGACCGGCGCGTAGCCGCTGGGCATCTGTGGTGGCGGTGCGTATCCGGGGGGTGGGGGCGGCGGGTTCTGCATATCGACTCCTTTTTAGGCTGAATTCTTACGTCAGTGCTGGAGCACAACCGAGTTGGCGACCTTGTCGTGCCAACCCTGCTTGCGTGGGTCGAACGCGACCCAGATCCATCCGATGTAGCAGGCCCAGCTGTTGACGATGCTCATGAGGAATCGGACGGTGGCCCGCGCGTAGCCAATCGGTGCGCCCGTGTCGGCATCGACGACCCTCAGGTGAAGCGCTCGCATGCCAAGCGTCTGGCCGCTGGAGCCCCAGAAGTAGATCCAGTAGCCGACCTGGACGACGACGAAGATGACGTAGAGGAGCAGGAAGCCGCCGCCGAAAGCAGCGGCCGCGGCGGTGTTTTGAGCATCGGTGGCGGATGTGGTGGAGCTGGTGGAGTTGGCAAAGACGCCGCCGACCACCGCGAACACGGCGAAGAGGACGCCGAAAGGAATGCCCAGAAGCAAGCCGTCGATCAGTCTCGCGACGACGCGTATCCAGAAGCCGGCGTAAGTCGGCTGGGGTCCCGCGTATTGCGGCGCGTACTGCATGGGCGCCGGCGTTGGGGAGTAGACCGAGGGCGTCGACGGCGGCTGGTAAGAGCTATCCGGCGGAGGCGGAGTCGGCGGAGGCGGTGGGTTCTGCATGCCTGAAACCTCCAGGTGGCTGCCGGTTCGCGGAAATCGCTCTCCGCGGTATCATAACGACGCCTCTCCACTCCGAGGCCGAACCATGCAACTGAAAGCTTCAACCCGCACGCTTCTCGGCAAGGCCTCACGCCGCCTGCACGGCGAAGGCAAGCTGGCCGGGATCATCTACGGGCACAACGCCACTCCGACGCCACTGGTCCTCGACCGGCTCGAGTTCCAGAGGGTGTTTGTCAAGTCGGGCCGGACCCACCTGGTTGACCTGCTGGTGGACGGCGAGCGCACGGAGAAGGTGCTGGTCCGCGAGATCCAGACCCACCCTCGGCGCCTGGGGCCGATCCATGTCGACTTCTACCAGGTGAGCCTCGAGGAAAAGATCACGGTCGAGGTGCCTGTGCACCTCGTGGGTGAGTCTGCCGCCGTCAAGCGAGGAGACGCCGACGTCTTGCAGCCGATCCACACAGTGCGCGTGGAATGCCTGCCAACCGACATCCCGGAGGCGTTCGAGGTCGATCTCGCACCGCTC
Organism: Candidatus Dormiibacterota bacterium; assembly: GCA_040004595.1. Lineage (GTDB taxonomy): Bacteria > Chloroflexota > Dormibacteria > Dormibacterales > Dormibacteraceae > Palsa-872. The sequence goes on along the minus strand of JBDUAO010000156.1, from coordinate 1,336 downwards.
GAGGACGTCGAGTCAGAGTTCCGAATCTCCGAGCTGAAGGTGCCCAAGGGCGTCACGGTGCTGATGGATGGTGAGGATCTTGTGGTCAAGATCGTTCACCGTCGTGAGCTGAAGGTCGAAGAGGAGGCGCCGGTGCTCGAAACGGCCCTCGTCGGCGAGGGCGAGGAAGGCGCAGAAGGGGCGGAGGCCGCCGAGGAAGCCGAGACAGAGAAGTAGATGTCGCTTCGCGACCTCGCGTCGAGCCCGCTGCTCTATATCTTGCTGGCGGGCCTGGTCTTCGTCGTTTTCGTAGTCGCTGCGCGATTCGTCGCCCAACAGGTTGCGGAAGCGCTGCGCCGCCGGGGCCTTCGAGACAACGTCGTGGTCGTTGGGAGCCGCGTCGTCACTGTCGTCTTGATCGTCATCGGCGCGCTTTTTGCCTTCGGCATCGCGGTGCACAGCGACAACGTGACGATCCTTGGCATCGTGGCCGCTGTCGTCATCACCAGCTTTGGCGCCCAGGACCTCCTCAAGGATTACGTGTCCGGCTACTACATCCTGTTGGAGCGGAACATCAAGATCGGCGACCACATCTCGCTCGAGCGCGGCACGGGCATCGTTTCGGAGGTCCGGTTGCGCGTGACCCTGTTGCGCAATGAATCGGGCGATGTCGTGATCGTGCCCAACTCGGAGCTCTTCACGCATCCGGTTACGATCCACGCACATCCGGCGCCGGGGCCCGCAAGTGCGCCAGAAAAGGACGTTAAGCCAGCGCCCCGATCGTGATTCGGACCAGCGCCTGAAGCTGGTCGCCGCCGATCTCGGTTTCCTCGGCCAGCAGCTGGCGGATCATGTTCGAAGCCGGCTCCACGTGGATGCCGGCGGCGACCTGCGTGGCCAGCGACCGCAGGTGATATGTATGGTCCGGCTTGGCGGCAGCCACCGCCAGGTCTGCGGCCACCTTATCCAGCTGTACGAATTTCTCCCAGCGGGCGACCTCGGCGCTGCCCGACTCGGGCGAGTCCGACAGGTGTAGGCAGTTGACGCCGCCGAAGATGCCGTAGCGTTCGCGTAGCGATCCTGGCCTCGACTGGGCTATGCGCGTTTCGCCCAGGTCGTGGCGCATCTGCTCCAGCGCCTCCCCCGACGCCGTCACGCGTCCGACTGCGAGCGGCAGGGCGCTCATGAAGTCGACCAACCATGGAAAGAACGGCCTGCCTTTCAGAAAGTCGTAATGGCTCTCGATCAGGTCCGGTGGCGGCTGGAACCAGGCCAGAGATTCCACCTTCCAGTCGCGCTCGGTCGAGAGCCAGCCCCAGATGCCCGCGCGCGCAGCGAGCCGGTAGGAGGCGTCGGG
>JBDUAO010000053.1:0-17394 GCA_040004595.1 Candidatus Dormiibacterota bacterium | reverse complement strand
TCGCATCGCGGCGACCGTGATGCCGACGACCGCAAGCGCGGCCAGATAGGCGACGTCCACGAGCAGCCCAGAGCCGATGGCGCCCGTGGTGAGGCCGCGGATGAGATCGATCCCGTGGTACAGCGGAGTCAGCTGAACCACGAGCTGCAGCGCCGGCGGGTAAACGGTGATGGGAAAGAACGTCGCTGAGAAAAGGAACATCGGCTGCAGCGCGAGCTGGATGATGTCGAGGTCCTGCCACTGGCGGATGAAGGTGGTGACGGCAGAGCCGAGGGCCGCGAAGGCGAAGCCGACGAGCAGGGCTGCGGGAATCGCAAGGATCGCCCAGGGCGAGGCGATCAGCCCCAGCGCGAGCATGAACAACAGAAACGCAATTGAGTAAACGCTGCCGCGGGCGACGGCCCAGATCACCTCTCCCGCCGCCACATCCTCGACTCCGATCGGCGTTGAGACCATGCCGTCGTAGAGCTTTTGATGGCGCAACTTGAAGAACATGTTCATCGTCGTCTCATAGATCGCGCCATTCATCGCCGACGACGCCATGAGGGCCGGTGCCACGAACACCGCATAGCTCACGGTGTGGCCGCCGCCCATGTCGATGGTTCGGATCAGCGAGCCAATGCCAAAGCCGATGCCGAGCAGATAGAAGACAGGTTCGACGAATCCTGCGGCCAGCACCTTCCAGAAATGCGGGAACAGGACGAGGTTGCGCTCGATGACGTGGATCGACCTGGTCGGCATGCGCAACGTGCGGATGCTCATTTGACGAGCCTTCGTCGAATCAGGGGCAGCGCGATCACCGCTCCCACGACGACATAGACGAGAAGGACCGCGATATGTGCGGCTGCCTGTGGGAATGCCAGGGTGCCGAGCACGAGTCCGCGGCTCAGCTCAACGCCATGCGATAGCGGCGTCGCCCACGCCACCCACTGCAGGAACAGGGGAAGGCTGCTGATCGGGAAGAACGTGCCGCCGAATATGAAGAGAGGAGTGATCACGAGGCGGAAAACGCTGCCCATCACGCTGTCGTTCTTTTGGGTGGCCGTGAAAGCGATCAACGGGGTCGCGAAGGCGAGCCCGCATAGTGTTGCCGCTGGAATCGCGAGCAGAGATTCGGCCGTGTGGGCGACGCCGAACACCGCCATCACGATCCAGAAGATCGTGGCAACCATCAGCATGCGCACTGTGACCCAGGCCACCTCGCCGATCACCAGGTCGCGGACCACCAGGGGAGTTGCCAGCATCGCGTCGTAGATGTGGTCCCACAGAATTTTCCCGAGGATCGGATACGTGCACTCAAAGGCCGCGGTCTGCATGGTCGTCGCCGCGAGCAGGCCGGGGGCAAGGAAGTCGATGTAGGGCACGCCTCCCACGCCACCTGAGCTCTTATTGACGAGGCTCCCGAGCCCCAGGCCCATCGAGGCGATGAAGAACAAGGGGGTGAAGAACGAGACAGTCATTGAGCCGCGCCACAGACGTTTGAAGATCAGGGCGTTGTGCTCGAACACCCGCACGGCGCCGCCAACAGAGCCCGGGGCGATCAATCGATAAGGCTCCTGCCGGTCAGCCGGAGGAAAACGTCCTCCAGCGTGCCGCGCCGGATGAGCGCCGTTTCGGGCCGCAGGCCGCGGCTGTGCACGGCTGCGACCGCGGCATCACCATCTTGCGTGTACAGCAACACGCGGTCGGCGAGCACCTCGACGCGGTCGGCGATGCCATCCAGCTTGTGATCCAGCGCGGGCTGGGCGTCCACTGGAAAGCGCAGCTCGAGAACCTCCTTGGTCGAGTATTTCGCGATCAGCTCGCGTGGAGTTCCCTCCGCCACGATCTTGGCTTTGTCCATCACGACGAGCCGATCGCACAGCTGCTCGGCCTCATCCATGTAATGAGTGGTGAGCACGAGCGTCACACCACGTTGCTTCAGGCGGTAGAGCCGGTCCCAAACGAGATGCCGGGCCTGGGGATCTAGGCCTGTGGTCGGCTCGTCGAGGAGCAGCAGGTCGGGCTCGTTGATCAGCGCGCGAGCCACAGTCAGACGTCTCTTCATTCCCCCGCTCAGGTCGTCGACCTTGTCCTTGGCCCGCTCCTGGAGCTGGACGAACTCAAGCAGCTCGTCCGCCCGCCGTCGACCTTCGGCCCACGGGATGTCGAAGTAGCGGGCGAAGATGATCAGGTTCTCGCGAACGGTCAGCTCGAGGTCGAGGGTGTCCGCCTGCGGCACCACGCCGAGCCGTGCCCGGATCTCTGGGCCTCGTCTCGCCGGGTCCTCGCCAAATATCGTGAGCGTGCCGGAGGTCACCGGCGAGACGCATGCGATCATGCGCATCGTTGACGTCTTGCCCGCGCCGTTAGGCCCCAGGAAGCCGAACGCCTCGCCACGGGCGACGTCGAAATCGATGCCGTCGACGGCGATGAGCTCGCCGAAGCGCTTGCCCAGGCGGCGCGCGGATATCAGTGGACTGGAATCAGAGCTTCTCAAGGTCGGCCAAGCAATATATCGCGGCCGAGTGCTGCACGAACCAGCCGACCGACGTTGTACGGTGAGCGCTCGATGCTGAGGCAGCGCTCTCGCGCCGGGTTGGCTCTCCAGGCATCCGCAGCGCTCATATGCCTCGCTCTCGCCGCGTGCGATGGAACCGCCGCTGGACCACCCGCATCCCCGGCGCCGGATGCCTGCACGGTCGCGGCGGTGATGGTGCCCATTCGCGCGCAGCTCGACACGGCGACCACGAGGGCGACGGTGGAGGGCAAGAACGGGGATCTTCGATGCGCGTCCGGCATCGCCAGGATCACCATCTTGATCGGAGCCGCCTCAGCTCCCACGGACGGCCCGCAGGGCTCGCCGCACCTGGTGCTCCTCGAAGACGACAACGCCACCTGGGTGGTCGCGAACGACAAGCTTTGCACCAGCACTGGGGTGCCCGCCAGGCCACTTCCCGCCGAGCTCGGAGACGTCTGCGGGGTCCAGTAGCTCGGCGACCCTCCTTGCCGCTGCCGCGGTGGTCTCGCTTGACATGTGACCGATTGGTCACGTAACATGCGGCTCATGGACGGGGTGTTCAGGGCCATGGCGGATCCCACGAGGAGGGCCCTCCTCGACGAGCTTTTCCGCCAGGACGGCCAGACCCTGAGCACGCTCGAGGCGCGCTTTTCGATGACGCGCTTTGGGGTCATGAAGCACCTGAAGGTGCTCGAGGAGGCCGGCCTGGTCGTCACCAGGCGGCGAGGCCGAGAAAAGCTCCACTTCCTGAACCCGGTCCCCATCCGGCTCGTCCACGACAGGTGGGTGAGCAAATACGCCGAGCCCTGGGTCGCTTCGCTGAGCGACCTCAAGACCACTTTGGAGGCAAGCATGGAAAAAGTTTTCGAGATCTACATCAAGACCACCCCCGACCGCCTGTGGGAAGCAATCACCGACCCACAGATGCGAAGCAAGTACAACTTCGGGGCGCAGATCAACTCAGACTTCACTACCGGCTCTCACTACGATCAGAGCACGCCCGACGGCAGGCTCCTGGGGGAAGGCCAAAACCTCGAGGTCGAACCGCCACGCCGCCTCGTGCAGAGCATGACGGCGCTTTGGGGCGATGACGTCAAAGCAGAGGGCATGTCGCGAATCACCTGGGAGATCAAGCCCGTTGGGGACTCGTGCCACTTGACGGTGACCCACGACCAGCTCCGCGAAGGAGCGAACGAACAGCTCTACGGCGGGTGGCCGATGATCCTGTCAGGCCTGAAGACGCTGCTCGAAACCGGCGAGCTGCTGACCACGCCGGGCTCGCTGATGTACGCCAACCCGGCGCCGTCGGCCGGCAGAAAAGGCAGCTGAAACAAAAGCACGAGCATTCGACGAGGGGCCGGGCGGCGCCCGGCCTCTCCCTCACCCGGCAACCCGCACCAGGCGTATGAGCGAATAATCGTTTATTAACCTATACTGCTGGCCTTGGCCATCTTCGCCGTTCCCCCGAAGTCCCCCGCGATCCTGCAGCGCCTCGAGGAGCTGGATGAGCTGCGACGCTTCCTGGCGCGCGATCTCGGCGACTCGGCGCAGCCCTGGACCGGCGCGCTGCGGCGCCTGGCCGCGGCCGAAGCCACGGTCGGCTCCACTTCGATCGAGGGTTACGGCGCCAGCCTCGAGGACACGGTCGAGATCCTGGCGGGAAGGCATCCCGCTGGGGCTTCCGACGAGACCCAGCGGATCATCGCCGCTTACGCGCAGGCCATGGACAGGGTCGCCGTGCTCGCCGACGACAGGCGCTTCCAGTGGTCGCAGCAGACGATCCTCGACCTCCATTTCCTTGTCTGCCACCCTCAACCCAAGGCGGGCCCGGGTCGCTTGCGCGACGGAAGCGTGATCGTCACGCGTGGGTTGGGACGGGACCCGTACCGGCCACCACGGTCAAGCGACGTGCCGGCGTTGCTCGGCGAGGTCGCGGCATGGCTCGACAAGGGCGACCTTTCTCGGCACCCCGTCGTTCGCGCCGCCATGGCCCACCTGAACCTTGTCTCCATCCACCCGTTTCGGGATGGCAACGGAAGGCTTGCCCGTATTGTCCAATCCCTCGTGCTCGCCAAGGAGGGATTGCTTCGCCCCGAGCTGGTGTCGATCGAGCCCTACCTGGGGAGGCACACGCGGGAGTACTACACGGTGCTCGAAGAGGCTCAAGGCGGCGCATTCGATCCACAGCGCGACGCCTCGGCGTGGGTCGAGTTCTGTATCGAGGCGCACGTGTTCGAGGCCACGGAGCGACGCCACTGGTTGGAGATCGCGCACGCCCGTCACGATTTCTGCGAGCAGCTCGGGAGCTCGCACGGCTACCCCGGACGGTTCGTCGGCGCGCTCGACCAGGCGCTGCTGGGTTTGCCGATCACCAACGCCGATCACCGCCGCGAGTCCAACATCGCCAGCCCGACCGCGACCCAGGACCTGCAGCGCCTTCGTCACGACGGTTGGCTCGACCAGGAGGGCGGCGGCCGTTCGCTGCGCTACGTCCCAAGCAGGAAATTGCAGGAAGCATGGTCGGCATCACGATCGGCGTGAAAGTCTCACAACTCGACGCGATCGACGGGCCGGCGGGACTGCTGCTGGGAGTCAGGCGAGCCCGCTATCGACGTGGACCCACTGGTTCGCGGGCGGTGACGAAGTAAGTAGAATGACCGCGCTCCAGATGATCGTGAGGAATGTTCGTACCACTCGCTTGATCATCGAGATGATCTGTGTCCTTGCGCTCGTGGCGGCCTGTGGACCCGGTACCGGCGCCGCTCAGCCACGGCCCTCGCCAGACCAAATCGCAGGAGGCGACTCATGCCCGGCGGTGGAGAGTCAAGACCTCACCTTTTCAGGCGCGCTCACCGGGCACGTTGCCTGCTCGACCTCAACCGCTTCGTGCTCTACCAGTCCCGCACTTCCCAGCCTCACCGTGCCCCTTAACGCACGCATCGGGTCGAACGCGGTCCAGTTATTCATCGCATTCAGGTTCTTTCGGGACAATCTGACCCACGATCGATTGGGGACTTACGCGGCGGGCAAGCTCGGCGAAGAGCACGACAGCAGCAACTACGGTGCCTCGCTGGATGGATTCGGTCACTGGGAAACGCCCACGCCTGGAGGCTCGATGACGCTTTCAACCGACGATGCGAAAGGAGCATCGGGGACGCTCGATATCAAATTGGCGTTGGGCGCGGAGACCATCGCTGTGGCGGGAAGCTGGCGCTGCGTTAGGCCTTAGGCAGCCCGCCAGGCACCGTGGGCACGGGGACATAGATCGGTGAGGGCGTTCTCCTAGCGAAGCCATGTCATTCAATCCCAACACCCCGCTCGACCCTGGCCAAGTCACAGACGTTCGTGGATCGCGGTTTGGCGGACGTGGTCTGCTGCTTGGTGGAGGCGGAGGAGTCGGCATCATTCTCGTGATCATCTATCTGGTGCTGGGGGGCAACCCGGCCGGCCTCGGCACCGCCGTCGATCCTGGTGCGGGCCCCCAGTCTGGAGCGAGCACGCTCCAGCAACAGTGCAGCACTGGTGCCGACGCGAACCAGCGTGAGGATTGCCGGATCGTCGGCTACGTCAACAGCGTGCAGAAGTTCTGGACAGAGCAGTTCAATCAATCGGGTCAGCACTATCAGCCCGCCAAGACGGTGCTCTTCACGGGGCAGGTATCGACAGGTTGCGGCGACGCCACGACGGCGGTCGGTCCTTTCTATTGTCCGCAGGACAAGCAGGTCTACCTGGATCTCGGTTTCTTCAATGACCTTCAAACGAAGTTCGGCGCCAAGGGCGGGTCGCTGGCCGAGGGCTACGTCGTGGCTCATGAGTACGGCCACCACATTCAGGACCTCACCGGGCAGCTTTCGGCGGGCTCTGGACAGCAAGGCGCCGGCGGCCAGTCGGTTCGAACGGAGCTGCAGGCCGACTGCTACGCGGGCGTATGGGCGAACCACGCTGCACAAACAGGCTTCTTGCAACCTCTCACCTCCGACCAGATCGGCCTGGCGCTTGACGCGGCCGCGGCGGTTGGCGACGACCGAATCCAGAAGGAGTTCCAGGGTCGGGTCAACCCGGAAACGTGGACTCATGGATCCTCCGCGCAGCGCCAGCACTGGTTCACCATCGGGTACCAGAAGGGCGCACCGGCCGACTGCGACACGTTCCACAGCACCATCTGATCCTGCGACGCGGCAGGGCGGCGGCGCGGCCGATACGATGAATTCATGCCATTTGTTACTGGCCACGGCCCAGATCAGCGCTTAGAGAGAATCCTTTCCGATGGATGAGCAGAGTGACTTTGACGAAGCCCTGGAGAAGCTGAAACGAGTCTCCAAAAGCGTCCGGGGCGGCAAGCAAGCCCGTCCAGGATCCACACCTCCGGCAGCCTCGGATTCGGAGGAGAGAATGCGGCGTCTCGAAGAGCGCCTCGGGGTGGTCGAGGAAGCCCTCCACGCCCTCCAGGCGAAATTGTCCGCCTAGCGAGGCGCCATCAGCTCGGATGGGTACGGGACATTTGAGACGCATCCAGCAGATCACCACTTATGACGACCCTGCGATGGTGGCGGCATGGCGCCGGGCCTCAGCTACTCGCGCGTCATACCTCGCAGAGCCGACTGCGCGGATGCTTGATCTAACCCGGATTGCACCCGGGCATCGTGTACTGGTGGTCGGGACCGGCATTGGCGAGGAGGCATTGGCCGCAGCCACCAGGGTTGGCGCGGCTGGTGAGGTCGTCGCAATTGATGTGTCAGCAGCGATGACCGCCGAGGCAATCCGGTCAGTTGCTACGGCAGGGGCCTCCAACGTCCGCTGTTTGGTCATGGACGCTCAGGACCTTAAATTCAGACCGAGCACATTCGACGCGGTTATCTCACGCAACACCCTGATGTTTATCCCCGATCTCACCTTGGCTCTGTCGGAGATGAACCGCGTGTTGAAATGGAAAGGACGAATCGCTGCCACCGTCTGGGCCTCCGCTCGCCGAAACCCTCGACTTTCGGGCCCTCTCGAGGCCGCGCAAGCACTGGGCGTCAGGCGCCTGCCGACGGCAACGTTCCGCATCGCGCTTCGCCTCGGAGCGCCATCGCTACTTGCAACTGCCTTGAGAGCGGGCGGTTTCTCCGAAGTGGCGGTCGAGCGGTGGCCGGTGGTGGCTCGCTACGAAACGGTCACTGCGGCCGTGGAGCAAGCCATGGATCACGTGGGAACACGCGAGCTGATGGAGTTGATTTCCCGTGACTCCGAGAGGCGAATGTCGCGTTCGCTCGCGCAACGTTGGCAAAAGTACGTCGTTCAAGCTGGCGTTAATTTGCCTGGCGAGCAGTTGGTGGCGGCGGGTGCGAAGTTGCGACACGTTCCCACAGCACCATCTGACAGCGATAGCCACGCCGCTAAGGGAGTGCGCGGCCGAGTCGCCCAAGCACCGCCGCCAGGATCTCGGCCGACGTCGCAAAGTTGAGGCGGACATGGCCTTCGCCGGGCTCGCCGAAGTCAAGCCCCTCGTTGAGGGCGACCTTCGCGTGCTCAAGGAAATGCTGCTGAGGCGTCTGGCCCTGCGGCATGTCCAAGCGCCGGCAGTCCATCCATGCGAGATATGTGGCCTCCGGCATGTGGTGGCCAAGGTTGGCCTTGGCCGCCCACTGGGCGACCAGTTGCCGGTTGCGATCCAGGTAGAGCATCACCTCATTGAGCCAGGGCTCACCTCCGCTCCACGCTGCGATCGTGGCGGCCACGCCAAGTCGGCCTGGCGCGCCGAGGAGGCGTTCGGGGAGCCTCTTGTCGAATCGGTCCTTCAGCGCGGGACTGCCAAAGTGGGCGATCGATGCCCGCAGGCCGGCGATGTTGAACCCTTTCGTGGCTGAGGTCAGCGTCACGGTGCGTTCGGCCGCTGCGGCAATGGTCTCCATCGGGATGTGCTTCGCTTCGCGATAGACCAGATCCGCATGGATTTCGTCGGCCACGATCGTGAGGTTGTGATCAGCGGCGATCGACGCGATGGCCTCGAGCTCAGACCGATCGAGAACGCGGCCGGTTGGGTTGTGCGGGTTGCAGAGCAAGATCATGGATGCCTGCGCAGCGGCTCGTTCGAGACCATCGACGTCCACCACGAACCGGGTCCCGTTGTCGACCAGAGGGTTCTCGACGAGGTGGCGGCCCGTCCCCGCGATGGTGACGAGGAACGGCGGGTAGATCGGAGTCTGCACGATTACGCCATCACCCGGCTCTGAGAAGGCAATGAGCGTCGAGACCAGTCCTTGCACGACGTCGGTATTGGCGTGAGTGAGTGACGGATCCGGCTGCCAGTGATGCCGGCGCGCCATCCAAACGCAAAAGGCTTCAAAGAGTTGGATCGTGTCGGTCAGCTGGCCATACCCGTAGTCCTGCGTCTCGGTGAAGTGCTTTAACGCCTCCTGGATGCTGGGCGCGACCTGGAAGTCCATGTCTGCCACGAAAGCCGGTATCACGTCAGAGGGGTACTTGATCCACTTGCCGCCGCCCCGCGCGCGAAGTTGGTCGCCGGCAAGGAGGAAGCGCTCCATCGTTGCGGACGCTATCAAGTCACAGCGTCGTTTGGAACGATAGAGGTGGCTTGCGGCGAGAATCTAAGGCGTGCTGCGCTCCTTCCGGTACCCACGGTTTCGCTGGCTCTGGTTCAGCAACCTGGCCGGCTCAGCGGGCCGCTGGACCTTGGTCCTGGTCCTGAGCGTCCAGCTGCTGCAGATGACGCACTCATCTTTTTGGGTCGGCCTGGGACTCTTCCTCACACAGGGGCCGGCCATCGTGCTTGCTCCCATCTCGGGCACGCTGGCGGACCGGATGGATCGACGCACGTTGAATGTCGTCTCCTGCCTGGCATCCGCCGTTGTGACCGCCCTGTTCGCGTTGCTCAGCTGGGCGCACTCGGACCAGCTGGCGGTTTGGATGGTGCTGGCCCTGATCTTCGGGCTCTCGTTTGTCGCCCAGATGACGGTCAGGGCAACGCTGACTCCCAACCTGGTCCCCAGCGGTGAGCTGCTGAATGCAACATCGCTGATGCAGGTCAGCCTCCAGGGAGCGCAGTTCGCAGGTCCCCTCGTCGCGACCCCCATATTGGCCGCGGGCGGACCTGCCGTCGCCTGGACCTTTTGCTCCCTGCTCTACCTCGCATCCGCTGCGCTCTGCGTCACGATCGGCGAGGTGCGCGGCGGCGGCCGCCGCATGGATGCGGGGTTCGGGCTCCAGGTCGCCTACCGTTACCTTCGCTCGCAAGGTGCGGCGTGGGTCGCGGTTTGGGCCGTCGCCCTGCACTGCATGTTGACCATGTCCTACCTGGGCATGCTGCCGATGTTCGTGGCGATGGACCTCAACGCCGCCGATTCTTCGACCTACGGGACCCTGCTCGCATCGATCGGTCTCGGGGCAGTCATCGGCAGCCTGATGCTCGCCCAATTCTCGGGCGCCCGCCATCGGCCGGCGCTATTCGGTTACGCAATTGTCTTCAGCGGACTGGCGCTCTCATTGTTGGGTGCGACGACGAGCGTCGGCTACGCGCTGATCCTTGGCTTCTTGGTCGGCAGCTCTCAGGCGATGTTCATGTCGATGACGCTGGCGATCATCCAATCGTCTGTGGCGGACGAGTTCCGGGGCCGGGCGACCAGCTTCTACCAGATGATCACGCTGACTCCGATGGCGCTATTCGGCTGGGGGATGGGCGGCCTCGCAGACGTCACCGAACCGCGGCCCCTGATGGTCATCCTCGGAATCGCGTTCATCGTCGCGATGGCCATTTACGCGCTACGCTCGTCCTGGCTTCGCGGGCTGTTTCGCCCGGTGGGCTGGCTGCCGGTGCCGGCCACAGCCGAGCTGGTGGGACAGTAGCACCGGCCTCATGTGTGCGTAATTGGCTGTAAAAATTGCCGGGGGCACGACCATTAGTGCCCGAATGGCCGAATCCCACCTTAGTTCGGCCACTTCCTCAGCCAGTCTCCTTAAATGCCAGAAAGAGGTACCGGTTGAGACTGAAAAAGTAATTGCCCACCTCGCCGGCTCGGCGCAACTGCTCCGACCAAGCCTCGGCTTCCTCTTTGGTGACTCCATGCCGGCCGGGAGCGAAATTCGTGATCTGACCAATCAGGCCATAGCTGTATGTGTCCGTGTCGTAGGCGGTGTTGAGCACGGAGTGGACCTCTTGGACCTGAACCGTCAATCCTTCGGAGCGCAAACGGCGCGTGAGAGTGCCGGGTAAATGAGCATCAACCAGGTGCTCATCCCAGGCGCGGAGAACAGTGGCGGTAAGTGGCGGGTCAGCCCCGTGCCAGACGATTGAATCCCAATCTGTGTCTACCACAAGCACCCGGCCACCAGGTCTCAAGACGCGTCTTACCTCGCGGATGGCGGCATCAACCTCGGCCACATATTCGTAGACTTGAGTCGAGACGGCTGCGTTGAAGGTTTCATCCGGAAAAGGCAGTTGCGTGGCGTCGCCCACTTGGAAGTCGACGGGTGCAGCGGAGGTCAAGCGCGCGCAACGCGAGCGGGCCATCTGAAGCATCGCCTCACTAATATCGATACCCGAAATCCGACCGGTCGGGCCGACGTCGAGAGCCATTTCGGCCGCTAGGAGCCCTGGCCCAGATCCGATATCAACAACCGACTCCCCTGGGTGGAGGTTCAGCGCTTGCCTTGTCCAACGCCGCTGGGCGATCACGTCCGGGGTCGAGTACATGGCTTCAAGGTGACGCGCAGCTGCGTCGTCGTACCGCAACATCGAGGCATTTGTACCACCGAACCTGCCGAGATTCGCACACTCCTTTCTCAATTGAATAACGGGAGGCTCGTCACTAACCACGAGCATCTGGGCTCTGCCGGCGAACATGCCACCCATGTGGACCGAAGCGACGACAATAAGAGTCGAGCGGGCAAATTCGATGGCAAGTCTTGCGTCTTTTCCAACGAGATCAGTTCGGCTGATCGAGCCGTTCGGCCAGGGGGGCGGACCGGACGAACTCGCTCGGGCGCTGGCGCCGAGGTTAGCCCGATTGTGGGATCAGACCGTCAGAGTCGAGAACCACCCTGGCGCCGGCAGCACCGCGGCCCCACGTCTGGTCGCAAAGGCGGCGCCGGATGGGTACACCTTGCTTGTGACTACTAGCGCGCAGGCGTACAGCAGTGCAGTTTCCTCAGGTCTCCCCTACGACCCTGTGCGTGACTTCGTTGCTATCGCCCCGCTAACCACTCAGCCGTATGTGGTCGTCGTCGGTCTCGGAGTTGGCATCAGTACTCTCAGAGAGTTGCTGGCCGCCGCCGCGGCAAGGCCGGATGAACTCACCTTTGGCTCCTCCGGGGTGGGTACCGCCACGCACATCGGGTTAGAAAAGATGAATCTCCAGGCCGGTATAAGGACCGTTCACGTGCCGGCTCAGGGTGCCGACTCAATTGTGGAGACGGTCGCCAAGACCGCTGACGGGCTAACGACGTACGCAATGTCTCCGATCTCGATCGCGTCGCCTCTTATACGCGAACGGCGTCTGCGTGCACTCGGCACAACCACCGCGCGCCGTTCGAAGCTGTTACCCGACGTGCCAACGATCGCGGAGGCGGGCCTCGCCGGGTATGACCATCCCATTTGGTACGGAATGTGGGCGCCCGCCGGCACCCCACGTCATGTAATCGAGAGTATTGAGCGCGATGTCGCTCGAGCGTTAGCCGACCCGGGCCTCCGGACCTGGATCGACAAGCACGGTGCCTATCCAATGACGATGAGCCAAGCCGAGTTCGCCGCATTCGTGCTGAGTGAGGTCGAATCCGCCGTACGGATCGTCGCCTCCTCGACGCCCTGAAACATAACGGTGGTGGGCCGCCGTGGACTCGGCCCACGTACCTCCGCGATAGATCGCACGCGAGCGCTGTGTTAACGCCGTTCCACGATCTCCAATCAGCCGAACGCAATGCCCCGAGTTATATGGTGCGGTTCCTCCGCCAGGAGAGGTCTATCCATCAGCGACCCCACGATCCGTCAAAAGCGGCGGGCGTCGACGATCCTCTGCAGGAATCTCTGTGTCCGCTGCTGCTGCGGGTTGGAGAAGATCAGCTCGGGCGGTCCCTCCTCCAGGATCACGCCCTCGTCCAGGAAGCACACCCTGTTCGCGATCTCGCGCGCAAACCCCATCTCGTGGGTAGCAATCAGCATTGTCATTCCCTGCTCAGCGAGGCTCCTGATCACGGCGAGCACCTCTCCGACCAACTCCGGATCGAGGGCGGAGGTGACCTCGTCGAGAAGCAGCAGGCTCGGACCCATGGCCAGAGCCCGCACAATCGCCACCCTCTGCTGCTGGCCCCCCGACAGGCGGTCCGGATACTCGTCGCGCTTCTCCGCCAGGCCGAAGCGGCCCAGCAGTTCGGTGGCCTCCGCCTCTGCGGCCGCGCGCGACTTCCGCAACACCCGGATCGGCGCCAGCGTGACGTTCTTGAGCACCGTCATGTGCGGAAACAGGTTGAAGGCCTGAAAGACAATGCCGATCTGGCGCCGGACAGCGTTCACGTCGGCGCCGGGTCGGCTGATCTCGGTTCCAAAAAGCTCGATGACGCCGGCGTCGATCGCCGCCAGGAGATTGATGCACCTGAGCAGGGTCGACTTGCCCGATCCAGAAGGCCCGATCAGGCACACGACCTCGTGCGACCGGATCGTGAGGTCGACGCCGCGGATCACCTCCGCCGCACCGTATCGCTTGTGCACTTCGCGCAAACGCACCACCGTCTCGCCTCGAGATGCCGGCGGGGTAGCCGGCTGAGTGCTCATGCTGCGACCTCGCCATGGCGCTTCCTGCGATCTCTAGCGACGAGGTAGTCGGTGAACCGAGCCAGCGGGACGGTCAGGACGAGGAAAAGCAGAGCCGCGACTGTGTAGCCCGAGTAGTTGAAAACCGTCGAGCTGTAGATACCGGCGGCGCGGTTGGCTTCGATGACGCCGAGGACCGCGACCAGTGCAGTGTCCTTCTGCAGGCTGATGAAATCGTTGAGCAGCGGAGGAACGACGCGGCGCAGGGCTTGGGGTATGACCACAAAGCGCAGTGCCTGCCACTCGGTGAGCCCCAGCGAACGAGCGGCCGCGGCCTGGCTCGGATGCACCGAGTCGATGCCGGCCCGATAGACCTCCGACACGTAGGCCGCATAAGAGAGGACGAGGGCGGCGACGCCGTAGACCACCGGCTCCTGCGTGGAAATGACATCCAGGTTGAGCGCGGGCAGGCCGAAGCCGATGGCATAGATCACCAGGATCAAGGGCACCCCGCGGAAGAAGTCCGTGTAGATGACAGCCAGCAGTCGAATCGGGAGCAACGCGGCCGCATGCAACTGCCGAATCACTGCGATTGCAAGCGCCAGCGCCAGGATCAGAACCTCCGCGACCAGGAACATCTCGATGTTCAGCACGAGCGCCCCCGATACCGAAAAGATCCCGTGCTCGGGATCGCCAACCAGTGCCCGGCGCATGTCGCCGAGGCTAAAAAACGTGTGCCGCACCTCGGCGCTACCGGGTGCGAGCAGGACGAGGAAGGCGAGCAGGCCGATCACCAGCACGGTGCTGGTGGTTGAGGCCACCACGCCGCGGCCCCCACCAAGGAGACGCGATCCGCGCTGGGGGCGGTCCGTGCTTGCAGGCACCATCAGCGACGAGCTGGTGTGGCTAGGGCTGGATGACGGGGATCGAGATGTAGTCGGACAGGTACTGAGTCTGCAGGTTCTTGAACGTGCCGGCCGAGTTCAGCTTGTCGATCGCCTGGTTCACGCAGGCGACCAGCAGATTGTCCTTCGCGAACAGCAGACCCATGTGCTCGCCGGCGGGTGGAAACTGTCCCACCACAGTGCCGTTCGGCACCTGCTGGCTGGCCATGTACTGGGCGGTGGGAGTGTCGATCACGATGGCGTCGATCTGTTTCGTCTTGAGTGCGGACACCGCGTCGTCGAGCGTGTTGTAGACGCGGGGGGTCTTGGTCGGCTTGATCTGGCTCTGGATGTAGGCGAGGCCGGTGGTGCCCACCTGGTCGCCGTATTTGTAGTTCGCAAGGTCGGTTGGACTGTGGGCGTTGACGATCGGGTTGCTTTTGAGGGACACCACGGCCTGGTTCACGTCGAAGTAGCTCTTGCTGAACGAGACCACCTGCTCACGTTCCGGGGTGACGGAGATCTCGTTGATGTCGAAGTCGAACTTCTTTGGTCCAGGCGCGTAGGAGCTGTCGAACGGTTCCACGACCCACTTGAGCTGGCTGGCGCTGAAGCCGAGCTGCGTGGCGATGGCGTACGCGACCGCGCTCTCGTAGCCCTTTCCGTTGGAGGGGGTGTTATTGCTGAACCATGGGTCGTAGGCGGGGCTGTCGGTCGCGACCGTGAGCTGGCCGGCGGTCTGCAGGTTGAGCTTGGAGATTGAGCAGTCGAGGGATGACGCGGACGGTTGTGCGACCGGGCTGGTCGAGCCGCAGGCGGTGGCGGCCAGCTGGAGCGCCGCCGCGATCAGGACGAAAAGCTTCTTCCCCATTAGTGTTCCCCCCTCCTGACTGATGTGAGACCGGAATAGTACCCCGCGCCCAGGCCCGTGGCTTGGGCGAGTTAGGAGTTGTGGTGTCCCACGCGGGGAGGTCCGCTCTTGGCGAGCTTGGGAGAAGCGCATGCGTACCAGGCGGCGACGATGGCCGCAGTGATCGTTTGTCTGTCGACTACCGTGAGCCGGATCAGAACGGCCGGGTAGCCGCTGAAGTGCTCGATATCGAAGAAGCCGTCGGGAGGATCCATCATGAGGACCTCCTTCTGCTCCATGTCGGCAACGCGTACTGCAAGCAATGGTCCCTCGGGAGCGGGTTGACCTCCTAGCCGCTTCACGTCCGCCTTGCTGAGGGGCCGTTCCCAGGCAAAGCCCTTGCCGTCGACGAGCCACGTGCGATTCCGAAATCGCACGCCCTCGGTGACATTAGGCAAGGCGAGGGCGATCTTGGCGGCGTCTTCAAGGGTCATTCCAGACATGCCGATCAGCGAACAAGTGTCGAACATCCCCTGGTGCCGCGGCCGAGGCGCCGACAGGCCACAGAACGCCCTGTGCGCTGTGCAGAAGATGGCCGTCTGGCGCCGGCGCCGAGCATCCGGGGTTCGCAACTCGTGAGCGCTGCGCCTAGACCTCGCTGCTGCTCGGGATTCGGGAGCGCTGCAGCCGGCGTCATGAGGTAATCGCCACCTCGCCGGGACGCGCCTCCCGGCCCGCTCACCCGGGATACGCTGGGGCGCAATGAACGCAGGTGTCAGCCGTTAGTCTGAGGGCACCCCGTTCTTCCCCTTGGGATGCTGGGGGGGACCGTGAAATGCGGTTCTCTCCTTGTGCTTCTGATACTTCTAACGCGACAGGGCAGGGGGCCGATCACGCGGATTCCAAGAGGTCGCAGCCCAAGGGCCTGGATGGTCCGACTGATGTACAGCGTGGGGCGAAAAAGGCAGCTTGCGATACTGAGCAAGCCCGATGACGCCACGACGCTGGATCGCAGCCGCCACAGCCGCAGCCGCGATCGTGGCCGGCCTGGGCACGGTCGTCGGTCTGAACCTCCACTGGCTTCATTTGGCCGTGAGCCCATCAAAGAGCCCGGGCCACGCGCGGACCGACGGCCATCCAGCGGTCTACGTCCACTACTACATGTGGTGGACCAGCCAGCACTGGCGAGACAAGCTTGGACCCGACTACCCGTTCGGATCCCCGAGTCTTCCCGTGCCCGGACGGCTGGACTCCGATGGTTGCAACCCGACGGGTTTCTATCCGGGCACGCAGATCGTGGATCTGCCAAGCGAGGGTCTATACGACCAGTCCCAAGCCACCACTTTTGAGCACCACGTGGACCTCGCCAGTCGGGCGGGTCTGAAGGGGTTCCTGGTCAGTTGGCAAGGCACCGGAACCTCGACCCAGGGACCGGAGTCGAGCGGGTATAACTCCCGCCTCGACCTGCTCGTCACAACTGTCGACGCCTACAACGCCTCCAACGGCACCGCGTTCGGCCTGGGACTTGCTTTCGCCGCGTTTGGCAACTACAACCGCCCCGCTCATCAGATAACCGCAGACCTCACCTACTTCTACAAGCGGTACGGAGCCGATCCAGCTTTCCGGAACGGCTACGACTCCGAGCCGATGGTGATGTGGCTCGATTCTCGCAAGTATTCGCGCTCGACCATCGAAGTTGTTTCGCGTGCGGTGCAGCCGCATGTCTACCTCCTCGGTGACGAGACGGCCAAGTCATGGCCCAACGACGGCCAGTTCTTCGACGGCACCAGCTACTACTGGTCAACTGAGAACCCGTGGCGCAATCCCGCGGCTGGCACCGCCATCGCTCAGCTCGCAGACATGGTCCGAAACGACGGCAAGACTTGGTTTGCCCCCTTCATCGCCGGCTACAACAAGCAGCTGCTTGGGGGATCATGCGTTCCTAGAAACGGCACTGAGACTCTGACGCGGATATGGGAGCTGAATGGCGGCACCCATCCCGACGGGTGGTTCGGAATCAGCTGGAATGAGTTGGTCGAGAACACGTACCTGGAACCAAGTCGGCGCTATGGCAGCCGCTACCTTGACGCGCTATCCGCCTTGATTCGCGGAACTGAGCTGGCGACACCCTCCACGACGACGCCCTGACATGGCCAGCACGGCCAGTTATCGGCGCCGACGTCGGGACCTCGGGTGCATCAGCGGGGCACAGAAGCCTGCCGACCGGATGTGCGGCTAGTGTCCTCCAGGTGAGGGTCACTGCCGAGGCGGCGCGTCGCTTTCTCGTCGCGCGGCACTTCCTCGCTCCTGCGCGGTCTCTCGGTGGAGGCCTCGACGGGGTGCTCGAGGTCTTCCGGAAGTTCGGGTCGATCCAGTTCGACCCGATCGCGGTCGCCGGCCGGAACCACGACCTCGT
>JBDUAO010000155.1:0-5180 GCA_040004595.1 Candidatus Dormiibacterota bacterium | reverse complement strand
GTCATCGGCATCCCCGGCCTCAGCGCCAACCTGCGCAGCTTCGATGTCATCTACGAGGCGCTTGATGGAACGCGGCATCGCAAGGTCGCCTTCGATCCTCGCGGCCGAGGGCACAGCAGCAAGACAGGCCCAGGGACCTATGGTTGGCCCGCCCACGCAACAGACGTCATCGAAATCGCCGACCAGCTCGGAGCGACGACTTTTGACGTGATCGGCTGGTCGATGGGGTCGTGGATCGCCATGGTCGTCGCGAAGATGGCGCCCGACCGCGTGCGCCGCGTCGTGCTGGTGGACGCGGCCGGCCTCCCCGAGGATTCGATCAAGGTGCCGGTCTACGCAGGTCTGGACCGGCTGGCGACAGTCTTTCCCTCCCGCGAAGCATTCATGACACTGGCCAGGAACCTGCCGCACTATCAGCCGTGGCCTCCATGGGAACGCCTCTTCGACTATGAGCTGGTGGAGGTGGAAGGCGGCGTCTCGTTCAGGACCCAGAAGGACGCGCCGTGGGAGGACGAGCAGTACCGGCTGCGCCAGGACCCGTACGGGCTCTGGTCGGCGCTGACCATGCCTGTCCTGCTGGTGCGTGCATCGCAGCAGATTCCGCCCAACTTCGGCTTCCTCATAACCGCGAGCGAGTACGCCCGTTTCCTCCGCGAGGTGCCTACCTCCGAGGGCGTTGAGATCGAGGCCAACCACTACACGGTGGGAATGGCGCCTGCGGCTGCACGGGCAATAGCTGACTTCCTGGATCGCTAGCCCCCCTTCCGACAACCGGCAGCGGCAGGCCGCGGGGCGTCCTAAGATTCAGGCGCTGGTGGGCACGAAATGAGCACCCCTGACCTGGTATTCGGAATCTGCCTTTTGGCGGGCGGCGGCCTCCTGCTGCTCACCCTCGTGCTGGACGACATCTTCAGCGGCATCCTCGGAGCCATTCACCTCGGCTTTGACGTCGCGGGGGTCTCGCCCACGCCGATGCTGCTCGGCTTCGTCGCCATGTTTGGCGTGGGTGGCCTGTTCGGCCTCCACGGCATTGGCGCCGGCGTCGGCGCGGCGACGCTCGCCGGCATCGTCGCCGGGATTCTCGGGGCGCTCGTTGTCTTCTTTGCCTTCAAGGTCCTCAAGCAATCCGAGTCGTCCGACACCTTCAGCCTCGAGGAGATGATCGGCTCGACCGGAAGAGTTTCCGTCGGTATCCCCGCGAACCGGTTCGGCACCGTGCTGATCAGCTTCGCGGGCGGATCGCATAACCTGACTGCCACAGCCGATGCCGAGATCGCGCCCGGGCGCACGGTCAAGGTCGTGGGCGTAGCCGGTGGCAACATCGTCGTCACCCCCGTCCCGATAGTCACCACTGAAGGAGCACGTTCGGATGCCTAGTTTTGTGACCTCGACCCCTTTCCTCGCCGTCACCGGCGTGATCATCCTCGTCCTTCTCATCGCCTTCGTCGCCAGCCGCTACAAGGTGGCCAGCGCAAACGAAGCCCTCATCGTGGCCGGCTCGCGCGGCGCCAAGGTGCGCGACGCAAAGGGCCAGGTCATGTCAAGCTCTGGCGATCGGGGCGTCAAGGTCGTGGTCGGTGGCGGCACCTTCATTCGCCCGCTGCTCGACCGGGTCGGCAAGCTCAAGCTCACCGCCCGCCAGATCAACGTGCAGCTCGCCGACGCCGTCACGAGCCAGGGCATCAAGGTGCAGGTCCAGGGCGTGGCGACCTTCAAGATCGGGCGCGATGTGGAGTCGCTGCGCAACGCGGCCGAGCGCTTCCTCGACGCCAAGCCCGAGCAGGTGGACTCGATCGTCAAGAACGTGCTCGAAGGATCGCTCCGGTCCATCGTCGGCACGCTGACCATCGAGGAGCTCATCCGCGACCGCCAGAAGCTGCTCCAGCAGGTGCAGGACGCGGCCAAGGGAGACCTCGCCACCAGTGGTCTCCAGATCGACGCCTTCACCATTCAGAGCTTCTCGGACGAGTCCAACTACATCGAGCTGCTGGGACAGCAGAGCGTGTCGACGGTCACCCGAGACGCTCGCATGGTCAAGGCCACCACCGACCAGGAGGCGGCAGTCCGAGAGGCCGAATCGCAGCAGATCAAGATCAACGCGGGACGAGACGTTGCGCTCCGCGAGGCTGAGACCAAGACGCAGGTTGCGGCCGCCCAGGCACGCGCCGACCAGGCCGGCCCGCTCGCGCAGGCCGAAGCCCAGCAGGAGGTGGTGCGCAAGCAGACAGAGCTCGCCCAGCTCGAGGCCGACCGCAAGGAGAAGGAGCTGCTCTCCTCGACCGTGAAGCCGGCTGCCGCCCTGGCGCAGGCCGTGATCGCCAAGGCCGAGGGTGACAAGCGCGCGAAGATCGCCTCCGCCGAAGCCGACGCTGAGACGACACGACTGGAGGGAGGGGCCGAGGCCCAGATCGTTCTGACCAAGGGAGAGGCCGAGGCCAAGGCGCTGGCGATGCGTGCCGACGCCTACAAGCAGTTCAACGAGGCGGCCATCATTCAGACCGTGCTGGCGGCGCTGCCGGAAATTGTCCGCGCGGCGGCTGAGCCGATGGGCCACATCAACTCGCTGACGGTGATGAGCGCCGACGGGGCGTCCGACCTCGTCAAGAACGCCACCCGGGCAATGATCGAATCGACCACGGCGATCAAGGGCCTCACGGGGCTCGACGTTCCCAGCCTGATCGGCGGTGCGATGGGGCGGGGTTTTGGCGAGCGACTGCGCACCGGGGACGGTTCTGGTGGCAGCGAATCGGGCAGCGCCTCGGATCGGATCAGCGAGATCGCGGGCGAAGGGCTTTCCACGCTGAAGGCCGCGCGAGCCGAAGCTGCAGCCAAGGCCGAAGCGGCGGCGGAGGAGGCGCGGACCGCGGCGCACGAGGCCGAGGCCAAGGCCGCTGCGGGCGTGCAGAAGGCGGAGGAGGAGGCTGCCAAGGCTCAGGCTGTCGCCGGAGCGCTCAAGACTGCGGGCGCTACCAAGGCGGCGTCGGCTGCGGACAAGGTGGCGAGCTCGCCGGCGTGGGGAACGGTGTCCCAGGTCAAGACCGATGCCATGCAGGGCGTGGGCCCAGCCGCGGGCAACGTCGAGCAATGGGCGCAGTGGGCTGCCAGCCAGCTGGCGCAGGTGCCGCAGATTCAGGTTTATGGGGCACTGCGGCTCTCGGACCTGGCGGACAGAGGCCCGGCGTCGGCGAAGGCCGTCTGGCAGACCGCGCAGGCAGTGCTGGGGAAGGACTACGGCTCCGTCACCGTGGGCGACCTGCTCAACCGGTTCCGGCATTAAGGCCGGAAGCCTGCGTTCGCAAGTAGCCCTTAAAAGCGGGAAGCCCGCTTGCGCGAGCTTCCCAAGGCTGGGGTGGGGGCGTGGTGTCGTATTTGGTGGCCGGGTTACCGGCGGACGATATGGTAGCACAGAGGTTCGCCGTCCACAAGATATAGACAACTGGGGATAAATCGGTTGAAAACTCCCATTCCGATCGACATGGAGCCGATGCTCTCAGCGCCCTCCACGACCGGAATTCCCAAAGGGGACCGCTGGGAGTACGAGCCCAAATGGGATGGCTTTCGCACGCTCGTTTACCGCGACGGGGACGACGTGGCGCTGATCAGCCGCGGCTCGCGGCCGATGACCCGCTACTTTCCGGAGGTGCTCCCGGCATTTCGAGCCCTTGGCCCGACCAAGCTCGTCCTGGACGGCGAGCTCATCGTCGTGGGGAAGGGGGGACTGGATTTCGGTGCCCTCCAGCAGCGCATCCACCCAGCGGACTCGCGGGTCCGCATGTTGAGCGCCGCCACGCCGGCGTGGTTCGTCGCGTTCGATCTGCTGGCGGAAGGCGACGAGGATCTGCGCGCGCTGACGTTGGGCGAGCGCCGCAAGCGCCTCGAGAAGCTCTTTAAAGGAGTGAAGTCGCCAATCTTCCTGACCCCTTACACCCGAGACCCCAAGACCGCCGAGAAATGGTTTGAGCAATTCGAGGGCGCCGGCCTCGATGGGGTCATGGCGAAGTCGTGGGACGGCGCCTACGTTCCGGGCAAACGGCTGTGGGTCAAGATCAAGCACCAACGAACCGCCGACTGCGTGGTCATCGGATGGCGCAAATCAAATGACGGACAGTCGCTGGGGTCGCTTCTCCTCGGCCTGTACGACACTAAGGGAACGCTCCATTACGTGGGGCACACCTCCTCCTTCAGCGCCGCAGAAAGGAAGGAGCTGATCGCGAAGCTCAAACCGTTGACCACCGAAACGCCTAAAGAGTGGTCGGCGACGGATGGCCGGATGCCCGGCGGGATCAGCCGATGGTCGCGTGGCAAGGAGGCCGAGTGGGTCACGGTCCGACCGGAGCTCGTTTGTGAGGTTGCCTACGACAAGCTCGAGGCGGGACAGCGTTTCAGACACGCCACGCGATTTCTGCGCTGGCGCACCGACAAGGCGCCGCGCAAGTGCGGCTTCGACCAGATCGAATCAGCGGTTGAGTTCGACGTGCGGGGAATCTTCGGCAGCAAGTAGCAGGGGGCGTGCCCCGGCTCCACCTGGCCCGTAGTACTTCATCGCCGCGTGGCCCAGACCGGTCACGGCCAGCCAATCAAATCCGGCGCCTGCGGCAACACCGACTCCCAGGGGAACAGCCCGAGCTGCCACCTTCGCCGCGCCCGTACCCGCAAAACGAGCAAGGATGCGACCGATGATCCTGCCGCCCCCGTGGGTAAGAAGGACCGCAGGCAACTTGCGGACTGCGGCCAATGCGACGCGCTCACCGCCCGCCACGAGCACATCTTCGCGAAGCTTCACTGCGCCACTGGTGATGCCGACCACTACTAGAGCCTCGAGGACTCGGTCGTCGGAGCTGCCGAGCTCGTGGCCGTAGATAATCGCGATCGCCAGAACGAGCTCGATCTCCTGTTCTAGCGCGTACAGCGCCTGGCTCGTGAGAGTGCCGACCGCGAGCATCGTGCCAAGCCCCGGAGCAATCGACACCGCGCCGCTGAGGGCGCCCGTTGCCGCGACCCGCCGGCGCGTGGAACGGATCAGCCGCCGCGCGAGTTGCTCACTTGTAAGGTGCGGATTGGCTTCATGCAACAGCCGGACCCGAGCGCGGATCGCGGGCTCGCGGCTGCTCACGGCGCGAGACAGGGTGTGGAGGACGGTGCGCAGCGGCAGAGGCAGCTTGTCGAGGTCCATCTGGGAA
>JBDUAO010000154.1:0-5188 GCA_040004595.1 Candidatus Dormiibacterota bacterium | reverse complement strand
TCTTCCTCCCGGGATTGGATTTATTACGAATGGGTTTCTCCACGCCGCGACTTGAGTGGAGGAAACAAAGTCATGGCCGGGGGACCCCGGCCAACCCTGCCGAGCTGGCGATTTTAGCTAGACGATGCGGTTTTCGGAGATTTCGGTCGACTTGCCCGCGGCGGGGATGTGCTTTTCGATCCACTCTCGGATCGGGTTGGCGTTGCCTGGGTAGCCGACCATCCGGTCGACCATCTTGCCGCCCTTGAACATGCCCAGCGTCGGCATGGCCATGACTCCGTACTGGATGGCAATGTCCTGGTTTTCGTCCACGTCGATCTTGCCGATCGTGAGCTTGCCCGCGAACTCGACCGCCAGGCGCTCGAGCGCGGGCGTCATCATCCGGCAAGGGGGGCACCAGTCGGCGTAGAAATCCACGATCACGGGCTGCTCCGCCGAAAGCACGTCCGCCTCGAAAGTCGGTCCATCGAGGTGCTTGAGGTTTTCCATGCCAGTTACAAGCGATGCACCGCAGCCGCTATTCCGCCACAGTGTTGCCTGTGGACGAGGGCCTGACCGCCGAAATCGTTGCCGCCGAGGCTGACCTCAGGGGACCATCGCCGGACGCCTGGTTCGATCGCCTGGACCGAGAGTCGAACAGCCTCGAGGCAGCGCTCGGATCGGCCCTCGAGCACGACCAGGAGCAGGGTCTGCGCCTCGCCGCTGCCGTCTGGCCGTACTGGATGGCACGTGGCAAGGTCGAGACGGGGCGGGACTGGCTCGGCCGGCTGCTCGATGCCTCCGAGTGGGGGGAACGCACCGAAGCCAGGGCGAAAGCGCTGTACGGAGCGGGCACCCTGGCTTTTTCCCAGGGCGACCGCGAACCCTCGCTGCGGTTTCAGACCGAGAGCCTGGCGATCGCTCGCGAGCATCGAAACCTGCAACTCGAGGCCGATGCGCTCATCGGTCTCGCGCGCGTCTCTCAGCTCGACGGCAACGCCCTGGTCATGCTGCAGCACGCCCAAGCGAGCCTGGAAGCGGCGCGGGCGGCAGGCGATGAGCAGCGGATCGCGGCGGCTCTGCACCAGGTCGAGGAGGCGGAACGGCTCGAGGCCGGGGACGGCCCGGACCACGGGTCTGCCGTCCGGGAAGCCCCCGATGTGCCGGAGTCTCAGCCCCCCGCATAATCGATCGGTGTCGAGTGCCCAGGCTGCCCGGCCACCTTCTCCTTTCGCCTCAGGGCTGAGGCAGTTCGGCGACCGGCTGTTCGAGGCCGCGCCCGGCCTAACCACCTGGATTCTTCTGCTTGCCCCCGCCTGGATCTCGATCACCTTTCACTCAACCGGTGCGCTGATCGTTGCCGGCGTCGTCCTCGTCTACGACATCTACTGGTTGTTGCGAGCGGTCACTGTCGTGGGTGGGATCTACGCCACATTGCGCAGGATGCGGCTGGATATGAAGAAGGACTGGCTGGCGCTCTGCGTCGAGGAGGGTGAGAACGGCCTGCACGATCCGCTGCAATACACGCACCTCTGCGTGATCCCGACGTACACGGAGCCGTATCACGTGCTCGAGCGGACAGTGCAGGCAATCGTGGATGCCAACTATCCATCCCACCTGAAGATGATCGGGATCATCACCAGGGAGACCGACCTCCCAGGGTGGGAGAACGTCGCGCGGCTCAAAGAGAAGTTCGCCGACCGGCTGGGCGGCTTCTACCACATCAAGGATCCGCTGGAGCCCGGAATCGTGATCGGCAAGTCGGCGGCGATGAACTGGGGCGGTCGGTGGATGGTGCGCGTGCTTACCGAGCAGGGTCTTGACCTGAGCAAGATCCTGATCACCGACCTGGATTCGGACTATCGCGTCCATCGCGAGTATTTCGCCTGGATCAGCTTTCACCACGCGCGCGAGCCGCTGCGGGATTACGCGATCTGGCAACCGGTGCCTCTATTCCACAACAACATCTGGGAGGTGCCGATGGCGGTGCGGGTGATGTCGGCGATCACGTCGCAGTGGCAGATGTTCCTTCACTCGCGGCCCCACCGCCTGGTGGCATTCAGCAGCTACACATGCAGCCTCGAGTTCGTGCACAGGGTGGGCTACTGGGACAAGGACGTGATCCCCGAGGACTCGCGGTTCTACTGGAAGTCGTTCTTCACGTTTGGGTCCCGCTTCCATGTCAAGTCTGTTTATCTGCCGATCTACGGAGACTCGCCCAACTCACGCGATTACGCCTCCACCCACATGAGTCAGTACAACCAGATCAAGCGCTGGGCCTGGGGCGTCACCGATGTCCCCTATGTCCTGATCCGGCTCTTCAGGCATCGCGAGATCTCGCGATGGCTGCGCTTCCGACGCTTCTACAACCTCTTCGCCAACCACCTGAACTGGGTGTTTCTGCCGTTGCTGCTGATGTTCGGCGCCTCCGTCCCTCTGTGGGTCAGCACCGACTTCTCGCTCACCGATGTCGGACAGACGCTGTGGTCTGCGTCCAGCGTCCTTCTCTCGACGACCCTTTCGATGGTGATCTTCTTCATGTACTTCGAGTACCTGATCCTGCCGCCCAAGCCGAAGGAGTGGCCGTTATGGAAGAAGGTGGGCGTCCACGTCCAGTACCTCGCTTACCCGGTGATCGGCCTCGTGATGAGCGTGGTCCCGGCACTGGAGGCGCACACGCGCCTGCTGCTGGGTGCACACCTCGAGTACAAGGTGACCGAAAAAGCCTAGGCACCGACGCGGCAGGGTTGGCCGGGGTCCCCCGGCCATGACTTTGTTCTCCGAACCACCCAAGCCGTGGCGTGGAGAAACCAATTCGTAGTAAATCCCATCCCGGGAGGAAGAGCAGCCACGCGCGCAGCGCCTGGCGATGAGGGGGAACCGACTGGTGCCCCCTCATAGGGCGGGTCAAAGACTCGCCCTACGCCCCGCAGACCGGGCCCGTGAACCACGGGAGGCAGAACAGTGGACCGGCCAGGGCCCACAGGGTGAGCACCGCGATGATGCTCAGGAAGATCACGTAGCCCGTGCCGGTGTAGATGTTGCGGCCGGGGACCGGCCAGCTCTTCCAGCCCAACCTCTTGGCGGCCTTGGGGCCGCCGATCGCGTCGATGAAGGGCCACAGCAGGAGAACACCCACGACGACCGGCGGGATGACCAGCGACATGATCAGCTCCGGCCCGAGCTTGAGGAACTGGAACAGGAACAGGAAGTACCAATCGGGCCGAGGGATCGTGACCGCGCGCGGGTCGGCCGGCGCCTCGAGCTGAAGGTTCTTCTGGACGAAGGCGGCCAGCAGGCCGACCGTCACCAGCATCACCACAGCGATGATCGGGTACGGCCAGAAATGGTCGGGGAAGAACGGGTGGGTGTCCTCGTCCGGCATGTCGTCCGCGAGGTGGTGGCCGGCGGCGCCCATCAGAATGGGGAACAGGGCCAGTCCGACGACCACGGGGTAGAGGATGTGGTCGGGGCCAATCGGCAGCCGCTTCCATTCCGGCTCGAGGACGTGTCCCCCGTGCGAGTCGACCTCGATGATCGGGATCGGCGCAGTCGCGGTCGCCGCGCCTGGTCCTTCTCTGCGCGTGATCTCGTCGCTCATCACATCGGGGCCGAAATGCCGTGGGCGCGGATGAAGCGGAAGTGGACGTACATCAGAAGGGTGATCAGCGCCGGCAGGAGAAACACGTGAACCGTGAAGAATCGCTGCAGCGTGGGCGGGCCGACAACGGCTCCACCCTGGAGGATCTCGCGGATGAAAGCGCCAAGCTGCGCTGGCGGCGCTGAGCCGGCGATCTTAATGGTGACCTCGGTGGCAAAGTAGGCCTTGTTGTCCCAGGGAAGCAGGTATCCGCTCAGCGAGAACACCAGGATGATGAGCAGCATGATGATGCCGACCATCCAGTTGAGCTCTCGAGGCGCGCGGTACGAGCCCGTCCAGTAGACCCTGGCCATGTGAAGCAGCACCATGATGATCAGGATGTTGGCGCCCCAGAAGTGGATGCCCCGGATCAGCCAACCCAGGTAGACGGTGCTCTGGATGAAGGTGACGCTGTTGTAGGCGGGCGAATTTCCGATCACGCCCGCGTCGGGCACGTAATAGAGGGAGAGGAGGATGCCAGTCAGCAGCTGCAGGACGATGAGGATGAACACCATCCCGCCGAAGCAGTAATAGAAGGCGTTCGCAAAGTTGGGGACCCGTTGATAGAGCGCTTCGTCAACCGACTTGGTGAACGGGTAACGCTCATCGAGCCAATTCACCACCGCCAGTTGAATCTCGCGGGGGTGGGGGATCGCCATTAGAAACCGAGCTCGAGTCCATCTACGGTGATGGTGGAGGGGTCGCTTGCCTGCTCCCATTTGAGATGCGATAGGGGGTAGGCGGCGGGGCCGTGCAGCACCGTGCCGTCGAGGTGGAAGCGCGAGCCATGGCACGGGCAATCGAACGTCTTCGCATCCGTGTTGAGGGCGACCGAGCAGCCCAGGTGCGAGCAGTTGATCGCGAGGACCTCGACCTTGCCCTGGTTCTTGACGACGAAGCCGCCGAAGGCGAGTTCACCGGCAGCGTTGTCGCCCCCGCCGTCGGCCATGATGAAAGCCGAATTGGGGCTGGTGGGAGCGTCGAACTTGACCGCGTCTCCGTCAGCGAGCTGGTCCAGCGGCTTGCCGATCGAGACGGCCAGAGGTCTCTTCTTCTGGCCCTTGGGAGGCGCCGGCCACAGGAAGACGAGAATGGGGGCCAGGCCGGTGACGACGGTGGCGGTCAATAGACTCGCCATCCACCACCCGAGGAATGTTCGGCGGGTAAATCGCGGCTGCGCCGACGAATCTGCCATCCGCCTCGAATTCTAACGGGCCGGATTAACCAGCGTCCCGCTCCGGGGATCGGCCGAAAGTCGCCGGATCGGCGCCCGAGGTCAAGGCGACGGCGAGCAACGGAGCGCGCATGTCGAACGACCTGTAAGCGAGTGGCGGAGCCGTCAACGCTGAGATCGGGCGCCTAGCCGGATGAACCCGAAGGGTGCCTGGGGCACCGCGAAGCGCTGCCCGAGGCATTTCGGTTGATCAGCCGGAGCGGGACGCTTACGTGAGGCGGGGTAGGCCGACGGCCTGGCGGACCTCCAGGATCGTCTGCCGGGCCATGGCCCGCGCTTCTTCGCTGCCCTCGTCGAGGATGCCCGCGACGATCTCTGGTGTCAGCTCCGCGCGC
>JBDUAO010000052.1:0-17580 GCA_040004595.1 Candidatus Dormiibacterota bacterium | reverse complement strand
GGACTGCGGGTGGTTCGTGGAGCTGGAGGGACCGCTGGAGGTCCTGCCGGACCAGGCGCGGAGCCTTGGTCTCAATCCCGCGAAAGCGGTCAAGGATTCGTACTCGGTTCTCGCCCGCAAGCACCTCACGAGAACCGCGAGAGCTCAACCAGCACCGGGCTAACTCTCCAGCCAGGGCAACGATATCGGGGCATCGCCCCCCAC
This sequence comes from Candidatus Dormiibacterota bacterium, assembly GCA_040004595.1. Lineage (GTDB taxonomy): Bacteria > Chloroflexota > Dormibacteria > Dormibacterales > Dormibacteraceae > Palsa-872. The sequence continues at coordinate 17,376 of JBDUAO010000052.1, read as the reverse complement.
ATTCACAGGGCCTGCTGCCTAGCCGATCGAATGGGCGTTACTGACATTGTTATGTCTTTACCCACATCCTCTGCTCATGGGCACATCGTGAGCACGGTCATGGTCGTCGACGATGACGCCGACACGCGCTTCATCCTGAGACTGATCTTGGAGAAGGCCGGCCACGCAGTCGTCGAAGCCGGGGATGGAAAGGCGGCCCTGGCACACTTCGTTCTCAACCTTCCCGACCTCCTCACGACTGACCTGACGATGCCCGTCCTGGGTGGTGAGGCGCTGATCGAGCGACTCCGTTCGAAGCCCGCCACCGCTTCGATTCCAATCGTTGTCGTGTCCGGCGACCCTGCCGCCGCACGCGCGCTACATGCGGCGGGTCTGGTTGAAGCGGTCGTCAACAAGCCGTTCGATGCGACGGAGCTGGCGGAATGCATTCGGAAGTTGATCGCGAGGATCGCTGCTGTTCCTCCCGAGGCCTTAGCGGGATGAGCCGAGAGTCAATTCGAATCGTGATCGTGCAGGACCAGAGGCTAGTCGCCGATGTGCTGGAAGCCCTGTTGAACCGGCAGCCCGGCATGATGGTCGTCGCCAAATTCAGCTGGGTTTCCGAATCCGCTCAACAAGTGGCCGGTCTGAACCCGGACATCGTGCTCCTGGACTATCGCGTCAACGACACGGTGGCCGCCGAAGCAGTCAGGGCGATCTGTCAATCGGACTCGGCCCCCAAGATGATTTTTCTCACTTCCGACCAGCACGACAACGTGGTGCTGGCCGCAATCGATGCCGGAGCGTGCGCGGTCCTGCACCTGTCCATGGCAGCTGCCGAGGTGATTCAGGCCATCCGAATCGTGGCCGATGGCGGCAGCCTCATATCGCCGAAGGACGTTGCGTCGCTGCTTGCGGGCCGGCGGCTAACGGATGGCATCCGCGACAGCTTCACCAGCCGAGAGAGGGACGTTCTGAACCTGATCGCCGACGGCGTTTCAAATCGCCAGATAGCGACGACCCTTGGGATCAGTTACTTCACGGTGCGAACTCACGTGAGGAATGTGGCAACCAAGTTGGCCGCCCGCAGCAGGCTGGAAGTTCTCGTTCGGGCGCACGAGCTCGAGCTGGTCGGCGGACGATCCAATGTCAGGACTCGCAAGGGAGACATCACTTTCGGACGGCGGCAATCCGAGCTGCTGCTACGTCTTGGCCGGGCCAATCCAAACGGTCTGGAGGTTGGTGAACTCTCGCATTCCGTGGGCTGACAGCTCGCGGCCGTAGCCTGACCTCTTAACGCCAGTATGCCGGGGCGGTCACTCGGGCTGGTCCTGCGATAGGGTGAGCACGTAGCTTTCCGCATCAAACGGGCCCATTCCGCCCTCCGGCCGCCAGTCCAGGGGGCCGATGTGTGTGAAGCCCAGCTTCGTGGCGACACGCCGGCTGGCTGTGTTGTCCCGGCCGGCCCACAGGGTTAGATGGCTTACGCCGAGGGCTCGCGGACCCCACGCAATCAGCGCTTTGCATGCGTCTGTGGTCAGGCCATGGCCGGAATGGTCCGAGCGGATCCAGTAGTGCAGCTCGGCTGAACTGGGCCCGTCTCGGTTCAGGCCGGCGATTCCGAGAACCTCTCGGGTCTTTCGGTCGATGAGTGAGAAATGGAACTCACTGTCCTCATGCCAGTCCCGCTCGCTGCTGACTGTCTGCGCCAGGGTGCCCTCGAAAGTGGGCTCGCGTGCCCATGGCATCCACGCGAGCAGCTCGGGCCGGGAAACCATGACGGCCTGGAACAGCGATTGAGCGTGGGCTGGGCCGACCGGTACCAAATCGAGATGTGTCGTCGTTAGAACTTCGCGCGGAATCATCGCCCGGTTAATTGAACCCCCATCGCCGCACGACCACTTGTGCCCTTTTGGCTCTATCCAGACCGGCCGATCAGGTTTTGGCCGGACCGATCCAGACCGTTTGGATGTTGGTGAACTCTTTGATGCCCGCTTCTGACAGCTCTCGGCCGTAGCCCGACCTCTTCACCCCGCCGAACGGCAGGCGCGCGTCTGAGGCCACCATCCCGTTGATGAACACCAGGCCGGCCTCCACCCGCTCCGCCATCAGCCGGCCCCGCTCCACGTCGCTTGTCCAGATGCTCGAACCGAGGCCGAAGTCGCTGTCGTTGGCGACCCGCAGCGCCTCCTCGGCATCCTTCACGCGGATGACCGCGGCCACCGGTCCGAAGGTCTCCTCGTCGTAAACCGGCATCCCGGGCTTCACACCCGCCAGCACGGTGGGCTCGAAGAAGTTGCCGCCGTTGTTCAGCCGCCTGCCACCGGCCAGGACCCTGGCGCCCTTGCTGATCGAATCCTTGACCTGGCGCTCCAGGTCGTCGACGAGGTCGGGCCTTGCGAGCGGACCCACCTGGTTGGCGCGGTCGGTGGGGTCCCCCACCCTGAGCACGGCGACGGCTTTCGAGAACAGCTCTTCGAACTCGTCGGCGATCTGCTCGGCCACGATGAAGCGCTTAGCGGCGATGCAGCTCTGACCGTTGTTCTGGTTGCGAGCGCGACATGCGACGGTGGCTGCTGTCTTGACATCCGCATCCTCGAGCACGATGAAGGGGTCCGAGCCGCCCAGCTCCAGCACCGACTTCTTCAGCGCCTTGCCGGCGGCTGATGCGACCAGCTCGCCCGCGGCCTCAGAGCCGGTCAAGGTGACGCCTGCGATACGGCGGTCGGCAATGATCCCCGCGACCGGCTTGGGGCCGATGAGCAGGGTCTGGAACACGCCCTTGGGGACGCCCGCCTCGCGGAAGACATCCTCGATCGCCAGCGCGCATTGCGGCACGTTCGAGGCGTGCTTCAAGAGCATCACGTTGCCTGCCGCCAGCGCCGGCAGCCCGGCGCGGAAGGCCTGCCAGAACGGGAAGTTCCACGGCATGACGGCGAGGATCACGCCCAGCGGCTGATACCTGATGTAGCTCTTCGTGGCGGTGCTCTCGATGGGCTCGTCGGCCAGGAGGCGCGCGGCGTTGTCGGCGATCCAGGTCGCGGACCAGGCGCATTTCTCAACCTCGGCCTCGGCCTCCACGATGGGCTTGCCCATCTCGGCGGTCATGAGCGCGGCAAACCGAGCCTTCTCGGCTCTCAGGACGCCGGCGACCGAGCGCAGAAGCTCGGTCCGCAGGTCGATGCCGGCGTCACGCCACGCGTGTCGGGAGGACCAGGCTTGCTCGACGGCGGCTTCGATGCCCCCTTCGTCCAGCTCGGGGAAGGTCGCCAGCTCCCTGCCGTTGGAGGGGTCGATTGATCTGAGCACGCCTATCAGAGTAATGCGGCTCTCTTTACGATTGCAGTCGTGGCCCGCTCTCCCGTCAAAAGGCGCCCGGACGCGCCGGCCGTTCAGGCCGCCAAGGCGCCTGACGGCCAGGCCGAGGGGCGGCGCCGGGTGGCGATCGAGGCAGTGTCGCCCGAGGTGGAGGGCGGGCGCTTTCCAGCCAAGCGCTCGCTCGGGGAGCGGGTGGTGATCGAGGCTGACGTTTTCGCCGACGGCCATGACGCCGTAGCCTGCGTTGCTCGCTACCGGCACGAATCGGAGGGCGAGTGGTCCGAGGTGCCGATGGTGGCGCTGGGCAATGACCGCTGGCGCGCCGAGATCACCGTCAGCCGGCTGGGCCGGTACCTGTACACCGTCGAGGGGTGGGTCGACCGCTTCCAGACGTGGCGACTGCAGCTCGCGAAGAGGGTCGCTGCCGGTCAGGATGTCGCGCTGGAGCTCGAGGTCGGGGCGAAGCTGGTCGAGGCAGCGGCGGCACGCGCGACGGGTGCTGAGGCGGATGTGCTGCGGAAATATGCGGCGGGTCTGGTTGCCACACGGGTGCCACGTGACTCCGGCCCTCTCCCTCTTGTGGAGAGGGAGTTGATCGCCCTCATGGACCGTTTTCCGGATCGGAGTGAGGCTGTGGCCTATCCTCGCGAGCTCCAGATGCTGGTCGACCCCCAGCGTGCCCGCTTCAGCGCCTGGTACGAGCTTTTTCCCAGGTCGGCCGGTGAGCCTGGCCGTCATGGCACCTTCCGCGATGTCGAGAAGCGACTCCCCTACATCGCGGGCATGGGATTCGACGTCCTCTATATGCCGCCGATCCACCCCGTCGGGCGGACCAACCGCAAGGGCGCCAACAACAGCATCAAGGCTCTGCCTGACGAACCCGGCAGCCCATGGGCCATCGGCTCGATCGACGGCGGCCACAAGTCGATCGCTCCGGAGCTGGGAACGCTCGACGACTTTCGCCACCTGCTGGCCTCTGCCAGGGAGAGGAGCCTGGACATCGCGATCGACATAGCGTTCCAGTGCTCGCCCGACCACCCTTACGTCCGCGAGCATCCCGAATGGTTCCGCCACCGGCCGGACGGCTCGATCCAGTACGCGGAGAACCCGCCCAAGAAGTACGAGGACATCGTCCCGTTCGACTTCGAGTGCGCGGCCTGGCGAGAGCTGTGGGCCGAGCTTCTCTCGATCGTCATGTACTGGATCGACAAGGGCGTTCGCGTCCTTCGGATCGACAACCCTCACACCAAGCCCTTCCCGTTCTGGGAGTGGCTCATCGGCGAGGTCAAGCGCGACCACCCCGACGTCATCTTCCTGGCCGAGGCGTTCACGCGCCCCAAGGTCATGTACCGGTTGGCGAAGTGCGGATTCACGCAGTCGTACACCTACTTCGCCTGGCGCCACACGGCGTGGGAGATCACCCAGTACTTCACCGAGCTGACGCAGACGCCGGTCAAAGACTTTTTCCGACCCAACCTGTGGCCCAACACGCCGGACATCCTCACCGAGTACCTGCAGACGGGCGGCAGGCCGGCTTTCGCGGCGCGCCTCGTGTTGGCGGCCACGCTGGGGGCCAATTACGGCATCTACGGGCCGGCGTTCGAGCTGATCGAGTCGCGCGCCAAGGAACCCGGCTCGGAGGAGTATCTCGACTCCGAGAAATACCAGCTGCGCAGCTGGAACATCGACTCTCCGGATAGCCTTCGCGACATGATCACTCTCGTCAATGAGATTCGGCACGAGAACCTGGCCCTTCAGAGCGACCGAGGCTTGCGGTTCCACATGACTGAGAACGAGAGCCTGATCGCCTACACGAAGAGCACCTCCGATCTCGCGGACGTGGTGCTGACAGTCGTCAACCTCGACCCGCATCACACCCAGGCGGGGATGGTCACCCTGCCTCTAAAGGAACTTGGGCTCGACACCGAGAAGAGCTACCAGGCGCATGAGCTGCTCAGCGGCGCGCGCTACATGTGGAACGGCCCGCGCAACTACGTCGAGATCAACCCCCACGCCGCGCCGGCGCAGATCTTCAGGTTCCGGCGCCGTGTCCGCAGCGAGCACGACTTCGAGTACTTCCTGTGATCCCGACCACGACCAGGCGCCGCAAGGCGGAGACGTTCGCACTCGACGACGATCCGCTCTGGTACAAGGACGCGATCATCTACGAGGTCCATCCCCGGGCCTTTTACGACAGCGATGGCGACGGGAGCGGCGACTTCAAGGGCATGATCGAAAAGCTGCCCTACCTGCAGGAGCTGGGCGTAAGCGCGATCTGGCTGCTGCCCTTCTATCCCTCCCCACTTCGCGACGACGGCTACGACATCGCCGACTACGAGGACGTCAACCCGATGTACGGCAAGCTGCCCGACGTGCGCCAGTTCATCGCCGAGGCGCACCGGCGCGGTATGCGGGTGATCAACGAGCTGGTCTGCAACCACACCTCTGACCAGCACCCGTGGTTTCAGAAGGCAAGGAGGTCCCGGCCCGGCAGCCCGATGCGCGACATGTACGTGTGGAGCGAGACCAACCAGAAATATCAGGACGCTCGCATCATCTTCAAGGACTTTGAGGTTTCCAACTGGACGTGGGACCACGTCGCCAACGCCTATTACTGGCACCGCTTCTTCTCGCACCAGCCCGACCTGAACTACGACAACCCGCGGGTCAAGAAGGCGATGTTCGAGACATGCGACTTCTGGCTCGACATGGGCATCGATGGGATGCGTCTCGACGCCACCCCCTACCTGTTCGAGCGCGAGAGCACGAACTGCGAGAACCTCCCCGAGACACACGGTTTCCTGAAGGAGCTGCGCCAGCACGTCGACACCAATTACCGAAATCGAATGCTTCTGTCGGAGGCCAACCAGTGGCCCGAGGACGCCGTCGCCTATTTCGGGCAGGGCGACGAATGCAACATGGGCTTCCACTTTCCGCTGATGCCCCGGCTGTTCATGTCCATCCGCATGGAGGACCGGTTCCCCATCGTCGACATCATGGCCCAGACCCCGGCCATCCCCGACACCTCACAGTGGGCGCTGTTCCTGCGCAACCACGACGAGCTCACGCTCGAGATGGTGACCGACGAGGAGCGCGACTACATGTACCGCGCGTACACCCAGGACCGCGCCGCGCGCATCAACCTGGGCATCCGCCGGCGCCTCGCGCCCCTGCTGGGCAACGAACGACGGCGCATCGAGCTGATGAACGGCCTGCTGTTCTCGCTGCCGGGGACGCCCGTCATCTACTACGGCGACGAAATCGGGATGGGCGACAACATCTTTCTCGGCGACCGCAATGGCGTGCGCACGCCGATGCAGTGGAGCGGCGACCGCAACGCAGGCTTCTCGGACGCGAACCGGCAGCGCCTTTATCTGCCGGTGATCACGGACCCCGAGTACCACTACGAGACGGTCAACGTCGAGACGCAGCATCAGAACCCGCACTCGCTCCTGTCATGGATGAAGCGGGTGATCGCGCTTCGCAAGCGCCACCGCGCGTTCGGTCGCGGCACGCTGGAGCTGCTGCGCCCCGAGAATCGCAAGATTCTGGCGTTCGTTCGGCGCTACGAGTCTGAGCAGATACTCGTCATCGCCAACCTGTCGCGCTTCCTGCAGACGGTTGAGCTGGACCTTTCGGAGTGGAAAGGCATGGTGCCCCTGGAGCTGTTCGGCTCGACCGAGCTCCCGGTGATCGGCGACGCCCCGTACTTCCTCACGCTCGGCCCGCACTCCTTCTTCTGGTTCAGCCTGCAGCCCCGCGCCACCGCGCAGATCGCGGGCGATGGGCAGACCCCTGGCGTGGCAGCGCTGCCCGAGATCAATGTGACCACCGACTGGGACTCGGTGTTCGTGGGCTCCGCGCGAGAGCGATTGGAGACCGTGCTCCTCAACTACGTCAAGCACCGCCGCTGGTTCGCGGGCAAGGCCAGGCGGCTCAAGGCGGCGCTGATCCAGGACCTGATCAGCGTGCCAGGCCTCGACGGGAATGCCTACCTGGTCACGGTGGTCGTTTCGTACGCGGAGGGCGATCCTGACACCTACCTGGTGCCGATGGCTTATGCCAGCGCGGCCGAGGCGCCGCAGATCCTCGAGCGGTGGCCGAACGCAGCGATCGCCTGGCTGCGCCCCGGCGAGTCGGAGCAGAGGGGCCTGCTATACGACGCTCTGGGACCACCAGGATTCACTGACGCGCTGCTCGCTGCCATCGCCCGCCGCCGGCGGTTGGCGAGCCCGAACGGCACGCTGGTGGGTTCCACGACCAAGGCCTTCACGCGCTTGCGCGGGCCGGAGTCCATCAGGCTCGAAGCCGCCCTGTCGGTCAGCGAGCAGACCAACAACTCGGTGGTGTTCGGCGAGCGATTGATCCTGAAGATCTCGCGGCGTCTCGAGGAGGGCATGAATCCCGAGCTCGAGGTCGGCCGGTTCCTCACCGAGAAGACCAACTTTGGCCAGATCGCCCCGATCGCGGGCAGCCTGGAGTTTCGCCGCGAGCGAGCCGAGCCGGTGACGCTGGCGATCCTCCAGGGTTACGTGCCCAACCAGGGGGACGCCTGGCAGTACACCCTCACCACGCTCGCGCGTTATCTAGCAGGCTCTGAGGTTGCCACGACCGACGCACCGACCATGCCTCGCCGCGGCCTCGTGCAGGCGATCGCGCACGATCTGCCGGAGGTGGCGACGCGCACCATCGGCCCCTACCTCGAATCGGCCCGCCTGCTGGGACAGCGAACGGCCGAGCTCCATGCTGCGCTTGCGTCAGACCCCGACGAACCCGCCTTCGCGCCCGAGCACGTCTCGCAGCAGGACCAACGCTCCATCTATCAGTCACTGAACCAGGTCGCCCTGCGGTCCATGGAGCTGCTGCGCGCGCAGGCCAAGCAGCTCCCGGAGGACGCGCGCGAAGAGGCGCGACAGGTGCTTGAGCTGGAGCCACGGATCATGTCCACGCTTCGCGCCTTCCTCGGCCGGCGGCTGACGTCCACGCGAATCCGCGTTCATGGCGACTATCACCTGGGCCAGGTGCTTTACACCGGCAGCGACTTTGTGATCATCGATTTCGAAGGGGAGCCGACGCGCACGCTGTACGAGCGGCGTCTCAAGCGCCTTGCCCTTCGAGACGTGGCCGGGATGCTGCGCTCGTTCCACTATGCGAGCGAGACCGCTCTCAAGTCGGAGAACATACCTGCCGAGTCGACGGTCCGCTCACAGGCGTGGTCGCGGATGTGGGTCGACTCGGTGTCTGCCACGTTCCTGCGGAGCTATATGAGCACCGCGGGCAGCGCCTCGTTCGTGCCGCGCGCCACCGACGACCTCGAGATGGAGCTGAAGACGATGCTCCTCGAGAAGGCGCTGTACGAGCTGCGCTACGAGCTGAACATGAGGCCTGACTGGGTGCGCATCCCGCTTCGTGGCATCCTTGATCTGATGGTGCCCGCATGATCGCGCCCTCGTTGCTCACCCCCTTCGACCTGCACCTGTTCAACGAGGGCACGCACGGCCACCTCTACGAGAAGATGGGGGCGCACCTTTCGCAGGAGCCGGAGGGCGCCACCTTTGCCGTCTGGGCGCCCAACGCGGACTGGGTGAGCGTGATCGGCGACTTCAACTCGTGGGACAAGAACGCCAACCAGCTGCACCCGCGCGAGCAGTCGGGGATCTGGGAGGGCTTCATCCCCGGAGTGCGCCACGAAGCGCTGTACAAATACCACGTCCATTCGCGGGTGACACGCACCGGCATGGACAAGGCGGACCCGTTCGCCGCGTTCGCCGAAGCGCCTCCCAGACAGGCCTCAGTCGTTTGGGACCTCGCCTATGACTGGGGCGATGGGGCCTGGATGTCGGAGCGCTCGCGCGCCAACGGACGCCAGGCGCCGTGGTCGGTGTACGAGCTGCACATCGGTTCGTGGATGCGCGTGCCCGAGGACAACAACAGGTGGCTGACATATCGGGAGCTGGCGCCGAAGCTGGCGGACTATGCGCTGAGCCTCGGCTTCACCCACGTGGAGCTGATGCCGGTGATGGAGCACCCGCTGTACATCTCGTGGGGCTATCAGGTGGAGGGCTATTTCGCTCCGACCAGCCGTTACGGGACGCCGCAGGATTTCATGTTCCTCGTCGATCACCTGCACCAGCGGGGCCTCGGGGTGATCCTCGACTGGGTGCCGTCGCACTTTCCGACCGACGAGTTCGGGTTGCAGAACTTTGATGGGACGCATCTGTTCGAGCACGCTGACCCGCGCCTCGGCCTGCACCCCGACTGGGGGAGCTCGATCTTCAACTACGGGCGCAACGAGGTGCGCGGCTTCTTGATGAGCAGCGCCCTGTGCTGGCTCAACGTGTATCACGCGGACGGGTTGCGCGTCGATGGCGTGGCGTCGATGCTGTATCTCGATTACTCACGCAAGCAGGGGGAGTGGATCCCCAACAAGTTCGGGGGGCGCGAGAACCTCGAGGCGGTCGATTTCCTGCGCCGGTTCAACATCGAGGTTTACAAGGAGCAGCCCCACACACAGACAATTGCGGAGGAGTCGACGTCGTGGCCGATGGTGTCGCGCCCCACGTACCTGGGCGGGTTGGGCTTTGGGATGAAGTGGGACATGGGCTGGATGCACGACACGTTGAAGTACGTGGCGGAGGACCCGGTGCATCGCAAGTTCCACCACAACGACCTCACGTTCCGGATGCTCTATGCGTTCAACGAGAACTTCATGCTCCCGCTGTCACACGACGAGGTTGTGCATGGGAAAGGATCCTTGATCCGGAAGATGCCGGGGGATGAGTGGCAGAAGTTCGCGAACATGCGGCTCCTGTTCGCGTGGATGTTCGCGCAGCCAGGCAAGAAGCTGATGTTCATGGGTGGCGAGTTTGGGCAGTGGGACGAGTGGGACGTGGAGGGCAGCCTCGATTGGCACCTACTGAACGAGGCGCCGCATGCGGGGCTGAGCCATTGGGTGGGGGACCTCAACCGCGTGTTGCGCGAGGAGAACGCGTTGCACGAGATCGACTTCGACCCCTCGGGGTTCAGCTGGATCGATGCGAGCGACAACGAGCAGAGCGTGGTCAGCATGCTACGCAAGGGCTCGGCGCCCGGGGACCTGGTGATCGCGGCGTTCAACTTCACACCCGTGCCACGGCACAACTATCAGATCGGGGCGCCGGTGGGCGGGCATTGGCGGGAGCTGCTGAACAGCGATGCGCCGATGTACGGGGGGAGCGGTCAGGGCAACCTGGGCGGGGTCGATGCGGCGCCGGTGGGGCGGCACGGACACCTGCACAGCGTCACCCTGACCTTGCCGCCGCTGGGAGCGATCTTCCTAAAGCCGGAGTAGCGCCGGCGCGGCGCCGGGATGCGGCCGTTTGTGCCCTTTTGGCTGCCCTCGTTGCTCGCGAAACGACGGTTTGTGCCCTTTTGGCTGGTGGTTTTTGGCGGCCGCTACTTGCCCGTCAAGCCATGGCGCACTTGCATCGCGACGGTCTCGGGGGCGTTGTAAACGTCGCCGGCGGTGAAGCGGAGCATGCGATAGCCGGCACCGACCAGTCCGTTTTGGCGGCGATTGTCTTCGACCATTCGGTCGCGGTGGTTCCCGCCGTCGTATTCGATCGCCAGGCGTTGACGTCGATAGAGCAGGTCGGGTCGGCCTAAGAAGCGACCTCCATCGTCATGGACGTCAATCTGAACCTCGGGCTTCGGAAGACCGGCCGTCACGAGCACCATCCGCAGGCGGCTTTCCATTGCGGACTCGGATTTTGGCTCGGCCAGGTCGACCACGCGTCGGAGCCGCGCGATGCCCCAGGCTCCCGAGTGGCCGGCAACGTGACGGAGCAGGTCGTCGAGCGACACGAGCTCTGCGTGCAGGAAGAGGTCCGCTGAGACGACTGCTTCGGTCAATGGATTTCTCCCGCCTAGGTCGACGGCTGTGCGTAGTGCAGATGTGGCGGGCAGGCGGCGCCGCAGCTCGATCTCTCCTGCCGCGAGGAACGCGCGTCTGACAGAAACGCCGGCGACGCGGCTGCTGCCCGCCGGTTCGGGAATCGTGACCTCGATCGGGTCGCAGGGCTCGACATCCAGCCCGTGCAACCAGGCGGCCGTTCGCCCGGAAAATGCGGCGCCTCGAGGAAGTCGGCGAGCGACGGCGGTCAAGGTTAGCTGCGGACTTTCTTTCAGGCCCACCCAGTGGTACATGCCGGCGCCGAGGCGACCATAGCGAGCTGCCCTCAATTGGCCGCGGGTAACGCCCACGGTTCGGGCGTCCGCCAACTTGAAGGGCTTGTTCTTGAGTGCGTTCGGCACGCTGCGCGGCATCGCAATAGCTTCTCCAACCGGTTCTGCAAGGACAACCGAGGCCGTTAACGGCGGCCGTTTGTGCCCTTTTGGCTGGGCGAGCCGAACTTGGGCGGGGCGTTTGTGCCCTTTTGGCTGGATTCTTCCGATCCGGGGTCGCCGTTACTATTCGGGCCACGGCCCGTATATAGAGGAGGAGATGCCACCTAGCCGCGGTCGCGCCTCGGCTCACGCAGCCCTCGCCCTGATGGCTGCGGCTCTGACGCTGCTTGCCGTCTCGCCCGCCGCCCAGGCCGCCACGAACCCCATCTCGATCACAGTCAAGCTGGGTTACGCAGGGAGCGTCAAGGCCGGGCAGTGGATGCCGGTATCAATCGACCTCACCAACCAGAGCCAGGGCGTCGATGCCACCATCGAGATCACAACCGGCTTTAACAACGGTCAGTCTGGCCAGCCGTACGAGTCGGTGATCTATCAGACCCCCGTGAGCCTGCCTGCCGGCGCCACCAAGCACATTCGGACATACATGGTCGAGGACAACGCCCCTGCAATCGTGTCCGCTCGCCTCGTGGCCGGCGGTCGCGTGCTCGCCACGGCAGACTCTGGGACCCCCAACGTCTCTTCCGCATTGATCGGAGTCCTTTCCGACCAGGCCACCGCGTTCGACGGCTTTGCCGCGGTGCACCCGGGCGGCATCTCGGTGAACGTGGTCCACATGGCGCCGGAAGACGTCGCCGACTCGGCGATCCTCCTGCGGGCCTTCGACCTGATCGTGATCGACGACTTCGCCACGGACACGCTGACAGCCGCCCAGCGCGGAGCCCTCGCCGATTACGTGCAGAACGGGGGCCAGCTCATGGTGGGGACCGGAGCCTCGTGGCGCAAGACGCTTGGAGGGGTATCCCCTGACATCCTGCCAATGCAGATCACCGGGACGACAACGCTTGCCCCCACGCCGGCTCTCGGGATGCTGCCGGACGCGGAGATTGCCACCGGCACGCTCAACCCCGGAGCACAGTCCTGGCTGGCGGCCGGCAACCGGCCGCTGCTGGCGGAGCGGTCGATTGGCGGGGGCTCGGTGACCCTGGCAACGTTCGACTGGAACCAGAACCCGATCGCGAGCTGGAGCGGCGCCAATGTGTTGCTGCGCCAGGTCCTGGTGCGAACGGTCTTCATGTCGGCGTCCAATCAATCAGGCGGGAACTTCGGCCCGTACGGCGGGTCCGGCTTGTCGATCTCGAGCCGTAGCACGACGCTCTCGCAGGCCCTCGGGAGCCTGCCGGAGCTCGGCCTGCCGTCGCTGTTGTTGATTGGAATCCTCGTCCTCGCCTATGTTCTGTTGGTCGGCCCGATCAACTACTTCGCGTTGCGCGCCATCAACCGCCGTGCGCTGGCGTGGGTCACAGTGCCATTGATCGCAGTCCTTGCATCAGCAGGCGCTTTCGGCACCGGCGTCCTCACCAAGGGTCGATCGACCCAGACCAACCAGGTCGCACTCATCCACCTTCAACCCGGATGGGGCCGTGCCTACCAGGAGTCGTACACCGGCATCCTCACCCCGACGCGAGGCGACTACCAGGTCAGCGTGGGCGGCGCACCACTGTTGATCGCACCCACTGGTTCGTACAACGGCAACACCAGCGACGGCATCCGCGTCGGCGCCAACAACTCGATCGTGCTTCCGTCGATGACCGCTTACACGCTGCGGGGCTTCGCCACCGAGGGCCTGGTTCACCCCACGCAGCTCACCGCCACAACGGCAATGGCAAACGGAAAGCTCCACGGCACAATCCGAAACCTGTCGAGCATCACGTTCACCGATCTCGTGGTAATCGCAGGCGACGGTTTCCAGGTGCTTCCGAGTATGGCTCCAGGAGCTTCGGCCACTTTCGACGTCACCCCCAAGATCTCGAGCATGTTCACCGGACAGCCGGCTTTCATGAGCATCTATCCAAACAGCTTCTACTCCAATGGGGTCTACAACGGCGGAGGCGGGCCACCGGTCTCCCAATCAACCGCCGCCGACCGCGAGGCGCTCACGAAGACGTCGATCCTTTCCCTGGTCGCGGGTTCCAACTATGGCTTTTCATCTGCCATCACCCCGATGCTCATTGCGTGGACCAAGCTCCCCGGCCAGGACATCACGATCGCCGGCGGAAAGCCGAAAACGACTTCCCAGACCGCCGTCGTTCTGCCCCTGCCGGTCGGCGCGATCGGAGCGGGCGCAATCCCCGCGGGCATGGTTCTGAGCCGCTTCACCGACATCGTGGGCGACACCCAGCCGGCGCAGCCCGGCGCGTTCCTGATGCAGAGCGGGACCGTGAACTACGACTTCACACCGGTGCTCGGTCCGGGGTTCCACCTCGACAGCGCCTCGATCGACTCGACATACTCGAGCCCGAAGGGCCCGGTGCCGCCAGGCTCGACCCAAAATCTTCAGGCGAAGGTGTGGGATTGGCACGCATCCGCCTGGATTTCGATGACCTACAACTCCGGGGGCGTGACGGTGCTGCCTTCCGCCGCGATCAACCCAACGTCAGGCGAGGTGAAGCTCCAGGTCGACGCCAACGGGACCCAGACGGTGTTCGGACAGATCTCAATGACCGGGACCGTGAAGTGATCAGCGCCGAGAACCTGACCAAGGTCTATGGAAAGCGGACAGCCCTCGACCGCGTCTCTTTCGAGGTGCCGGAAGGCGAGATCTTCGGCTTTGTCGGGCCGAACGGCGCGGGCAAGACGACCACCCTTCGCATCCTGGCCGCCCTTCTCGAGCCGACCTCGGGTCACGCCTCGATCGGAGGCGTCGACGTGGCGACGCAGCCCGACCTCGTCCACAGCCGCCTGGGGTACATGCCCGATTTCTTTGGCGTCTACGACCAGCTCACCGTGTCCGAGTACCTGGACTTCTACGCCGCGTGCTACCGCCAGCCGAAGCAAAGGCGGACCAAGGTCGTTGCCGAGCTGCTCCAGCTCGTCGGCCTGACCGAAAGGCGGGATCAGGCGGTCGATTCGCTTTCGCGCGGATTGAAGCAACGGCTGTGCCTGGCGCGGGCGTTGGTTCATGATCCGGCGGTGCTGTTGCTTGACGAGCCGGCTTCCGGCCTCGACCCAAGGGCACGCGTCGACATGCGCGAGATCCTCAAGGAGCTGCGCAGGATGGGCAAGACGATCATCATCTCCAGCCACATCCTTCCGGAGCTGACCGAGCTCTGCACGATGATCGGCATCATCGACCAGGGGCGCATGCGGGCCACCGGCTCAGTGCAGGACGTCGTTCAGCAACTTTCAGCCGGTCGCCGCGTACGCGTCTCTGTCGTCGGGGACAAGGAGGCTGCCGTCGCGGTGCTGAAGGCCGTCGCCGCGGTTCGCGAAGTCAATATCGCCAATGGCGCGATTGAAGCTTCATTTGAGGGTGATGAATCAACCGCCGCCGAGATCCTGCAAGCCCTGACCACAGGTGGAGTCAAGGTCTTCGGCTTCAGCCAGGTCGACGGCGGCCTCGAAGAAGCCTTCATGCGGGCCACCGCGGACGAAGTGGGATGAACCGGGTCGCAGCGGCGTTCTGGAACCCGATCGTGGCCAAGGAGTACCGGTCGCGCATGCGGACCTGGAAATCGCCCCTGGCGATGATGGTCTACATACTTCTCATCGGCGGCCTTGGCTACCTGGTGTTCTCCATGATGGCGAGCACGAGCCCTGGCTTCGGCGGCTCCAACTACGGCCAGATACTGTTCGCTTACCTGGTGGTCTTCCAGATGATCCTGCTGACGTTCATCACGCCGGCGCTTACCGCCGGCGCCATCAGCGGCGAGCGCGAGCGCCAGACCATCGACCTCCTGTTTGTCACGCGCATCCGGCCTTTCTCGATCATCTGGGGCAAGCTCCTCGCCTCGATGTCCTTCGTCATCCTGTTGCTCATCCTGTCGGTGCCGATCTTCAGCCTCGTCTTCCTGTTCGGCGGGATCGAGCTCGACCAGGTCGTGTATGCCTTCCTGGTCACCCTGGTCACCGCCCTGACGCTTGGCGTGATGGGCATCACGTTCTCAATCTGGCTGAAACGGTCGCTGGTCGCCACCGTCGTTTCATACGTGGCAGCGTTCGTGCTCATTGTCGTGACCTTCGCGTTCGGTGTCTTCTTTCCAACGGAGACCGCCTCGAACGCGACGAAAGCCCCGGCGCCCCCGGCCATCACCTTCCTGAGCCCAATCCCCACGCTTGCCTATATAGCGGGATTCGGGTCGCAGCTCGGGTTTTACGGGGTTCGGTATTCGAACGGTGCCAACAATTTGGTTGGATCGGCCGGCGGACCAAGCAGCGTTTGCCAGACGAGCCCGAATGGCCAGACAAGCTGCTATTCGCCGGGCACCCCGGTCGGGAACGGTGGCGCTTTCGTACAAATCGCCGCTTCCAGCGCGAATGCGATCCCGAGCGGCCTCTTCGAAGGCTGGCAATACTGGCAGGCGACCATCGTCATGCAACTTGCCATCTGTCTCGTTGCCCTGCTCGCAAGCGCGCTTCTCCTACCACCCATGCGTCGTCTTCCGTGGCGCCGGCGGCGGCACGTCGTCGAACCTGCCGTGGCGGTGAGCAGTTGAGCTCCCTGGAAACGGTGGTCACAGCCCTTCGAAGGTCGGACGCACGATCGAGCGCCCCGCGATTCTTCGTGCACGCCGCAGTCGGCGCCGCGGCATGGGTTGGCCTTGTGCTGCTGGTGACAAGACTCGTGCCGTACGAACGCCGGCTCCAGGCGGCCCTGCTCGGCATCCCCTCGATAATCGTCGTGGCTGCCATCGCCTGGCTCGTCAGCCGGCCCGGGCCGAGCGCCCTGATGAGCGCGGCGGACCAGCGCCTGGGCCTGAAGGAGCGGCTCTCGACCGCATGGGAGCGCCGCACCGCCGATGGTTCGATGGACACCCTGCTGCGCCGCGACGCACTCGAGCACGCCGGGCGCGCCCGCCTCGCCCACGCCTTCCCCATCCGCATCAACCGTCAGGAGCTGGGCCTGCTCGCGATCATCGCCATCGCCGCTATGCTCCTGGCGGTCCTACCGAACCCGATGGACCAGCTGCTCGCACAGCGCCGGGCTGACGCGGCAAGCCAGGCCGCGGCAGCGAACGCCGTCCACGAGGTCCAGGTCAAGATCGCCGCCAACCCAACCACGCCCCCCGATCCGAAGGTGCAGAAGATCCTGGCCGACATCGAAAAACAGATCAGGCAGGCCAGGGATCCTCGGTCGGCCCTGCAGACGATCTCTCCAGCCGAGCAGCAGTTGCTGCAGCTGTCCGACCCGCAAACGCCGGCCCGCACCAGCACCGCGCAGAACCTGGCCGGCTCGCTGAGCGCGACCAGGGCCGGCAAGGCTGCGGGCCAAGCCCTGACCGCGAGCCCGGCCAAGGGCGCCCAGGCGCTTCGCGCGCTGGCTTCTCAGCTTCAGAGCCTCACCCCGCGGGAGCGTGCCCAGCTGGCGCAGGCCCTGGCCACGGCGGCCCAGCACGCGCAGGACCCTGCCATGGCCGCCTCGTTGTCCAGGGCCTCGAGCGCGCTTGCCTCCGGAGACCTTGCCGCCGCGTCAGCTGCGCTCGGTGATCTCGCCGGCCAGCTCGACTCGCTGCAGTCTCAGCAGAACACCGACGCCCAGGTTGCCGCGGCGGTAAGCAGCCTCGAGGCGGCGCGCCAGGGGCTGGCAGCGCAGGCGGATCGCGACGCGGCCGCCGCCGCCGGAGCCGGCCTTCCGGTGGCATCGCCGGCTGCTTCGGCCGGAGCCGGAAACGGAAGCGGAAATGGGATTGGCAGCGG
>JBDUAO010000153.1:0-5211 GCA_040004595.1 Candidatus Dormiibacterota bacterium | reverse complement strand
GTCCAGTCGGCGATGAACGTGCGGCCACGTCCAAGCGCCACAGCGATGACGAGAAGAACGAGCAAGACCCATTCGGGTTCGATCGAAACTCCGCGCCACAGCATGACGCCGAAGATCAGCGCCAGGTAGACGACGCTGCCGATGAGGAGCAGTCTGTGCCGGCGCGCAGGCGCGGGATTGGGCTTAGCGGGCGCGGACAACGACCACTGCTGCGATTTCGACCGTGAAGGAAAAGGGGAGCGAGCCGGCGCCAAGCGCCGCCCGCGAATGCCTACCCGCCTCGCCCAGGACGTCGATCAACAGGTCGGATGCAGCGTTGATCACCTTCGGCTGGTCTCCGAATTCGGGCGTGGAGAGAACAAAGGCGATCAGCTGCGCAACCTGTTCGACATTCTCAAGGCCGGCGGCGGCTTCCATTTGAGCCAACAGATTGATGCCGCATGCGCGAGCGGCCTTCTGGGCATCCTCAACGCTCACCTCGTCAGGGCAACGACCGGTCAAACGCTCGCCGTCGAGAGTCGACACCTGGCCAGAGATATAAAGGAGCGATCGCCCATCGCCGATCGGGACGAGCACGGTGGGTACATACGAAGCCATCGGCGCCGGCGGGACAGGCAACGTGATCTCGAGTTCGCGCAGTCGCTCGTGTGGATCAGTCAACTCGAGGGAGTCTAGTTCGTCAGCCGCGCCGGCCGCGGAAGTGTGAGACCACGGCCATCAATATCACGATGAGCGCCACCACTCCGACCGCGATGTACGGGGTGCGCCCCGACGAGAGCAGCTGGCCGATCCACGAAGTCCCAGCAAGCGGGGGCGGGTTGGTACGGGTGCCGCTGGTTGCTGGTGTTGGCGTCGCCGGCAATCCTTGCGGGGTCCCGCCGGTGTCGCGATACGCCCAGAGGGCTGCGACCTGGTCCGATGGGCGGAAAGTCGCGACATAGAGGATCGGGATCTCGTCGTTCGAGACGGCAAGCGCGGTCACGGACGGTCCCGGCGGTGCAAGCGTGGTGAAGTGATGCGCTGCGTCCCGGGTTCGCCAGAGCCCTCCTGACCTTGATCCGCCGCCATCGCTCGCAGCGTAGAAGCGGTCGAAATGCGTGGTCACAAAGGCGATCTGCGTGTAGTCAGTCGACGGCAGCAGCGCGCCGCCGCTGCTGGGCGTGAAAGAGGCCCCGTTGTCAATGGAGATGAAAAGGCCTGCGTCCGTGCCAACCACCAGTGGCCTGATCGTTCTTGCCGGCGGCAATGGGCCTGCAGTCAGGGACGCAACGACTTTGCCGCTGATCGCGGCCTTGATCTGTCGCCACGAGGTTCCGCCATCGGTGCTCAGGTAGAGCGGCACGCCGCCAGTGGAGGCCACCGCGTCACTGCCTGCAATCAGGCGCACCGGGTCGTGGATCGCCGCCACAGTAAGCGCGCCGATGCTGGTGCTTTCAAGGCCTGCCGCCCTCCAAGTAAGGCCGTCTGCGCTCGCATAGACGCCGTGGTCGGTGCCTGCCACGACCAGCGTGAGAGCGAACCCGAAAACGCGGACGGAGCGGCTGTCCAGGCCGCTCACCACAGCCCACGAGAGCCCTCCATCCTTGCTCACCAGCGCACCCGTTCCGCGCAGGCCCGCCAGCACGATTCCGCCTTTGGCAGGGCTGAAGGCGACTGTCAGGACTGATGAGCCGCCGCTCCGCACGACCTTCCAGGTGATTCCGCCGTCGGTGCTCCTCATCAGTGCCCCATCGGACCTGCCTGCGATCACGACCTGGTTGTTGAACGGATTGACGCTCAGCGCGAAGATCGCGCTTGGACCTTGTTTCGGCAAAGGCGGCAGGGCGATCCACGTCGAGGGTGGGAGAGTGCGCGAAAGTTCGTTTACCCCTTCGGCTCGAACCTGCATGACGAGTACGGCGAAGCCTGTCAATGCGCAGGACAGGAGCGCCACAAGCGTCGCGACAAGACGTTGGCGAGAAAGCGACACGAGCCTGCCGATTATCACCCAAGGCGGGCGGCCGGCGAGCACTGGCCTCCAGGCCCAACTTCGCGGCTCTCGCGATGATTGCCTACAATCCCCAGAGTGCTGGCTCGTCCCAAGGCCTGGCTGCACAGAGTCGCGGCCTGGCTTGACCGGGCGGCATTCAGCCCGGCCTCACTCCCCGACGACCTGATCACGGGCATCGCCCTTGCTCCGATGGTGGCTGCGGGCCTCATCCTCTTCAGGCTGCCCGCTCTTGAGATGCTGTTGGTCGCGCTCGGCACGGGAATCGCCGGCTCGCTTTTTGCGCGGTTCGTTTGGCGCCACGATGTTCCGCGGCCACAACCAAGCCCGGTCATCGCCGCGCTCGTTGGTGTTGCTCTGATCGGTCCGGGATCGTCGCTCGGCATCACCATCGCGATCGCCGCCGTAGCGGTGATTCTGGAGCTGTTTCGAGCGCGCTACATTCCCGCGATTCGCGCCCAGACCGGACTCCTGGCGTTCGCCGGGCTGGCGCTCGTCTCGGGAGGCGCGCCATTGGTTTACATCAACCCCGCAAGCCACAGGTCGTTCTTCCCGGACCCGATCGCGTTGTGGAGTGTGCAGACCGCGCTTCCAAGCTCATACGATCCGATCACGCTGTACGTCGGCAACGTCGCGGGCCCGGTGTTCGCGACATCGCTGCTCGCGATCGGCATCGGAATCGCCTGGCTGGCTTATGCGCGGCGATTGAGCTTCGCAGTTGCAATCGGATTCCTGGTGGGCGCCGCCTTCGCGATCGTGGCCTACCACTGGGATTACGTGGTGCACCTCGACAGCGGCCCGACCTGGTTCGTGGCGATGCTGCTGGCTGACAAGCGATATCTGCCTCAGTCATGGACGATTCGTCCGGTGCTGGGCTTCAGCGCCGGCCTGCTGACCGTGGCCTTGCGAGTCCGAGGCTATGGCATCGAGGCCGCGTTCCTCACCGCAGCCGGCGTGCAGGCTGTGATGGCCGTGCTCGTGATAGTGCTGTGGGCGGCGTCGTTCGGGTCAGAGCGAATGCAGAGGAACCGCCGGCTGCGCCAACGCGAGGCCCAGCTCCGGATCGTCAAAACCTAGGCGTAGCTGATTTCGACCTCGGCTGCGCCGAGGGAGGAAGCAATCTCGTCACAGCGGCTGCCGATCTCGGTGCGGACCGCCGGCTGAAGCTTATGAAAAGGATCCACGACGATACGAAGCGTTTGCCTGGCCACGGTGTGCGTCCACGTGCCAACCACCCGTCCGTCGACAAGGACAACCGCAGAGATCCAGCCCGCGGTCCGGCTCACCTTGGCGCGGTGCATCGGTTCGAACAGGTGGTCGCGGCTGTTGTGGCCCATCAGGTATGGGTCGAACGTCGGAAGTAGGCGGACGGATGAGGCTTGGGCCATACCCTTCAGCTCTTTGAGGTCCGGCGCGAGAACGTCTGCCCGCCGGCCCTCGATCGAGACGGGAACCAACTCATCGGCCAAGCCTGTCCAGGCCGCCTTGCCGACGCCCGGCCACGCTCCAAACCAGCGGCCGAAGTCATCCTTGGTGGCGGGTCCGTAGGCGCGCAGGTAGCGCCGCCCGACCTCGACGACAGCTTCGTCGGGATCGATGTCCCGCCAGGATCTGAGCCATACGTCCGGTCTGACGAAGGTCACGCTCGTCCCCCGGCTTGGCCCGAAGCAGAGGCGGCCGGCGCGCGCCACCGGCTTGAGGAGAGTGCTCCAGCCCGACTTCAACACCGTGCGCACATGTTCCGAGCTGCTACGCCCCATCTTGGCGATCAGCTCCTCCCTGGTCATCGGCTCATCGAGAGCGTCTCCGATGCCGGTGATCAGGGAGATGAGCTCGGGCTCGGTGAGCTGAACCCACTTCAGCCAGGTGTTGTTCGGCCAGACCCAGCGTGAGCGCATCGCCGCGGTGTAGAGAGGCAGGTCTGCCGACGGGACCAGGTGGAGAGTGCCACGCATGAGCCAGGTCTTGACCAGGACTTTGTCCTTCCACAGCGCTTTCTTCACATCCTCGACGGTGCCCTTCCAGCGGACGCCGAGCTGAAGCTCGGCTGAGGACATCACCTGTGCCTGCGCACCACCGATCTCGCCGGCGATTCTGACCAGGTCTTTGGCGGGGGCGCGTGTCGCCAGGTGATGGCGCCGGAGTCGGAAGGCGTGGACCTGCGGCCAGCTGAGCTCGGCGGCGGGTAGCTGGCTTTTCAAAGCACCGAAATGATCGGCTTTTCGCCGGACGGCGGTGCACGCTAGTGCCAGTGATCGCCGCCGTCGCTGGTGGTCCACAAGTTCTCGCTGAAGTCCAGCGCCCAGCCGTCGGTTACGCTGGCGAAACTCAAGGATCCGAATGGGTAGCCCTGCGGCCCCACCGTGGCCCAGGTCAGACCGCCATCGTGGGTGATCGCGATCGATATCAAGCCCGAGGCCATCAACGCGGTTCCGGCGCGAGTCGCCACCAGCATCGTCCCAA
This sequence comes from Candidatus Dormiibacterota bacterium, assembly GCA_040004595.1. GTDB lineage: Bacteria > Chloroflexota > Dormibacteria > Dormibacterales > Dormibacteraceae > Palsa-872. Next base: position 761 of record JBDUAO010000153.1, on the reverse strand, counting down.
AGTCCAGCGGCAGTTGCTTGATGGTCTGTGGGAGGGCGTTCCTGACCGCCCACGATCTGCCGCCATCTGTCGAGATGAAGAGCTTCGAGGTTCCTGGCTTCACGTCGGTCTGGCACAGATCCCAGAGCTCAATGCCGTCAGCAGTCGTGACGACGGAACGCATGGTGTTTGCAGGGCAAGGTGTCGCAACTGTGCTCCACGTCGCTCCTCGATCCAGGGTGATCTCAATGTTGCCGGTTGGCCCACCTGACAGGAGGAGGCCGTTGTCGCCGATCGCCGCGCCATAGTCCGGTGAATAGCCAATTGGCAGCCGCTGCGGTGCGGTCCACGTCCTGCCTGCATCAACGCTCGAGCGGACCTCGAACGCACACAATGTGCCCTTCGGGCACGGATACGAGATCACCCACGCTGTGGTTCCTCGCCCTTTGATCAGGCCAAACCAACTCGGCTGGAAACCAACTGCCTTCCAGATACGACCGCCGTCATGAGTCACGTACGCACCTGTCGATCCATATTCGAATCCGTCATTGCTGTTGATGAACGTCAACTTGCGGGGCACGCCGGCGTCCGAGCCACTGGAGGACGGACCGATCTGAACTGGTTTCGACCAGGTTCGACCGGCATCGGAGGTGCGGACGACCGAGTAGTGGCACCGACCGGTAATGGGATGGACGCAGTTGGAGAGCAGGACCGAGCCCGATAAAGCGTCAGAGGAGCGACGTCGAGGATGGCATAGCCCGCCGGTGCAGCGGACGTCTTGG
>JBDUAO010000051.1:0-17842 GCA_040004595.1 Candidatus Dormiibacterota bacterium | reverse complement strand
TAGCGGAGCAGCCCCACGATGTCGTCGGTGGTCTCCGCGACAGCGACACCCGCCTTCTGGAACGCCTCCACCTTGCTCTTCGCAGTGCCGCGGTTGCCAGAAACGATGGCGCCCGCGTGGCCCATTCGCTTGCCTTCCGGCGCCGTACGCCCTGAGATGAAGGCCACGGTCTTGAGCTTTGACCCCGAGGCCAGCAGCTCGGCGGCTCGCTCCTCGTCAGTGCCGCCGATCTCGCCGATCAGCACCAGGTGCGTCGTCGCCGGGTCCTTCTCGAAGAGCTGAATGACATCCTTGAAAGTCAATCCGAGGACCGGATCACCGCCAATGCCGACGATCGTCGACTGCCCCATGCCGGCAGCGGTCAGAGCTGACGCCACCTCATAGGTCAAGGTCCCGCTTCGCGAAACCAGCCCGACGGGTCCGGCGCTCGTGATGCGTTGGGGAATGATGCCGATCTTGCCGACGCCCGGCGTGATCAGCCCTGGGCAATTGGCGCCGATGAGCCGCGCGGACGGATAGCTGCGCAGAAACTCCTTGACCCTGATCATCTCCTGGATCGGAATGCCCTCGGTGATGCAAACGATCAGTTTGATGCCGCTCGCAGCCGCCTCCATGATCGCGTCCGCGGCGAATGGCGGGGGCACGAAGATGCCGGACGCGTTTGCCTGTGTTGCCTTCACCGCGTCGGCGACGGTGTTGAACACCGGAACTCCGAGGTGCGTCGTCCCGCCCTTCCCCGGGCTGGTGCCACCGACCACCTTGGTGCCCATCTCCATCATCTGGCCGGCGTGAAAGCTTCCCTCCCGACCGGTGATGCCCTGGACGATGACGCGCGTCGACGCGTCCAGAAGGATGCTCATCGGGGCGCCGTCGCCTTGGTGAGCTCGACGATCTTCTGTGCGGCCTCCCAGGCGCTCGCGCCGGGTTCGATGCCGTTCTGCTTGAGAATCGCGCGACCCTCTTCTTCATTCGTGCCGCTCATCCGTACCACGAGGGGCAGCTTCATCTTCAGGTTGTCACGCGCCGCCACCAGGCCGCGTGCCACCTCGTCGCCGCGTGTGATGCCACCGAAGACGTTCATCAGAACGCCCCTGACCCGCGGATTCATGAGAATCACCGCCAGCGCGTTCTCCACCACCTCGGCTTTGGCGCCGCCACCGATGTCGCAGAAGTTGGCAGCCTTGCCACCAGCCCGCACGACCAGGTCGAGCGTGTTCATGCACAGGCCGGCTCCGTTGCCGATGATGCCGATGTCGCCGTCGAGCGAGACGTAGGTCAGTCCGCGCTTCTTGGCCTCGACCTCGTAGGGGTCGCCCTCGACGACTGAGCCGTAGCGCTCCTCGAGAGCCCTGTGCCGCCATGCCGCGTTCTCGTCCGTCTCGAGCTTTGCGTCGCCGGCGACGATCTCGCCCTTCGTGGTGACGACGAGCGGGTTGATCTCAGCTGTCACGGCATCGAGCTCAGGGATCGCTCGGTACAGCTTCCGAATCAGGGCGGTCAGTGGGCGAGCCAGCTCGCCGAGCCCGGCATCGAAGGCGAGTTGGTTGAGCTCGAAGTCAAGCGGCCCCCTCCAGGGATCTGGGTGCAGCCGGGCTATCGATTCGGGCGCCTCCTCGGCCACCTGCTCGATGTCCATTCCGCCTTTGGAGGAGAGCATCAGGATGTTGTTGCGCGCATCGCGATCGACCGTGAAGCCAAGGTAGATCTCGCGCTGGATGTCCAGAGCAGCCTCGCAGTAGACCAGGGGCACCTTGAATCCCTTGATGTCCATGCCGATGATCTGCTCCGCCGCCTTGCGTGCTTCGTCTGGCGTCTTCACAACCTTGATTCCGCCGGCCTTGCCACGACCGCCGACGGGGACCTGCGCCTTGATCGCCACCGGCCCCAGCTCTTCGCAGGCCTGCGCCGCCTCGTCTGGGGTGCGCGCGACCTTACCCGGAGGGATCGGGATGCCCAGCGAGGCCAGGACTTCCTTGGCCTGGTACTCGAGGAGCTTCACCAGACTGCTTGGCGTACGCGAGTGTGGGCTGCGGTCAAGGGGAGGCTGGGTGAAAGGGGCACGTGAGGTTCGCGTCTGAGTTCGTGTAGCTGTTGCAGAAGCTGCGCTGAAAGTCAGCGTTGCTGATCAGGGCGAAAGTACCGACGATGCCGAGGACGATCACGACGAGCACCGCGACTCCACAGCCGATCAGCACCATCGGCCACGCTGACCTGCCTTTGGCCGGCGGCGGAAATCCGCCGACCGCCTGGCCTCCGGTGGGACGCCACGCTGCGCCGTCCCAGTAGCTGAGGCCGTCATCCGAGATCCAACGACCCTGGGCATCCTGGCGAGGCACAGGCCAAGTCTAAGGCTGAGGCTGCTACAGGGGGATGTTGCCGTGCCAGCGCGGGCTGCGGCGTCGCTCCTTGCGCAGCGCCATCTTCAGCGCCTTGATCAGCTCGCTGCGCGTGCGGCCGGGCTCGATGACGTCATCGATGTAGCCGCGCTCCGCTGCGATGTACGGATTGGCATAGCGCTCGGTGTAATCGGTGACCAGCTCGCGCCGCCGAGCGACAGGATCGCTGGCGGCGGCCAGGTCTCGGTGGAACACGATGTTCACAGCGCCCTCCGGTCCCATCACGGCGATCTCGGCAGTCGGCCACGCAACGTTGAAGTCGGCGCGGATGTGCTTCGAGCACATGACGCAGTAAGCGCCGCCATATGCCTTGCGGGTGATGACGGTCAGCTTGGGCACGGTCGCCTCGCAGTACGCGTAAAGGAGCTTGGCGCCGTGCCTGATGATGCCGCCGTACTCCTGCGCGGTGCCCGGCAGAAAACCCGGCACGTCGACGAAGGTGACCAGCGGGATGTTGAAGGCGTCGCAAAAGCGAACGAACCGCGCCGCCTTCACCGACGCGTTGATGTCGAGCGCCCCGGCCATGACCTTGGGCTGGTTGGCGACCACGCCCACCGAGTGCCCGTCGAGGTGGGCGAAGCCCACCACGATGTTCATCGCGAAGTACGGCTGGACCTCGAAGAACTCGCCGTGGTCGACCACCATCCCGATGACGTCCTTGATGTCATACGGCTCCTTCGGGTTGTCCGGGATCACCGTGGCAAGGCCAGGCGCAACGCGCTCCGGGTCATCTGTTGCGGGAGCCGATGGTGGCGGCTCGTCGCAGTTCTGCGGGATGTACTTGAACATCCGTCGCACCTGGGCGAAGCACTCGTCCTCGGTTTCAGCGAGAAAGTGGGCGACACCCGACTTGACGTTGTGGACCTCTGCCCCGCCGAGCGAGTCGAAGGTCACCTGCTCACCGGTCGTAACGCGGATCACCTCCGGACCGGTGATGAACATGTACCCGACGCCATGCACCATGAACGTGAAGTCCGTCATGGCGGGCGAGTAGACAGCCCCGCCGGTGCAGGGCCCGAGGATCAAGCTCAGCTGCGGGATGAGCCCGCTTGACTCGACGTTGCGCCAGAAGATCTCGGCATAGCCGGCGAGTGAGACAACGCCCTCCTGGATGCGGGCGCCACCCGAGTCGTTGATGCCGATGATCGGGATCCGGTTGCGAAGCGCGAGGTCCATCACCTTGATGACCTTCTCTGCGAAGACCTCCCCGAGGGAGCCGCCAAACACCGACGCGTCGTGACTGAACAGCATCACGTCGCGGCCGTCGATCTTTCCCAACCCGGTCACGACGCCGTCTCCGGGTACGCGCTTCGACTCCATGTCCGAGCCTTCGGCGCGATGTGTTGCAAAGATGTCCAGCTCTTCGAAAGAGTTGCGGTCGACAAGACGGGCTATGCGCTCGCGCGCGGTCAGCTTGCCTTTTGCGTGCTGCCGGTTGAATGCCTCGGCGTCTCCGTGCCCGGCTTCGTATTTGCGCTGACGCAGCTGGTTGAGCGGATCGACCTTCTTGTGTTTGGGCTCGGTCACTGGCCGCCAGCCTTCTCTTCGAACATCCAGCGGTGCCCTTCGATGTCCTCTACCCGGTAGCGGCGTCCGTCGGGGGTGGTTTCCGGTTCCGACAGAATGAGCGCTCCTGCGGCTCGCGCCCGCTCGCAATGAGCGTCGACATCGTCGACCTCGACGAGCACGCCGTCGATGATATACGGGACGCGCGACCACTTGGCCGCCGCGTCGCACGTTTCGCGGTGATGCTTCGGGCCCTGGTAATCGGGTGTCGGCGTGGCCAGCATGATCAGCCCATCCCCCGCCCCGAGCTCGCCGTGCGTGAGCCTTGCGTCAGCTCCCAGGCGGCGGTCGGCTTCCACGAAACCGAATGCCTTGATCAGCCAGTCCATGGCCGCGTTCCCGTCCTCGTAGGCGATCATCGGGACCACACGAGTCATAATCCGTCCTCTCCTTTGTCAGGTGACCTGGGAAGGCTGGTACTCGCCGAACACACCCCGAAGCACATCGCAACATTCACCGATGGTGATGTAGTCGGCAAGCGCCGCTTTGATCGGCGGCAGCATATTCTGCGTCCCTCGAGCCGCCTTCTCGATCGTTGCCCGGTGACGCTCCAATGTCCCCTTCGGTCGTCGGGAGCGCAGCCGATCGAGCGCGCGGGCCTGCGCCGCCTGGTGGTGCGGGCTGATCTTCATGATCTCCACCGCGTCGGAGTCCGGGCCCTCGAAGCGGTTGACGCCAACCACCGCGCGCTCTGCCGACTCAATCCGTTTCTGCATTCGGTAAGCGCTCTCGGCGATCCGCCCCTGTGTCCACCCCGATTCGATGCAGGCCACCGCCCCGCCGCCCTCTTCCATCTCCGCCATGATCGCCGCCGCCTCCGCCTCCACCTTGTCGGTAAGGCTCTCGACGTAATAGGAGCCGCCGAACGGGTCCGCCACCATTGATACCGCCGTCTCATATCCGATGACCTGCTGGGTTCGCAGGGCAATCTCCGCGGCGGCCTGCGATGGCAGGCCGAGGGCCTCGTCGTATGCGTTGGTATGCAGCGATTGGGTGCCGCCAAGCACAGCGCTCATCGCTTCGAGGGTTGTTCGGACGATATTGTTCAACGGCTGTTGCGCGGTGAGGGTGACGCCGCCCGTCTGCGTGTGAAAACGCAAAGCCTGGGATCGGTGGTCCTTCGCCTTGAAGCGGTCGCGCATGATCCGCGCCCATATCCGCCGCGCGGCGCGGAACTTCGCGACCTCCTCGAAAAAGTCCATGTGAGAGGCGAAGAAGAAGGACACGCGGGGAGCGAAATCGTCAACCGAGAGCCCCGCCGCCTGCGCCGCTTCCACGTACGCGATCGCGTGGCTCAGCGTAAGCGCGATCTCCTCGGCGGCGGTCGAGCCGGCCTCCCTGATGTGATAGCCCGAGATCGAGATCGTGTTCCAGCTCGGGAGGTTCTTCTGGCAGTAGGCGAAGAGGTCGGTGACCAGCCGCATGGAGGGCTTGGGCGGAAAGATGTAGGTGCCGCGGGCGGCGTACTCCTTGAGGATGTCGTTTTGCACCGTCCCGCTGATCTTCTCTGGCGGGCAACCCTGCTTTTCGGCGACCAGCTCGTAAAGCAGCAGCAGCATGGTCGCGGTGGCATTGATCGTCATCGAGGTCGAGACCTTATCCAGGGGAATCCCATCGAAGAGGATCTCCATGTCCTCGAGCGAGTCGATCGCGACCCCCACCTTGCCCACCTCGCCGTTGGCCATCGGGTCGTCCGAGTCATATCCGATCTGAGTCGGGAGATCGAAAGCAACCGACAGCCCCGTCTGGCCTTGCTTGAGCAGGAACTTATAGCGCTTGTTGGACTCCGCAGCGGTCCCGAAGCCGGCGTACTGCCGCATCGTCCACAGGCGCCCGCGGTACATATCCTTGTGGATTCCGCGCGTGAACGGGAAAGTGCCTGGCAGGGGTTCTTCGACCCGGCGATCCTCGGCCGAGTAAACCGGCTTGAGTGGCAGGCCGCTGTCGTTAAATACCTCGGTCATATTTCGACGAGCTCGGTCAGCACGCCGCCCAGGCTCTTCGGATGCACGAAGGCGATGAGCGACCCGTGCATTCCCATTCGGGGCTCGGCGTCGATGAGCTCGAGGCCCGCCTCTCGAGCATCCGTAAGCGCCTTTCGAATGTCGGTGACGCCGTAGGCCACGTGGTGCAACCCCGGCCCGCGCTTCGCCAGGAACTTGCCGACGGGAGAATCCGGCCGCGTTGCGCTCATCAGCTCGACCTCGCCATCGCCCGCGCGCAAGAAGGCCGCTTCGAGGCCCTCGTTGTCGTTGACCTGACGGTGAACCAGCTCCGCGCCAAGCGCGGCTTGGTAGATGCGTATCGATTCCTCGAGGTCGGCGACAGCGATGCCGACGTGGTGGATGCGGGTCAGCACGTCACTGGACAGAGAAGATCCGCGTCACGGCGTTCAGCGTCATCACGTTCGCCAGCAGGCCATCGATTTTGAGCTTGCCGTTCAGCAGCTTGGCCGCAACCCCTCGACCCACCTCGTCGTAATAGACCGGTAGTCCGAAGGGCCCAATCTTGAGGTTGCTCAAGCTCATCACCGTTTCTGCATCGGTGCGGATGGTGAGCGTCCGGTTCGGCACCAGGCCGTTGTGGACGGTCAACCAGCCGCCCCTGCCTTTGAAGTCCAGCGTGACTCCCTCGTCGATGTCGTTGACCCAGATCCCCACACGTGCGACCAGGGTTGAGAAATCCTTGCGCTTCTCGATGCGGCCCTCGACGTTGGCCTCGATCAAGCCACCCAGCATCGTGGCGAATGCGCTGGGCTCCTTGTCCGCGTAGTCGACGAGCCCTTCCTTCTTTGGCTCCGATTTCAACTGGTCGTTTCGTCGGGCCATTCAACCGCGATCCGAGTCGTGCACTCGGTCATCTCCTGCGACGCCTTCGTGTAGCGCACGATCGTCGGGAGATCGCCCTTCAGTTTGAGCTTGCCTTGCAACATGCCCTTGGTGGCGTCGAGCTCCTTGGTGGCCACCTGCTTCCATCGGGAGTAAGGAGCCGTGATCACGAAATCGCATTTCTGCGCATCCGAAGCAGGGCCGACCTTGATGTCGCGGGCCTCGCCGTCGAACAGGTCCATTACGATTCCCCTGGCCTCGGCAAAATGCTTATCGGGCTCGGCTTCCACGACCAGGCCCACCGTCCATTTCCACCCCTTGCCGGCGGCCTTGTAGGCGGTGGATTTGTTGACCTCATCCTTGAATGCGGCAGCCCAATCAGCCGAGAAAGCCTTGACCGTCATGTTCTTCTCCTCGTAAACCCGGAACGCGTCGTTTGAGAGGCTACGCTACACCGGACCGCAGCTATCGCCCACCGACACCTGGCCGTGGCGCGCGACGCGGCAGTACACGCCCATGCACGTGTCAGAGGTGTTGGTCAAAACGCGAAGCAGCGACGGAGTCGCGGCTGTGCTATCCGGGTCCAGGGTGATGACGACACACCGTTCGCACCGCTTCACCACCTCCAACTCAGCCGAACCCACAATAAGACGGCGGCCGATCCACCCCAGCTCCTCCTCGTGTTCAAGGCCATCGATGTAAAGGTTGGCGCGGAAACGGCGGTGGTCGACCTCCACGCCGGCCGCAAGAGAGAAACCTGCGATGGTCGAGAGATTCACGACCAGCACCGGCGAATCGTCGAAGTTGGCGCCCGCGAGATCCCGGAGGGTCAGCGGCCGGCCACTTACGAGCGCGACATCGGACACCAGGGCATCGTCAAGGCGCCGGGTGTCACCCCCAGGACCGACGACCTCAACATCGTCGCCTTTCAATCGCGCGTGGTAGGTCATCAGCCGCTTGTCGTCCTTGCCGGTCAGAAGCTTGCCCGCGCGGTTCGCGGTGCCGTCGACAAGTGCCCAGCGACGGTCGCCTTCAACGCCCGAATGGGTCAGTGCGGCGGAGCTCACATTCTCCCCGGCCATCGATTTGACGGGATAACGCCAGATCTCGGCGACTGTTCCAACCATGTTGCAAGAGTACTTGCCGGTTATAGGATCACGGCGTGACGGCCAACGGATCCCCGTTTTACGAGCCGTTGTCGGCACGGGATGCCTGGTTCCTCTATGCCGAACGCCCGTCGACACCGCTGGACCTGGGCACCGTCTATGTGTTCGAAGGCGGCTCGCGTGTCCCCGGCGGGCGTGGCGCGCTTGGCATCGAAGAGACGATCAGGGATCGCATCCACCTGGTGCCGCGCTACCGCCAGCGCATCCTCCGGGCGCCGCTGAACCTGGCGCACCCGGTATGGGTCGACGACACCAACTTCGACCTCGGCGCCCACGTTCGACGCGAGGTGCTTCCGCCGCCAGGGGATGGCGCCGCGCTGCGCAAGCTGGTGATGCGAATCCTCTCCCGGCCTCTCGACATGCGCCGGCCCTTGTGGGAGGTGACGATCGTCACCGGTCTCCGCAACGACCGCGTCGTGATCGTGAACCGCGCCCACCATGCCATGGTCGACGGCGTCTCGTCAGTCGACATCATCACGCTCCTTCTCGATACGACAGAGGAGGTGTATGTGCCGGAACCGCCCGAGTCGGAATGGAGGCCACGTCCGGCACCCACCCGCTGGCAGCTCATAAGACCGGTCTTGTGGAACGTCGGCGCCCAGAGCAAAGACGAGCGGACCATGGTGCCGGCGGTCTGGAGCACGACACGTGTGCCCTGGAAGAGCCTCTTTACCCTCAGCGGCAAGATGGTCAGCCGTCGACCTGACCTGTTTTTCAACCGAAGGATTGGTACGCAGAGAAGCGGGCGCGGCTTGAAGGTGCCCCTGTCGGCATTCAAAGCGCTCAAGGAACAATTCGGCTGCACCGTCAACGATGCCGTGCTTGCTGTCGTGTCTGATGGCCTGCACAGATGGTTCAAGGCGCGTGGCGAGCGCGTGCCTGAGAAAGTGCGCGTTTTCTGTCCCGTGAGCGTGAGGTCCGACGGGCCTGGGCGGCTCGGAAACCAGATCAGCGGCATGGTGCTCGAGCTGCCAACTGGTGACATGACCATCGAGCAGCGCCTGCGAAAGATCAACGTGACGACGGGAGATCTCAAGCGAACCCGTCAGGCAGTTGCCGCCGACAAGCTGGCCGGCCTTGCGGATTGGGCGCCGCCAACGCTGCTAGTGCTGGCGGGACGCCTGATGTCCAACCCGCAGGGCGGCGCCAACATCAACGTCACCAACGTGCCCGGACCGCAGTTTCCGCTGTATTCGGGCGGCGCTCAGCTGCTCGAGGTTTGGCCGTTCGCCCCTCTCTATCCCTCGATGGGCCTGGGCATCGCCATCGTTTCGTACAACGGCGAGGCTTACTTCGGCCTGACCGCAGACCCAGGCATAGTCCCGGATGTCGAACAGTTCACGGCCATGCTTCGCGAAGCGGCAGACCAGTGCGCAGCCCTGGGGGCGGGTACCGCTTAGCTTTCGAGGGTGAAGCGAATGGTGTTCTGGCCGACGGCGATCAGGTCGCCATGGCCTAGCTGCCTTTCGATGACCGGCTCGCCGTTGACGAGCGTGCCGTTGGTGCTGCCGAGGTCGCTGATCCAGAACGCGCCGCCGCGCACCTCGATCCGACCGTGACGCCCTGATGTGGCGGCGTCGCCGACGACGACGTCGTTGTCAGGGGCTCGGCCGAACGTGACAGTCTGGTTCGGCAGCGCGACCATCCGTCCCGCGAAAGGCCCCGTCTCAAAAGTCAGCTTGGCCGGGAAGCCCGTGCCGGCCGCAACCACCTCTGGTGGCACCGCCTGCAGCGACACCGTTCGCTTTGAGTCCGACAGCGAGTCGGCCGGCTGCCACGCCGGGATGATTGACGTGGCCTCCTCCGAAAATTCGGACTGCGAAGCAGGCGCGCCATTGCTCGCCCCTTCGGTGGACGGGTGCGGCCAGGCGACGACGGTCTGCGCCACAGGATCCTGGGTGGGCGCGGCGGCAGATGCCACGACCTCAGCCGGCTGAGGCTCGAGCGCCGCCGGGGCGGGCTGAGGCTCAGGTTCCGCCGCCATGGCTGCCGGCTCGGCGGCCGCCACCGGCTCGGGCGCAGGGAACGTCGGCTCCGGCTCGGGGAACACGGGCGCGGCCTCTTCGATCGCCGGCTCGACGGGCGGGGGCACAGTGGCCCGCCACTCATCCGCGGGGGCGGGGTCCAGGGGAACCGACTGCTTCCAGAGGTCGGCCACCGTCGGCACCGGCTCCGGCTCGGCGACCGCGGCAGGCTCCGGCTCGACGGGCGCCGTCGGCTCTGCAAGCGCCTCGACGGGCTCGGGCTCGGGCTCGGGCACCGCCTCAGGCTCCGGAGCTGCCTCTGCTTCGGCTGGCTCAGCCTCGGCGGCGGTTGCGATCGGTTCTTCGGATTCGACCGCCTGCGCCTCGTCGGCCGCGAGCCCGGAAACCGCCAGCTCTTCGAGCTCCAACGTGCCGAGGCTCCGGGTGGAAAGCACCTGGGTCACAGCCTCGGTCGCAACCGGCTGCGCCACAGCTTCCACCGGCGTCGCTGACGCTTCGACCGGCTCGGCGACTGCTTCCACCGGCTCCGCAGTCGTGTCGATTGGCTCGGCGACGGCCTCAGCGACCGCCGCAAGAGGCTCGGCCGGGCGGTCGGAGGCTGCCGTGCCGAGGAATCGCTCGAACCAGGCGGCGATCCGGCGCAGGCGTTCCACGCGACGGTCGGGCCGGCCGCTACGCGAGAGGTCGTGCGACTCCTCTGGGAAACGAACCAGCTCGACCGTCTTACCGAGCAGCCGCATCGCTCCGAACATCTCCTCGGACTGCGAGATGGCGCAGCGCAGGTCCATCTCTCCGCATGTGAGGAGCAGAGGCGTCTTGATGTTCTGGACGTACCTGATCGGGGATCGGCGCCATAGCTCGTCGAGGTCCGGGTAGGGCGGCGGACCAAGCTCCAACGATCCCCAGATCACGATGTCGTGCTGCGCGTACTCGCTGACCAGGTTCGATATCGAGCGCATGGCGACAGCGGCCGCAAAGCGGTCGGTCTGACCGATGGCCCAGTTGGTCATGTAGCCGCCGTAAGAGCCGCCCCCGATGCCCATCCGCGTGGTGTCCACGGCGCCGGTGCGCTCGATGAGCTGGTCGACCGCGGTCATCAGGTCGATGTAGTCCTTGCCGCCCCAGTCCCGAACCACCTCGCTCCTGAAGCGCTCGCCATACCCGTCAGACCCGCGTGGGTTGGCATACAGGACCAGGTAGCCCATGCCGGCCAGGATCTGGAGCTCGTGGAAGAAAGACCATCCGTACTGGCCGTGCGGGCCGCCGTGAACTTCGAGCACCAACGGGTGAAGCCGGCCGGGGTCGAAGCTCTCCGGCTTGAGCAGCCAGCCTTCGATCCCCCATCCGTCGGGCGCAGTGAACTGGTGACGCTCTGGCTGCGCGATGTAGCGCTCGCGAAGCCACGGATTCAAGTCGGTCAGCCTGGCCTCAGCTCCATTCGCGAGCATGTGAAGCTCGCCGGGGTTGTTGGGGTCGGATGCGCAGAATGCAAAGATCCCGGCGGCGAGATCGAAGTCGAAGATTCGTCGCGCGCCGCCGGCCTCAGGCCACAGGTTGCCGTCGAGATCGCAGGAATAGAGGGCGGTGACGCCGGGTCCGCTCGAGAGAAAGAAAAGGCGATTGCCATCTTTGGACCAGCGGACGCGGACGCCTCCATGGCCCCCGCGCATGTCGGTGATGATGCTGTCGCCGACCGCCTGGTCGAGCGAGAGGGTCAGGCAACGTGGAACGCCTCCGGTAGGCGGCACAATCCACAGGCGCTCGACGAGGCCCGCCTCCAGGCCGTTGGGGGCTACAAACGCGATTGCATCGCCTCGAGGCGACCACGAAGGGGAGCTCAAATAAAAGCCGCCAGCGATCTTCGTTCGCTCGCCGGCAAGGTCGACGAGGTAAAGGTCGAGCTCGCGCTGCAGGTCGGAGTTGGGCTCCGAGTTGCCGGTGACGGCCAGCCTGGCGCTGTCGGGCGACCAGTCGAAACCTGTGACGTCCCACACACCCTTGGTGAGCTGTGTGGATTCGCCGCCCTCTGCGGGAACCACGAACAGGTGTTGATTGCGGCCGTCGACGAAACCCTGGCCGTCGTGCTTGTAGTCGAGGCGGCGGGCAACCCTCACCACGGGGGTTCGCCTCAGCTGATCCTTGCTTTCGGGCGGTCTTGGGTCGTCGACGACGGACTCCGGGTCCGACAGCACGACCCCGATGAAAGCGATGCTCTTGCCGTCATGAGACCATGCCGGGCTCGACGCACCCTCCGGTTGCGAGCTGACCTGCACCGGTTCACCGCCGGTCGCCACGTCGAGCACGAAAACCTGGTCCACCGCGCCACGACGGCTGACGAACGCGATCTTCCTGCCATCGGGTGACCACTCGGGGGAGTGATCGCGGCGCGCGGCGCCTGTTGCGTCGACCGGCTCCTGGTCCAGCAGGCGCCTGATCACGATGCGGCTCCTGGTCTGGCGAGATTCGGCGTCGGGTGCGCTCAGCTGGTAGGCGACCCGCTCGCCATTCGGGCTGAGGCGGACGTGGTCGATCCAGCGAAATCGGTACAGGTCATCAGCGCCAATTGGTGCGGTCACGGCGTCAACCGATTGTATTGCCCCCGACGGCCCACCGGCCTGCCGTTGCGGTTCGCGAGAGCGGCGAAGTATCTCCAGGTGGTAAACCAGTCGAGATGACGCAGCCAGTGGGCGGCAGGCAGGCGGCGCTTCGCGGCTTCGGCTGGGGAGTGCTCGCCGGAGTCGTGCTCGTGACTCTGATGTACCTGGCAAATCTCTTGCTGGCGCTCAAGCCACTCCCGCAGCTGCTGAACCAGCCTCTCCTGGCCGTCATGCCCGGGTTCGTCTTCGGCTTTCTCATCGACACGCTCCAGCACGCGGGCAAGGTCGTGGAGGAGCTGGGGTTGATCGTCGCCATGGTGGTGGGCCTGGGGGTGCTGGGCGGAGCCTGGGGCTGGACAAGCCGAATCTGGCATTCGCAACACTCCGCGCTGGCATTTGCCGCGATCGGCTGGCTCGCGGTCGTCGCGATCCTGCTGCCCATCTCTGGTCTGGGCCTTCTTGGTCTCGCGGACGGTCCGACCACCCCACTGATCTGGGCGGCGCTGTTCGCGGTCTACGGCGTGGTGCTTCAGATGGGGGCGGACCCGTCCGGCGAGGACGTAGCGACCGATGTTGGGCGCAGGCGCCTGCTTGGGGTCCTACCGGTGACGATCGGCGTGGTCAGCCTTGGCGTGCTGGCGATCCGTTTGGTTCCGGGCTGGTACAACGCGATCTTCAATCCACCTGGGTCTGGCCTTGCCGGCGTCTCACCCGAGATCACACCAGTCCAGGACTTCTACGTCGTTTCCAAAAACTTCGTCGACCCGTCCATTCCCGGCGCCGGCTGGCACCTCTCGGTCGGTGGCATGGTCGACAAGCCACTGGCGCTATCTCTTTCAGACCTTCAGGGTCTACCGAAGACAACCGAGTACGTGACCCTGGAGTGCATCAGCAACAATGTCGGCGGACCGCAGATGAGCACCGGGGAATTCGTGGGCGTCAGCCTGCTTGACCTGATCACCATGGCCGGCCCGCAGGCGGCTGGAACGTGGGTCGCGTTCAAGGCGCGCGATGGCTATGCGGAGAGTCTGCCCATGAGCCTTGTCCAGGGCGCACCCGAGATTGTTGTCGCGTACTCGCTCGATGGCGCGCCGCTCCCCGAGGCCCACGGCTTTCCGGCCCGGATGTTGATCCCGGGGCACTATGGGATGAAGGGCCCCAAGTGGCTCGATTCGATCAGCCTGGTCAACCACGAGAGCGGTGGGTACTGGGAGCAGCAGGGCTGGGATCACAACGCGGTGGTCAAGACGACCGCGCGCTTTGATGAGCCGCGCGAAGGAGACATCGTCAAGCTCGGGCCGGCGGCCCTCGCCGGTGTGGCTTTTGCAGGTACCCGCGGCATTTCCAAAGTGGAGTACAGCACTGACGCGGGGCAGAACTGGACCGAGGCGCCGTTCAAGCCGCCGTTATCGCCACTGACGTGGGTGATCTGGCAGGCGGAATGGACTCCGGTTGCGGAAGGTGCTTACGAGCTGAGGGTCAGGGCCACCGACAAGGATGGGGCGCTCCAGAGCACCACGACAGCGGCGAGCTACCCGACCGGCTCCAGCGGGTACCACACCGTGCGAATCGCCATCGCGAAGGCGTAATCCCCCCGCGCCTTTTATTTCATCGTCCAGAGGGCTTTCATGGTGTCCCAGCCCATCCGGAACATTCCTTCCTTGCGGATCATCTTCAGGATGTTCGATTGCTTCTGCCACTTCGAGACGCCGTCCACCCGGAAGAACTCGTCGAGGGCGCGATCCGCGACCTTCGGATATTTCGTGAGCATCTGGGGATTGTGCTCGAGCAAAGGAACAGCGCCGTCGTACTTGCGCATGTCGGCCATGATCCAGGAGTTGTCGAGCTTGCCCTTGTACTCGGCGAGCCGCCGCTCCGAAAAGTCCTCCATCTCCTTCGCGTGCACCACCGTCTCGCCCGCCAGCCTGCCTGAGACCATCGCCAGGTTGGAGCCCTCTCGGTGCACGGGGTTCGACAGCATGGCGGCATCGCCACATATCAGGTAGCCAGGTCCGTACACCTTCGGGATTCCGCGATGTCCGCCTTCGGGTATCAGGTGGGCCAGGTACTCGACCGTCTCGGCGCCGCGAAGCAGCGGCTTCACAGCAGGGTGCTTCTTGAAGTGCTCCATCAGATCGTTGGGGCTGCGCAGCGTCGCGTTGAACTCGCTGAGCAGCGCCCCGCCTCCAACGGACAGGGTGTCCCTGTTGGTGTAGATGAACATGAACCCGGACATGCCCAGCGTCGAGTCGCCGAAGCATTCGATCGAGCAGCCCTCGCCCGGGTCGCAGTTGAATCGCTCTTCGATCAGGCCCGAATCGAGCTGCATGATCTCCTTGACGGCCATGGCGACCTCGTTGGGTCGAAGCTTGCGACGCAACGGCTTCCCGTTGATCACCGTCGTCTCCAGCAGCCCGGTGCCGAGGCCGATGCCCTCGCAGATGATCACGACGTCGGCGTAGACGTCATCGCCCCGTCCGGTGCCGACACCGACCACGCGGCCGTTCTTGACGATGAGTCGTTCGACGACGGTCTCCGGGACGACGACCGCGCCCGCCTTCTCAGCCTGCTCCGCGAACCACGCGTCGAACTTGGCACGCAGGACCGAATACGAATGCGGGTGCTCGCGGTTGCGCAGGTTCTTGTAGTCGATGCCGATGGTGGCCTCCGGCGTCATGATCCAGCGGCGTTCTTCGATGATCGGGCGCTCGAGCGGCGCTTCCTTCCAGCTGTCTCCTACGATCTCTTCGAGGTAGTGGTTGTAGAGAATGCCGCCCATCACGTTCTTGGAACCCGCCTTCGCCCCGCGCTCCAGAAGCGCGACCTGCAGCCCCGCCTTGGCCATCGTGATGGCCGCCGCCGTGCCGGCAGGACCGGCGCCGACAACCACCGCATCGAACTTTTCGTCCTCGGCCATTGATGCAACATCGTAAGTCGTGAAGCTCGTTGGACTCACAGGTGGCGTCGGATCGGGCAAGTCGACTGTCGCGGCAATCCTGCGTGAGCTCGGGGCTGCGGTCGTCGATGCGGACGAGGCCAGCCACGCGGTTTACGAACCGGGAACGCCCGGATTCGCGGCGGTGGTCCGCGAGTTTGGTGACAGCTTCGTGCGCGATGGCGGCATCGACAGGAAGGCCCTTGGTGAGCTTGTCTTCAGGGACGCTGACGCGCTCAAGCGCCTGAACGCGATAGTCCACCCACTCGTACGAGAATGGATGGCGCAGCGGACGGCGGAGGCGGTGGAGCGTGGCGCCGAGGTGGTCGTCCAGGACATTCCGCTCTTGTTCGAGAACGGGCTCGACCAGCTCTTTCCGACAGTCATCCTCGTCTGGGTTCCGCTCGCGGTCCAGGTCGAGCGCCTGGTCGGCGGGCGCGGCTTCGCACTCGAACGAGCCCGCGAAGTGATTGCTGCGCAGATGCCGATCGACGAGAAGCGGGGCCGAGCGACGCACGTGATCGACAACACAGGGACGTTGGAGTCGACGCGAGCGCAGGTGGAAGGCCTGTGGGAGAAGCTGAGCCCACGCTGAGCTCAGACGGCTCCAGCGTTCCTCAGTGTTGCCAGGCGGTCCGCATCGACGCCCACCTCGGCGAGGATCTCTGCCGTGTGCTCGCCCAGCGCCGGCGCGGCGTGCCGCCGCCAATCGGAGCGCATCGGAATCGCCGGTCTCACCTCGACGCCGCCGGGGGTCGCGGTTATGAGTCCACGCGCGGCGACCTGCGGGTGTGCGGCCACCTCACCCAGCTCCAGGACTGGCTCGCAACAGACGTCGAGCCCGGCGAGCTTGAGCTCCCATTCGTTGCGCGTCCTCGCGAGGAACACCGACTCCATCGATTCGTGCGCGCCCGCCCCGTCCGCCCCCTCGGCGAACTGAAGTTCGAGCAGGTCGGGCCTGTCGATCGCGTCGCACAACGTCGCCCAGAACTTCGGCTCGAGCGCACCGACGCTATAGAAGCCACCGTCCTTGCACGCGTAGACGCGGTAGCAGGGGTAGCGGCCGCCGAGGCGCTGGTCGCCCCGACCCACGTGCTCGCCTCCCCCATGGGCGGCGAGGGCAAAGGCGAGCCAGGTGACTGCCCCGTCAGTCATCGAAGCGTCGATCCAGCGCCCTTGCTCGCCGCGCCCGACCGCGACCAGCGCGCCGAGGATTGCTACTGCCGGCTGGAGGCCGCCCCCGCCGATGTCCGCCACCTGGACCGATAGCGGGAAGGGAGGGCCGTCGCGGGGGCCGTTCAGGCCGAGGGCGCCCGCCGTGGCCATGTAGTTGATGTCGTGTCCCGCGCGTTCTGCGAAGGGGCCGTCCTGCCCATAACCCGTGATCGAGCACATGACGAGCTTGGGATTGCGCGCGTGCAACACGTCCCATCCGAGTCCGAGCCGTGCCATGACGCCTGGACGGTTGCCCTCGACCAGGACGCCGGCAGTCTCGGCAAGGCGTAGGAGGAGCTCTCGCCCTTCCGGCGCCTTCAGGTTCAGGGTGGCGCTGCGCTTGTTCCGGTTGATGGCATTGAAGAGGGCGCTCTCGCCGTCGACTAGGGGCGGCGTCCAGCGCAGGTAATCGCCACCCCCGGGCTCCTCGACCTTCACCACGTCCGCGCCCATATCGGCCAGGAGCATGGTGCAGAAGGGGCCGGGAAGCAGCCTGGTGAGGTCGAGTACGCGAATACCTGTCAGGGGCATGTCCTGCAAGGTTATGCCCGCGCTGACACAGGACGCGTTGGGCGGCCCCAACCCCACCTGACAAGCAAGAGACACTTCGGGGGCCTTCGTGCGTTAATAGGCATGAAGGGTTCACGTTCCAGAATGCGATCCAGCAGCCCCCACCTCAGCGAGATGACGATCAAGGTCCCGGCGCCGTTTGCGGGGATCTCGGATCTTGGGTTCACAGCCCAGTACCGGGCCCAGAACCTCAACGAGCCGCTGCGCGACATTCCCCTCCTCTTCGAAGGGCCGCGCCCGCCGATGCGGCGCCTGGCCGAGCTCCTCCAGCTGCTTCGAAACGCCGAGGCCGGCGGTTACGCCTGGAGCGACCCCGTGATGCTCAGCGACGAGGTTGTCGTCCTCGCATTCCGCGACCGCAGTCTCGCCGGACAGGCACTCTCGGACGGAGCGCAGGCATCCGCGGGATATGTGCTGAACCTGGTGCGCCCTGTGGTCTTCGCCTTCCTCAAGGACTGCGCGGGAGTCGCCCACCTTCGACTGTCCGACGTCATCGAGATGCGTGTGAGCACCGACGGTGCGCCCAACTGGGAGGTGGCGATGCCGGTGGCCGACATCGTCGAACCAAACGGCGACCGCCTACT
>JBDUAO010000050.1:0-17928 GCA_040004595.1 Candidatus Dormiibacterota bacterium | reverse complement strand
GTTCGCAACGTCATAAGACCACGTGCTGATATCGAGCAATGCAACCGCGATTGCTGCTAGACCCAGGTAACCGAATGACAGCGTGCTTCGGCCCATTCCCAGTTGCTAGAGTGAACGGATCGCAAGGGCACTGCAAGCGCAGCGAGTTAGAGTCCTGGTAGTAGATGACAGCAACATGCCGCGCTTGGCTGCTCGCGCCATGCTCACGAGCTCAAAGGATTTCACGTTGTGCGGCGAAGCCGCCTCTGGCCATGAAGCTCTCGAATTGGTGCCAAAGCTAAAGCCAGATCTCGTGCTGATGGATGTACACATGAGTGGCTTTGATGGGTCGACGACTACACGCCTTTTGCTGGAGTCGAATCCCAGCCTGAAGATCGTCGCTTGGACGGTATCTGACTCGGGAGATGACCTCCTCAGGATGATGCACGCAGGCTGTGTCGGCTACGTGCTGAAGGATGTAGGTCCAGAGGAACTACATCGGGCCCTTCGGGCAGCGCTTAACAGCGAGACCCCGGTTCCCCGGCGCATGATTCTAGGAGTCTTGCGTAGGGTTGCCCAGCAAGCCCCACCTCGGCCCTTAACCGACATTGCGCTCACGTCTAGGGAGCTGCAAGTGCTCCGCGGGTTGGCTCGAGGTTTAACGACGAAGCGTATTTCGCAAGAGTTCGGCCTAGCCATTCCAACTGTCGAAACGCACCTCAGCCATGTCTATAGAAAACTCGGTGTTGGAAATCGCGGCGAGGCGGTTAGCGCTGCTCTGAAGCTGAATATCATCTCCCTCGCTGATGTCTGAACTCATGGAGATCCCTATTGCGACTAATGGTTCTCCATTAGGGCCGCTCATGGAAAGTCGCGATATGAAAGCTGAGCGCCACGCCTAATACTAACTCCAGAACGCGAAGGTCACTAGCGAAACGCCGGTGATCGTTACGGAGGTTCAAGCGAGGAGGAATGACATGGTGAGAAAGCTGCGGCGTTTTTTGCGTGGCGATAGCAAACCCCGCGTCGTCGGTTCCTGGGGTCTGTAAACACAGTCAAATTCGAAGGCCCGCCTCGTGGCGGGCCTTTCTTCGTTTATGCGGTTAGCGATCTGCTACCACGCGACTAGAATCCACTTGTTTTGCCACCCTTCGCTTCGCTTGATCGCAGGGCCAAGATCTGGGTTGTCGGAGTGCTCTTATTTGGGGCAGCGATCGTTCCAGGTGCTTGGCTTCTTCATCCGCTAAACCTGGGGCAGGACAAGCTCCTGCTTACCCTTGTCTACCTTTGGGCTCTTACCCAGATCGCGGCCCTATTGCCAATACGGTGGACGCACGGCAACCAGTACATGTACGACCCCCTACTGGTTGCGACCGGCCTCATCGCGCCAGGCGCCGGAGTTGCAGTCATTGCTTGGCTCGCATTATTCGATGGACGGATGCCGGGTCGCGACTCTCCCTGGTGGGCCCTGGCCTTTAACCGCGCGAATCAGGCCATCGACAATGCGATTCCGTCACTTGTTGTCGCCGCCATTCCGACTGGTGAGGACTGGTGGACCCTTCCCACTAAGACAGTCGTCTACGTAGTTGTTCATCTGGTATTGAACTACTCGATCGTTGCCAAGGTTCTTTCAATCGTCAATCGGACGTCGTTCTGGGCAACTCTTTCACAGAATGTCGGCACGTCGACGCTGACATCTACCATGCTGCTCTCGTTCTCGGGGGGCATCCTCTATCTCTTGCTGCAGCCTCGTATGTGGCCGGTCGGGTTTATCATGGCGCCGGTACTCTTCGGATTCCTACTCGCCGCTAGGGCAAACGTCGCCGATGCGCAGCGACTGACGCAAGTCAATGATCAGACACTTCATCTGCTTGCTCAGGCGCTCGACGCACGCGACCGGTACACGGAGGATCACTCAGTACGCGTGTCCGAAGTCGCTGGGAGCCTTGGCGATCATCTTGAATTAGACAATAGGCAATGTGAGTCCCTGAGAACGGCTGGGTCATTGCACGATCTCGGCAAAATTGGGGTTCGGGACGACATTCTGAATAAACCGGGACCCCTAACGGAAGACGAGTGGGAGATCATGCGAAGCCATACGACCATCGGAGCCGACATGATCGAGAAACATTCCGCGCTTAGCGAAGTGGCTCCATTTGTTCGCCATCACCACGAACGTTGGGATGGCACGGGCTATCCATCTGGATTGAAGGGTGACAAGATCCCGTTTGGCGCTCGAATACTCGCGGTCGCTGATTCGTTCGACACCATTACCGGTCCACGACTCTATCGGGAGTCCCGAATGACAAAGATCGAAGGGGTCGAAGACATCAGTCGAAGGTCTGGACACTGGTACGACCCGAACGTAGTTGACGCTTTGCGCGAAATCTATGGTTTGCCCACAATGGACTACGCCGAACGCCCCGATGTGCCGAGGCGGATTGACAATCTCCGCGTCTTACGATCCAGCCCAGCTTTCACGAGGCTGTTCGCCGCGATCGGCGTGTCGTCGCTGGGCGATCCGTTAACGCAGGTGGCGACTCTTGTTGCCATCTATGCGGCTACCGGTCAGGCAGGCGCTGTAGCGCTTGGTTTTATAGCGCAGGCCCTCGGCACGATAGTGATGAGCGGCGCGCTGGGCGGTATCGCGGATCGCTTTATGCGCCGTCCACTCCTCGTGACATTGGAGTTGCTGCGGGCTGCAATCCTGGTCACCCTAGCGTTGGTTGGGCCGTCGCTATGGCTGATCGTCCCGGTTCTCTTCGTGTTGGCGATGATCAATGCCGTTGTGCAACCAGCTCGCCAGGCGGCGGTCCCAAGTCTGGTGCCAGCCGGACTGGCGGGGCGGGCAAATGCAATGGTCGCGACCGTCGGTACTCTCTCAGGCGCGGCGGGCTTTGGTCTAGCCGGACTCATCCTGGCTTTGACATTTCACGCGAACGGAACGAGAGTGCTCTTCCTGGTTGACGCCGCCACGTTTGCGGTCGCCGCGGTGATCATGCAGGGCATTCCATCTCTGGGGGGAGGCACAACCGCCACCCGATTGACTGGGGCACTACGGCGTGCATGGTCCCTTCAGGCCGCCAGGCCCCACCTAATTATTGGAGCCCTCGCCGCTTTTCTCCTTGCGATGAGCTTCCCGGCGCTTTTCGCCCTGGCTTACCGAGTCGCGACGAGCGACATTCCCGGAGCCCAGGCGTATTCCCTGCTTGAGGTGGTTCTGTCCGCTGGAGTCTTCGTCGGGGCGCTCGTTGTTGGTAGGGCAGTTTCAATTGGCACGATGCGAACCGCCGGTGCGGGTCTGCTGCTCACCGGGGTCTTCTCTCTTGCGATGGTCCTTTTCCCGTCCCTCCTCACGGTTGCTGTTTTGCTATTCATTGCGTCCATCGGTAACCCGATCTACACGGTCGCGAATCAGACGGCTCTAGTCGAGGCGGCAGATCAATCGAATCGAGGAAGCGTCATGGCCACCCGCTTCACGTTTGTGCAAACAGCCAGCATTGCCGGCACCGCGGTCGGGGGCTTGCTGACCCAGCTAATACCGCACTACGGTCCGTTGGTGGCGTACGGCGTTTTAGCAATTGGCTTAATCCTCCTTGGCCTTTTCGCACTTGCGGCGGGCCGAGTTATCTCGAACCCGTTGGTCGGCCGGGCCTTTGAGGAGGCCACGATCCGTGCGGCCGCGGCGCAGCCACGAGCCAAATGAACCAGTCTTTGCGGCTCTCATTTCGACCCAACCAAGTCGCCCTAAAGCGGCGCTCCTGGTGAGGTTCCTCGTCATACTGCCCTGATTACAGTGCGCTCGAGCCCCCATTCCAAAGAGGTTGTTCACCCCAGCGAGCCGGAAGAAGCCATACCCGTCGTGGTGGCAACCGTGCCCATGGATCCCAAGCGGCGCCGGCGCTATCTCCAGATCGCCTTTGGCCTCGTTGCTCTGGTCGTCGCGATCGTGGTTCTCTACTTGCTCCGCGACTTTCTGGGCGCCATTGTTCTAGGGGGGGCAATCGCCTTCCTGATCCAGCCCGGGATCGCCCGCCTGGTCGCCCTCGGAATTCCCCGTGTCGTGGCGATCGCCCTGATCTTTGTGGTTATCATTGCCGCCTTGGCCGGCCTGGTGCTGCTGGTGGTCCCCCTCGTCGCCAACGAGGTCGGATCCCTGCAACGGCAGGCGCCTGGCCTCGCGGCTGAGGCTCAGAACCGGATCAAGAGCCTCCAGGGTGCCGTCCAGGTGTTCGGCTTCAAGATTGACCTCACCGGCGCGACAGCCTCAATCAGCTCGCATCTGCGCGAATATCTCCTGGGCCAGTTTGGCAACGCCGTCGGCATCGGCCTGACCGCTCTGACCACGCTGCTGCAACTCTTGCTCACTTTCATCGTGGCCTTCCTGTTGGCGCTGGACGCCGCAGCGTTTAGACGAGTCCTACGGCGGCTGGTTCCCAATGACTACCGGACGGACTTCGACCAGATCTGGCGCCGCATCCGCAAGATGCTCTACGCCTACATGCGCGGGCAGCTCATCATCGCTGCCCTCATCGGCATCCTCAGCGGCATTGCTTGCGCCGTGCTGGGTTTGCCTGATGCCATCGCCCTGGGACTGCTTGCCGGTATCACCGCGTTGATCCCTTACCTCGGCCCATTCATCGGAGCCGTCCCCGCGATCCTGGTTGGCCTGGCATCCAGCCCACTCAAGGCGCTCATAGTGGCCGCCGTCTATTTCCTGATCTCGAACGTGATCCTCAATTTCGTCTATCCGAAGATCGTGGGCGACGCTGTGCGACTGCCCCCCATCCTCGTCATCATCGCCTTCATCGCAGGCTTCAGCTGGGCCGGCATTCTGGGCATGTTCGTCGCGGTACCGCTTGCTGCGACGCTGCGAATCCTGTTCGACCACATCTATCCGCGTCTTTACGAGAAGCCAGTTTGAAGATAGCGATCCTCTCGGATATCCACGCCAACTGGCAGGCGCTGGAAGCGGTCATGCGCGACTGCCCTGATGTCGACGAAACGCTCTGCCTAGGAGATGTGGTCGGGTATGGCGGCGATCCGAAGAAGTGCGTTGACGAGGTGACCAAGAATGGCTGGCTCACGCTCGTCGGAAACCACGACCGCGCGTGCACCGATCCCGAGATCCTCGAGTGGTTCAACGATGACGCTGCGACAGTGGTGCGATGGACCGTCGATGTGATCGGAGACGATCGGCTCGATTGGCTTCGCAAGCTGCCCGACAGCAGCGTCAAGAACGACGTCCTCCTGGTCCATGCAAGTCCACGCGACCACATATACGAGTACGTGCTGGACACAGCCGTGGCGGCCGCTAACCTCGACCTCCTCAACGGCGGCATCTGTTTCCATGGCCACACTCACGTACCGGGGATTTTTGGCTTGGTGAGTGGGCAGGTGACGCATGAGTATCGCGTCAATACCTTCGAGCTAAGGGGACCTTCCTTGATCAATCCGGGCAGTGTCGGTCAGCCGCGGGACGGCATTCCCTTGGCAAGCTATGGCATATGGGACGTCGACGCGTGGACCTTCGAGTTCAGACGGATCAAGTACGACATCAAAGGCGCCCAGCGGGCGATCACCAAGGCACAGCTTCCGGAACGCTTCGCGCTGCGACTAGAAACAGGCCGATGACGAGCCTGCGGGCTCGCCGTTGGGTACGCCTTGGATTTGCTGGCGCCACTGGTGCCGGCCTTGGCTCCGCTGTCTTCTGGGCCCACTACTTGCTCACGATCGTGAGCGGCAATCTCAAAGGCCCTGACTTCTACTCGTTCTATTCGGGCGCCAAGCTGTTTGTCACTCGCGGTGGATCGGCGGTGTACGACCTTGCACTCCAGCGCGAGATCCAGGTCCAGGTGACATCACAGCCTCCTGACCGGTTCATCGTCCTTCCTTATTTCCATCCGCCGTTCTATACCCTTCTGATCGCGCCCCTGGGGTACCTGAGCTATCGCCAGGCATATATCGCAATGGGCGCGTTCAACGTGATGCTGGCGGCGGCTCTCATCGTCCTGTTAATCCGCAGCAGCCTGCGCATCCATGGGCGCGCTGCCGTCGTTGCCGCTGCTCTGATCGCGGGCTTTTTCCCGCTTTTCGTGACGATTCTGCAGGGCCAGTCGGACCTCGTCGTCCTGGTTCCTCTCGCCGCCGCGTATGTTGCCTGGGCTCGCGGCCGGCTTGGCTGGGCCGGCATCTTCACCGCGTTGGCGCTCTCCAAGCCCCAGCTCCTGCTCCTCCTCCCGGTTCTTTTCCTGGCTCGCCGGGCATGGCGCGCGCTGGCTGGCTTCGCCGCCGTGCTGCTTGCGCTGGGAGCAGTCTCAGTTGCCGGTCTTGGCCTCGCGCCGGTGCTCGGGTACTTGAGGGCGTTGGCGGCGTGGGCGATCGGTGGTTCCCTGCCAACCAACGGCCAGCTGGCCTACACAGATCCTGCCGTGTACTCGCTGAAGAACATCCTGCAGGCGCTGCCAGGCGGAACGACAACCGCGCTGGTGCTTCTCCTACTTTTGCTTGCACTGGCTGCGCTGTCCTTGAGCTGGCGTCCCGACAAGCCCCGGCTCGACTTCGCGCTGGCAGTTGCAGCGTCGCTGGTGTTGAGCCCGCATCAGAACGTCCACGACCTTGCCCTTTTAGTCATTCCTGGCATCGCCCTCGCCGACCTTGCGCTGGCAGGAGAGCTGCGGTGGCCGCGAGGCGCCGCTGCCGTCCTCGTCGTGTCCTATGCGGCGCTGAACCTGACCCTCCTTTTCAGCCTGTGGTCGGCTGCGCTCGGCGCCATCGCCATCGCGGCCTACCTAACTTTGGAGCGATTGGCGGTTCGACCCGAGCCCATTCCTCTCGATGAGTTCAAGCCAACCGGCCCGCGACCACATCGAGTGATCGTGCTGCCTGCATACAAGGCTGCCAAGACCTTGAAGGAGGTGGTGGGTGAGATCCCAGCCGGCCATGCCGACAGGATCTTGCTGGTGGATGACGCGAGCGCCGACGCGACCGTCAGCGTCGCTACGGCGCTCAGCCTCGACGTGATCCGCCACAAAAAGAACCTTGGCTATGGCGGCAACCAGAAGACGTGTTACCGGCACGCGCTCGAGATGGGTGCCGACGTCGTCGTGATGCTGCACCCGGACGGCCAGTACGACCCCGCGATCATTCCCAACCTGTGCAGGGTCATCGAGGAAGGTGAGGCCGACATCGTGCTGGGATCGCGTTGGCTCGGCTTAGACCCTGCGAAGGCCGGAATGCCGTGGTGGAAGATGCTCGGCAACCGGTTCCTGACGGGTGTCGAAAACCGCGTGCTTGGGCTTCATTTGTCCGAATACCACACCGGCTATCGCGCATACTCACGCCGATTCCTCGAGGCGATTCCGTTCCTGGAAAACAGCAACGACTTCGTGTTCGACACGCAGGTCCTGATCCAGGCCGCGACCTTCGGCTTCAAGATCGGCGAGGTTCCAGCAATCGGGAAGTACCACGACGATGCAAGTTCAATCAGCTTCCAGACGTCGACTGTCTACGGCCTTCAGACTCTGGCCGCGCTCGCCAGATACATAGTCCACCGCGCCGGATTCCAAAGCGCCTGGCTAACACCGGCTTCAGATGCCGACAAACAGGCGCTTTCGGTAGGCAAGGTAGCCCACCACGGCCACGTTAAGTAGCAACGCCCCGACCTTGAACAAGGTCACTTTGTGGATCACCTCATACGCCTCGTAAGGAATCAGCAGGCCCGTCGCGATCACCGTCAGGTACTCCGCCCAGCGGCGCCTCATGGCCAAGCCGACACCCTCGGTGCCCTCCAGCAGCGCATAGACGATCGCTCCAACGGCGAGCAGTGTTGTGTGGCTGAAGTTGCCAATGTAGATCACGACCTTGAGCAGCAAATCGACGATGAGACTGTTGCCGGCGGCAAGGTTCAGCTGGTCTTGGGCGTAGTCAGCCCAGCCCGCAAGCAGGCCGGTCCGGCCCGCTACCAGCAAGCCGATCGCCAGGGCGATAAGCACAGCGGCCTTGACGATTCGCTCGACGATGATGACCTTGATGAAGGCGTCGTGCTCGCCGCCCATACGGCCAAGCTCGGCCCACAAACGCGCCCAGTAATGCGGGCGATTAGTGGCGACCTGGCCCATGGGGTGACCTTAACAACCTGGGTTGGTCCTGTCGTTCAATTTGCCTAAGCTCGGCCGAGGTGTGCAGGTTGGGGGAGGGAACCTGTCGGGAGGCCGGGAGGGCCCCCGCTTGGGTTTACGTATGGCCGCGGGGTTCGGTCAGAGCGTGTGCTCGCGGTGTTCGCGGAACAGCATCACCCGGCATGTGGCGTTCTTCAGGACATATGGCACCGTCTTGCCCAGGTTGAACTCTCCGAACCTTCGCTTGTAGGGCAGTCCCATCACGATCAAATCCGCGCCCCACTCCACCGCCTCGTCTACGAGCGCCGGGCCGGTATCCCTGGCCTGAACCAGCTCCGTCTCGACCTGCAGAAGCGCCTCGGCCGCCAGCTGCTCCACCTCCTCGAGGATCTTCTCGCCCCGCTCGACCACCTCGTCCAGGACAGCCCCCAGAGGCAGTGACCGGTTGACCTCGATGATGTGGACCCCGTAGAGCCGTCCTCCCTGCGGATCGGTCATCCGGCACGCGAGGCGCACCGTCTCAGGGTCGATCCCCTGGCCGCCCACGGCCACGAGCACCTTCTTTGACATCGGCGAGTGGGCGTGGTCGGCCATCAGTGCTGCGGGCCCTGTCGCGCGCGGCGGACCAGAACGTAGAGGCCGAAGCTCCACGAGATCAGGACCGTTGCGCCGGCGATCGCCTGGGCGACGGGGTCCAACCCCCGGTGGCCGGCCAGGTAGGCCACGACCCACACCCCGATGGCGAACGCCATGACGCCCATGAACGTGAATGGGAAGCGCAAGCGCGTAAATCGTAGCAAGAGCCGGGCCGGAGCCTGCCCTCCAGGACCGACCCAGTGCCTCCCTATAATCAACCAGCCTTGAAGCTCCTCATTGTTGGCTGCGGTCGGGTCGGCTCGCAGCTTGCAGCTGATATGGACAAGGCCGGCCACGAGGTCGTGATCATCGATCGGGATCCCAACCAGTTCTCTCGCGCTGCCTCGCGCGGCGTCCTTACGAACGATTTCAGAGGGAACCAGGTCGTCGGTAATGGCACCGACGCCGATGTGCTGCGCAGGGCCGGCATCGAAGACGCCGACGGATTCGTCGCTGTCACCGAAGGCGACAACCGCAACATCATGGCTTCGCAGGTCGCAAAGCACATCTTCAAGGTCCCGCGCGTCGTTGCTCGGATCTACGACCCCGAGCGAGCAGAGGCCTACGAGAAGCTTGGGCTGCACACGATCTGCCCGACCATCGAAGGCGCCAAGGCGATCGAGAAGACACTGTTGGAGAAGAAGTAAGCCGATGTACGTAATCGTGGTTGGCGGCGGCACCGTCGGTTACTACATGTCGCGCGACCTCCTGGAGCGTGGGCATGAGGTGACGCTGATCGAGAGGGACTCACGCCGGGCCGATTGGCTCGAGACTCAGCTCGGCAGCATCGTCATGCGGGGCGATGGCTGCGAGGTCAAGTTCCTTTCGCAGACGGGCATCGAGCGCGCTGATGCGATTGTTGCGGTAACTGCCGACGACGAAGACAACCTCATCGCGTTGCAGATGGCAAAAAGACACTTCAATGTGAAGAAGACAATTGCTCGAGTCAACAATCCATCGAACGTGGAAATCTTCAAGACGCTTGGCGTCGATGAAGCTGTATCCGCAACAGAGGTCCTATTAGGGGCGCTGGAGCCACCGATCACGACCTGATCATCGGCTGTGCAAAGTCGCCCGCGCTCCCCAAGTGAGACCGAGAAAACAAAAAAGGGCCGCTCGAAATGAGCGGCCCTTACGGATGTTTGCCTAAGTCGACTTGCCGATCCTGTAGATCTTGGTGCCGCAGAACGGACAGGTCCCAACCGTTGCCGGTTTGCCGTTCTTCATAGTGATCGGCTTAGGGTCCTTCATCTCGACCTTCTTCTTGTCCTTCAAACAATAGCCTTCCATTTATGCCACCGCCTTTCCGATTTTGTAGATCTTGGTCCCGCACTGCGGGCAAGTCCCAATTGTCGCCGGCTTCCCGTTCTTCATAGTGATTGGTTGAGGGTCCTTCATCTCAACCTTCTTTTTGTCCTTCAAGCAATATCCTTCCAAACTGTTTCACCATCCTTAGTTATTAGATCTGTTTCTGGGGCTGGACTAGCCCATTCTAGGGTGCCTCCAGGCCCAGATCAACCTCAATTCAACCTGAATTCAGCCGATCGTGCTTGGGGGTCTTAAAAAGCGGCAGGAAATCGGCTTGACAAATGCGCGACTATTTGGCCCGCCCGGAGCCCCTATTGACCCCGAAAACTTCCTCAAACGATGCCTGAAACGCACGCCGCGCGTCATCCCCGAAGAGTACAAACCGCACCTCGCTCGGCGCCCATCCGTCCGCCAACGCACGACTTAGCGAGTGCGCCATAACCACTGCGCACTGATCAATCGGAAACCCTGCGATGCCAGTACCGACCGCAGGAATGGCGATCGTTTTCGCGCGCAACTGATGCGCGAGCTGAAACGCGTGATTCATCGACGACTCCAATGACTCAGTTGTTGTCGCTTCGCCCAAAGCCATGCTGGCTGCGTGAATCACGTGGCGCGCGGGCAGCTCGCCCGCACCCGTCACGGCAGCCTCGCCAACTTTCACCGGGCCATGCGCGTCGCATTCGGCTTGTATCGACGGGCCGCCTCGGCTCCTGATGGCGCCAGCGACCCCACCACCAAGAATGAGTTTGTTATTGGCGGCGTTAACGATGGCGTCGACGTCCTGCTCGACCAGGTCGCCGGCGATGATCACGATCCGCGGCGTATGCATTCCTCGACCTCTGAGACTCGCTCATTCAATTGCTTGCGTGTGGCTTTTGCGATGCCTTTCACACCAACCGATGAGATGGTGAGCGATGCACACGCGGCACCCCACACGAGCGCATCTTGAAGACCGCCGGGCTGGCCGCCCGTGATTAGCCATCGCGCTAACATTCCTCCCGCCAACGCGTCGCCCGCTCCCGTCGAGTCCACGACTGGGCGGTTCGTGAGCGCGGGAACCTTAACGGTTCCGAACTCTGTGTAGGCGGCGAGGCCAAGCTCGCCTGATTTCACAACCAGGCCTTGAAGCCACCATTGACGCCGAAAGTCTTCCGGGTCTTTGCCCCCGAGGGCAGTGAACTCCTCGTCGTTGCAGAAGAACCATGCGGCTTTGCCCAGAACATCCCTTGCCTCGGGTGGCCGGGCGAGTACGTAGGAGAGCATCGCGTCGGCGGCGAGCAACTTAGTGCTGCCGTGGAGCGCAGCCATGACCTGCGCCTGGCGATCCGGCCGCATCGAGCCGACAAACGCCCAACCGTCGAAACCCTGCGGCACCGCCGGCTCCCACTTGTCGTAGATGTCGTCGCTGCTGCCGAGATCTACATTGCGTCCGTGCTCCTGGTGCGCCCGCCATCGGTACGTAGGCGCGTCGAGGATCTGGAGCAGCTCGGTGTCGATCGGCCTGCCACTGAATACTTGCCCCACTCGCTTGGCTCCATCGACCCCGACCGGAGCCACCACCTTCACGTGGAGAATCAAGCTCGCAGCGAGCGCAAAGTAAACGGCTGATCCTCCGAGCGTCTCCATGACCTTGCCGAACGGGCCGTCGCGCGTGTCGAGGGCCACCGACCCGGCCACGAGGAGCTGTGTTTGCTGCTCAGGCACGCCGGCCCGTACCACTGCTCGAGGTCACGACGTGGCGGGCAACCCGCAGCCTCTCCAAGAATTCGGCAGGGGTCTTGTAGTCCTCGATCTCCATCCAGCTTCGACCGAGCTCGCCGATTCCGTGCGCATCCGACCCCGATGCGGTGACCTTTCCGAGATCAGCGGCCAGCTTTGCGGCAGCCGCATTCGCACCCGGTTCGCACCACGCGTTGTAGGTTTCGATGATGTCGATACGCTCGGCCAGCTGGAAGATGCGCTCGGGACGGAAGTTCGCGCGGCGGCGGTCGAGCGGATGCGGCACGTAGGTGAGGCCTCCCATCTCGTGGATGAGGTCCATGACCTCCTCGGGCGTCAGGTATGGAGCGATGCGGTCCGAAATGAAAAGACCGATCACTTCGCCCTCGCGGGTCTTCACCTCCTCGCCGACAATCGTCAGCCCGGGCGCGATCCGCGCCAGCTCGAGAGCGCCCTCGACCGTGTTGTGATCTGTGAGCGCGATGCGGTCCAGACCACATTCGCGGCTGCGGTCGATGAGTTCCTGAAGCGAGCTCTGGCCGTCATGCGAATAGCTCGAATGGAGATGAAGATCGACCCGGAGCAATCCGTTCGACCCTTCTAGCTCGCCGCTCCGACCATCAAGTCCCGTTACAGCGGTACGGCCGCTTCTCTGAGCATCCGTTCGCGTGCTCTGGCGAAAAGCGGGATCACCTCGCCGGGGCCGCGGCTGCGGCACGCCTGCTCCATCAGCGCCGACTGGGCGTCGTAAATGATCTCCATCACCTGCTCAGGGCGTCGCTCGCGACCGAGGCGACCGGCTAGCTCGGGGTGCGCTTGGCGAAGCACCACCGTCAATCGCGCCACCAGCCAGCCGGGCACGATTCGGATCTCTTGCACCAAGCATTCCTCGACCCAGAAGAGAAGCTCATCTGACTCTTGCAGCATGCGACGCGGCGTCATTGCACGACGTCTCCTGCGATGCCAATGCAGGTCCCTTTCCTGCTCTTCCACAGTCTGCTGCAGCATGGCTTGCAACCCACTATATCAGCGGGTTGCGAGACCTCTATGGCGCAAATGTGCGCTCAGGATGGGGCCAACTGATTGCTCACCGGATAGACGAGCGTCCGCCAGCTTCCAGCCGCGGGAATGAGGTGCACCTGGCGGTCGAATGTCCACTCCCTCCACTGCTGGCGCACGCGGTATCGCATGACCATGCGCGCCACATTGCTGTACGTGCGGCGGTGTAGCTGGTCGGTCCAACCTTCGACCACCGCGACGCTGACGACCTGCATGTCGAGCAGCTCAGTCTCGGCGTCCAACCTTGGCATGCCGCGGATGAACGCATCTCGGCCGCCCCAGGCGCGCTGGGCATCCTCGGCAAGCATCTCCCACATCTCCTCGAAGCGGCCCTGGGCATGGAGCTTCATGAACTGTCTCTCGAAGGTGGCCGGAGCCACCGAGACCGAAGGGGGCCGCATCTGCTCCGACGCGTCGCCTGGCGACCGCCGGAAATTGTCGTCTGGCTCGGTCGCGAACTGTTCCCGGAACCAAGAAAACACCGCGGCAACGACCGGCTGGCGGCGAAGCCGTTGTAGGAAATGCTTGACCATTGACGCTAGATGTAGTGTGATATCCCCAGACTGTATACAGAATGTGGATAACTCGCAACCCCTTCCTGTCAGTGACACCATCTGGCCCAACGTTTGGCGACCCCTCCAAAAGGTGAGGGGATGATCCGAATTGGCGTCTCCGCCTGGCGTGTCGGCCCTCGGCCTCAGCCGGCAGCGAGCCGCCGCACGACCGCCGCCACCTCGTTGAGCGGCAACCCGACCGGACAAGCAGCCGACGCCATCTCGAGATCGGCCTCGTCGCCCTCGAGGTCGGACGATGCGTCGGCCAGTCGAGCGTAAAGCCTCATATAAGACGTTGCAAGGTCGGGCAATCGCGTTTTGCCCATGCGTCCCGCCGCGAGGGCGCACAGCCCGCAGTTGATGCAGCCGATGAGCCGCGGGTGCATCTCGCGCTCGGCTGGTGTCAGCGGGCGAATACCATCCGGCTTGTAGGTTTCGACCATCGTTGCCAGCTGCGATCTGGGTCGCGTCAAACGGCGTCGCGCCACATGCCGGCCGTAAGCCCACGCGAGCTTTGCGAGCGAGTCGGTGCGGCCCATCAGTGGCGGGCCATTAACGCAGGCCTCGTAAAGCGCCCTGGGCCAGCTCTTCTTGAGCCCAGCCCTGATGCCCCAGGACTGGAGCGCGCCCGAGCCATGCCCCCTGCACGAACTCTCGTACTGCGTCGAATCTCTGAGATGCGCTCCACCCAAGCTGCCTGCCGATGATTTCCGCCGCCCGCATGACGCACGCCGAACCGGAGCAGGGCCCTGCCGCAAGTCCAACGCGACGGAAGGCATCGGCAAGAGTCCGTACCTGCTCGTGGCGCGCAGCGTACGCGAGCTCTGACTCGGTGAGCGGTTCGCACCGGCAGACGATTCGTCCAGCATCCGACTTGTCGAGCACGTCGCCTGCGCGTGAGCCGTGACGGCTCTGCAACTTGACCGCGGCCAGGGCAGGGATGCCAAATCGCTGTCCCAGCTCGTCGGCTGGCTCGAGCTCCGATTCGCTACCGGGCAATGGGCGCACCGCCGTGGTGCATGGCGCCTGGTGACCGAGCTTGCGACACACCGCATCGCTGGTCTCCTCCGCCATCAACCTGTACATCGACAGCTTGCCGCCTGCGATCGTGATGAACCCTTCCGCACCGTCTGCGACGTGATCGATGACCTGATAGCGCCGCGACAGCTCGTCTTCGTACCGCCGCCATTTGAACAAAGTCGGACGGACACCGGTCGTGGTTCTCACTGGTCGGTAGTCCCTGATCGCGGGGAAGATGCGCGCGAAGGCTTGGAGTAGATAGTCGACCTCGTCCTCGTGAACGTCGACCGAATCGAGGTCTCCATAGAAGTCGTCGTCGGTGGTGCCAAGCAACGTGAAGCCGCCGTGCGACACCATCAACACGTCGCGTCCGTCGATTGTCTCTGCGCTTAGACTGAAATTTGAGATCCGGTGCGGGTAGACGAGGTGGATTCCCTTCGCTGGTCGCAGCTGCACATTTGCGCTGGCCATCCGGCTGACCTCCGGAACCCACGGGCCGGCGGCATTGACCACCACCTTGGCCCTCGACTCCGACATGCTGCCATCGGCAGCTCGATAGCGGACGCCGATCACGTTGGCCCCATCCCGAAGCAGCTCCGTAACGCGGGTGTGATTCAAAGCGCGAGCACCGTTGGCCACGGCATCCTGCACGTTCGCGTAGACAAGGCGGTGCGGGTCCACGCCCCACTCTTCCAGAGTCACCGCTCCGACGAGGTCCGTCGTGAGCCCCGGCTCGACCTGGCGAGCCTCGTCGGCGGTGAGGCGAGCGTGAGGGTTCGACTTCTTCAGCGGCTGGAAGCGGTCGTACACCTCCATAGCCGTCTCCATGCGCTCGATGTTGTTCCTGTCATGAGGCAGGATTGGGATCAGGAATGCGACGCGATAGACCATGTGGCGCGCGATGGTCACGATGTGCCCGGCGTCTTCGCAAGAGCGGCGAGTCGTATCCCAGTCGAACTCGAGGTAGCGCGGGCCGCCATGGATCATCCACGTCGATGAACCGCTGGTGCCCGCACCCCAGTCGCCCTTCTCCAGAAGGAGGACTGAGAGACCGCGCAGCGAGAGGTCGCGGGCAATGCCGGCGCCCGTCACTCCTCCGCCGATGACGCAGACGTCGTGAGCGCTGGGCGCGCTCACCAGACGGTCAACCGCGAGCAGCCCACCAGGTCAGGTGGCTGCTTCGTGTTGCTTCTGGAACTCTTCGATGATGACTTTGGCAAGGTGCGCGGGCATCTCATCGTAGTGCGAGAACTTCTTCTGGAAGCTGCCGCGGCCCTGTGTGATCGAGCGAAGGTCGAGTGCGAAGCGCAGCATCTCGTGCTCTGGAACTGTGGCGCGCACCTTCTCATATCCATCGTCAGGCTCGGTGCCCAGGATCTTGCCTCGGCGTCCATTGATGTCCGACATGATCGCCCCTAGATTCTTCTCCGGCACCCGGATATCGGCTTCGACGATCGGCTCCAGCAAAACCGGGCCAGCATCCAGTGAGGCTTTGCGGATGGCCATAGAGCCGGCAATCTGAAACGCCATGTCGTTGGAGTCGACCTGGTGGAACTTGCCGTCGACCAGCGTCACCCTGACGTCGACCATCGGGTAGCCCGCGACGACGCCTTTGCTCATGTTGTCAACGATCCCTTTCTGTACCGAGACCCGGAAGTTCTGAGGGATTGCTCCGCCGAATATCTTGTCCTCCCAGATGAAACCTTCGCCCCGCTTGGTCGGCGTCACTTCGATCACGCAGATCCCGTACTGGCCGTGGCCTCCCGACTGCTTGACATGACGACCCTCGGCGCGGCTGTGGCCGGAGACCGTCTCGCGGTAAGCGACGCGAGGTGTTTGCGTTGTCGCTTCCACGCCGTACTTACGCTTCAGCTTCTCCAACGTTACGTCCAGGTGGACGTCGCCAAGGCCCGCGATGACGAGCTGGTGGGTCTCCTCGAGCCGCTCGACGTGCAGCGTCGGATCTTCCTCGCTCAATCGCGCCAGCCCACTCGAGATCTTCTCCTCATCGCCACGGGATTTGGGCGTGATCGCCACGCTGAAGGCAGGGCCCGGCAGCTCCAACGCCGGCAGAGCTCCAGCGTCCTTCGCCCCCAGCGTGTCCCCGGTGAGGGTGTGAGCGAGCTTGGTGACGGCCCCGACATCCCCCGCGTGGATCTCGCTCGCGGGCACGTGCTCCTTGCCGCGCGGAAAGAAGATCTGGGCCAGCCGCTCATCTCCGCCCCGGTTCAGGTTGGCGAGGTGCATGTCTGGCTTCACGGTGCCGGCGGCGACCTTGAAGTAGCTGACCCGCCCGAACTGGTCACCCCCGGTGCTGAACACAAACGCTTTCGCCGGCTTGTCGGGGTCACCCTCGGCGGGCGGCAGGAGCTCGCAGATGGTGGACATCAGGGTCCGGACGCCGAGCAGCTTCGTTGCCGAGCAACACACGACCGGCGCCACCTTGCCGGCGAGGATACCTTCGCGAAGGCCGCGCTGGATCTCCTCCTCGCTGAGCGTCC
The DNA here is from genome assembly GCA_040004595.1 of Candidatus Dormiibacterota bacterium. Classification (GTDB taxonomy): domain Bacteria; phylum Chloroflexota; class Dormibacteria; order Dormibacterales; family Dormibacteraceae; genus Palsa-872. The sequence continues at coordinate 1,029 of JBDUAO010000050.1, read as the reverse complement.
CGGCATCGAGATACTTCTCGAGCAGCTGGTCGTCGCTCTCGGCGGCTGCCTCGATCAGCTGGCCACGGTTTTCCTCGACGAGCTGTTTCATGTCGTCGGGGATAGGCGCCTCGCCGCCCTTGCCGTCAGGGGTGGTGACGAAGGCTTTCAGGTGAAGGAGATCGACGACGCCACGGAAGTCGTGTTCCGATCCGATCGGAAGGTGGAGCGGAAAGGGTCGCGGGACGAGGTGCTCACGCATTGCCGCAACCACGCCGTAGAAATCCGAATTTTCCTTGTCCAGCTTGTTCACGACCACGATCCTGGGTTTGCTGGTGCGGTTGCAGTACTCCCATGCGACCTCGGTGCCGACCGGCAGCTGCCCGCCTGCCCCGACGACCACCACAGCTCCCTCACAGACGCGAAGGGCGGACAGGACCTGGCCGGCGAAGTCGAAGAACCCGGGGGCGTCGAGGATGTTGATCTTGAAGCCGTTGTGCTCCGCGAAGGCCACGCCGAGGTTGATCGAGATCTTGCGCTTGTGTTCCTCGGGCTCGAAGTCGGTGGTTGCGGTGGCCTGGTCTGGCGATCCCATCCGGGCAATCGCCCCGGATGCGAACAGCATGGCCTCGGCGACCGAGGTCTTACCGTCATGAGAGTGGCCCAGCAACACAACGTTCCTGATCTTGTCGGGCGCGAACTCAGCAGCCATCCACTCCCCCAGCACCTACACCGGCGACCGGCAGCATCATTAAGTTTAAGGACTGGCGATGGCGGCCCAACCGGGGATTAAGGGACGGTTGGCTTGGGTATGATCTGATACCTATGAAGAAGAAGACGGCATCCATCGAAGAGGTCCTTGCGGCCGTCGAAGCTGCCCGAGACAAGGTAATGGCCGACGAGGTCAAGTCGCTGACCAAGCTGGGCATCCCCAAGGCGATGGCTTACCAGATGATCGCTAGCAGGTTCCACCAGAAGGTGGGCAACCAGGAGGAGGCTGAACCCGATCCGTTTGAGGGTAACGCGACCTCCTGGGAAGAGATCGGCTAA
>JBDUAO010000152.1:0-5337 GCA_040004595.1 Candidatus Dormiibacterota bacterium | reverse complement strand
GTGATCCGGGCCACCGTCAGCAGCATGGCGCGGTAGGTGAGGACATCGGGGCCGGCAAGGTCCACCTCCCGGGCTCCGGCGACGGTCGGAGCCGCAACCAGCGCCTGGATCGCATCGTCCACACCGATCGGCTGGCAGCGGCTCTTAAGCCAGCGCGGCGCGATCATGGCCGGAAGGCGGGCGGCGAGGCCGTGGATGATCTCGAAGGAATCGCTTCCCGCCCCCACGACAACGCCAGCGCGAACCGCCAGGGCCCCGGTTCTCTCGATCAGCGTCAGCCCGACCCGGCGGCGGCTCTCGAGGTGCTCGGAAAGCGCCTGTCCGCTCGGGTAGAGCCCGCCCAGGTAGACGACCCTGCCGACCTTCTGGCGGCGTGCGGCGGCGCTGAACTGCTCCGCCGCGACTCGCTCCCGCTCCGCGAATTGCTGCCCACCCGCCATCGAGTGGACGAGGAAGTACGCGACGTCGGCGCCCTCGAGCGCCCGATCGATGCCCTCCCCGCTCACCAGATCACAGGAAACGTGAGGCAGGCCGGCCGGGGATCGACGGGCGCGCGAAGCGGTGGTGACCTTGGACCCGGCCCGGAGCAGCGCCAGTGCGAGGCGGCCGCCAATGAAGCCGGTGCCCCCGATAACGCTGACGCGCGTGTCTGCAAGAGGGTCTTTGCGCGGGACCGTCACAAAATCAACACTAGTAGAAAAATCAGACGACCACGGAAGCCGGCCAGGCGCCGAACCCCAAACTCCGGTAGTGCGGCTTTGTGGAATATTGTTCATGTTTTGTACAGTTACCTTCTGCATTCGCCAGTCACTCACTTGGAATAGCGGGAGAAGAAGTTGAACGTTTTCGCCGCGATCGGCAAAGCTGCCCTGTCGGGCCGTAGGGCCGCCGGGCTGGTCGTCGCATTGGCAGTGCTCGGATCGGGATCCGTCATCGCCCTGAGTGGGTCCGCGCGAGTCGACAACGATCCCACCGCCAGCCTTCCCGCCGCCGCCCAGTCGACCCAGGCGGCCCAGCTCCAGAAGAAGCTGCCTTCGGGGCAGGTCAAGTCGGCCATCGTCATCTACAGCCGGAGCGGGGCCGCGCTTACGGCGGCCGATCAGAGGACCATCGGCGATCAACGTCACGCGCTCGAGGGGCTCGCCCTCGGGGGTCAGGTCTCGCCCCTCGTGCCCTCCGCCGATCGCACCGCAGCCCTGGTCTCGGTACCACTCGCGGGGAACGTCGACAGCTCCCGGACCGACTCCGCCGTCAAGGCGATCCGGCGCGTGACGCGGTCGGGGCTGACGCCCGGTCTGCTGGCCCAGGTGACGGGCGGCGCCGCCTTCAAGGCCGACATCGACAACGCCTTCAGTGGTGCCAACTTCATTCTTCTCCTAACCACCGTCGTGGTCGTGGCGGTACTGCTGCTGGTCACCTATCGGAGTCCCATCCTCTGGCTCATCCCGCTCACCGCGGTGGCGGTTGCCGATCAGGTCGCGGGTGGATTCATCAGCATCCTTTCGAGGCACACGACAACATCCTTCGGCCCCGCAACCACTGGAATCGTCGAGGTGCTCGTATTCGGCGCGGGTACCGACTACGCGCTGCTGCTGGTCGCGCGCTATCGCGAGGAGCTGAGGGTGGTGCCTGATCGGTACCAGGCGATGCGCAACGCGCTTGGGGCCGCGGGACCGGCCATCGCCGCCTCCGGAATGACAGTGATCCTGGCTCTGCTCTCGCTGCTCGTCGCGGTACTGGGAGACGACGTTGCGCTGGGAATCGCAGGGGCGATTGGGATCGCAACCGCCCTCCTGTTCGGATTGGTGGTGCTGCCGGCCGCCCTCGCGGTCCTCCCGCGGGCGGTGTTCTGGCCCCAGATCCCTCGCGCCGACGCCCGGGGCCGACTGGCGAACCAGACTGCTGGGCGCACCTGGCGACGCATCGGCGAGCTGACCGGCCGGCGACCGTGGCCGGTGATCGTCGTTTCATCCGCGTTGCTCCTGCTGCTCGCGTTTGGCCTTGCCGGCACCCGGCTCGGCCTGAGTCAGACCGAAACGTTCCGGACCAGGGCAGAATCCGTCGCCGGCCTCAAGACGCTGGCCAGATCCTTTCCCGCGGGCGCCGCCGGGCCTGTGGCCGTGATGACGACTCCGGCGGCGGCCGAAGCCGTGGCGGCGGCGGCGGGGCAGGTGAGGGGGGTCGCCAGCGCCCGGGTTGGTGAGCAGACCGCGGCCATCGCGGAGGTCGACGTTGTGCTCGCCGCCGCTCCCGGCACGCCGGAGAGCTTTGCGGCCGTCCGCGCGCTGCGGAGCGCGGTTGGCGGAGTGGCGGGCGCGCATGCGATCGTGGGAGGCACGGTCGCGATCGAGCTTGATACCAAGACGGCGGCGATTCGCGACCTGTTCGTGATCGCGCCGCTGATCCTGGCGGTGGTCGTGATCGTGCTCGTGCTCCTGTTGCGGGCACTTGTCGCGCCGGTGGTCCTCATCGCCAGCGTCATACTCAGCTTCTTCGCGGCCCTCGGCGCGGGCAGCTGGTCCTTCACCCACGTTTTCGGTTTCGCAGGCATGGACAACCAGGTGCCCCTGCTGTCCTTCCTCTTCCTCGTCGCCCTGGGTGTCGACTACAACATCTTCTTGGTAAGCCGGACCAGGGAGGAGGCCGCGCGAGTGGGAACAGGAGCCGGGGTCGTCAACGCGCTTGCCGCGACGGGTGGCGTCATCACCAGCGCCGGAATCCTGCTGGCAGCGGTGTTCACCGTGCTCGGGGTCCTGCCGGTGATCGTGCTCACCGAGATCGGAGTCATCGTCGGAATCGGTGTGCTGCTGGATACGCTGCTGGTGCGCACGATCCTGGTGCCCGCCATCATCCAGGTTCTCGAAGAAAGGTTCTGGTGGCCTGGTCGGGGGCCGGCGGACATGACGACGCGCGCGGCTGCCGACTCCTCCAGGATCCCGTCACCCGGCGTCGTGCCGACCGTCACATAGTCGCCTGCCAATTACCGCCGTCCCACGTAGGGCGGCGTCCCCTGAGGCGAAACGGACAGTCGGTTGAACTCGGATCCTCCGGTTGGCACCGGACAACCTCAACTGCTAACGAACGGCGCTCGGAGGAAATACGTCTGGTCCGTCAGCTGGCCGACCATGAACCGAGCCAGGTCGCCGCGCGTGACCTGCATGCCCATCTTGCCCGGGTCAACCCCGACCCGCAACCGATCGGTTGCGGGGCCGTTGACAACCCGGGTCGGCCGAACCGCGGTCCACGCGATGCCCGCGCTTTCCTTCAATGCGGCGAACTCGTGTTGCTTGGCCGCCACCACGTCGCGTGCGAGGAGGCGAAGCAGAGCCGAGATGGCGTTGTGGGGGAAGGGCTTTCGCTCGCCCGGTATGGCAATGCCCGCGCCCGAGATGGCGACCAGCCTTTCCATCTGGCCCTGCTTCATCGCGCCGATGATGTTGCGCGTCGCCGAGGCGAGGAAGTCCAGGGGCTGGTTCTCGTTGCGGCGGGTGCCGAGACAGCTGATCACGGCCTCCGCGCCGCTCACGACGCGGGCCACTGCGGCTGGGTCGCCAACGTCGCCGGCTATCACCGTCAATCCGGGCCGGGTCGCCGCCGGGTCCGGGGTGCGGACGAGCGCAGCGACCTGGTGACCATCGCGAAGGAGTTCCTCCAACACGGCGCTGCCCACAAAGCCTGTGGCTCCGAAAAGGGCGACTCTCAACTTGAGCTCACTGCCATGGGTCGCGCGAACCATTGACGGTCGTGATCCCGTATCGGTTCGTGATCAAGCCGGCCCATGATTTTGGCACTCTGCGCATCGCGATCTCGCGTCATCACCGAATAGGACAATCTAGCGCCGCAAGACCTACAGCAATTGGAACCGACAGCGCGGATGGACGACGGCACCCAGCGTCACTCATCGAATACGAGTCGCGTCCTCTGGGTGGCTTGCCCAGGGACGCTGCTGAGGCATTCTCGCCGGGTCAGTTTGACCCCCTGGCGAGGAAGGACTTGACGACCGAAGCCGCCTGCCTTTTCCCGCGGCCGATCCAGAACAGGTGGGTTGGAGCATCTATTTCGGCGAGAGTGGCCTGCGGGATGAGACCGGCGAATTCCTCGGCGTGCGCGAACGAGACTCCTGCGTCGTTCCTGGACGCAGTGATCAGTGTGGGGCACTCCACTCGCGAGATCGCATCACGCCGCGTCGCTGACTCTGTGGGTTTGGCCTGGCGGAGGTCGTTGATGAAACCGTGACCGGAACGCATTCCCTGGAACAGCGTCCGTGCCTCTGCCTTGTCCGCAGAGGTAAGTTCTCCCCACCACTGGTCAGCGGGGAGCCTGGACAGCCGTGCCATCATTCGACGCAGTCCCGAATCCGAGCGCACCAAGCGTCGTACTGTCGACCACACGAGTCCCTCCAGCAGTGGGGAGAAGACGAGCGGGCCCGCGATTGTCTCGGCTCGCGTGTCTGGGTAGGGCAGCGCCGACGGTGCGCAACTGTGCAACGCCAAACGCTGTGCCGCGAGTTGCGGGTCCGTCGCAACGTGCACAGCCTGTAGACCGCCGAAGGATACCCCGACGGCGACGGCAATCTCACCGATGCCGAGCTGATCGCACACGTCGCGAACCAGTGGCACGAACTGCGCTGCGGTGAGTGCGCCAACCCGAGTCGCGCCGTAGCCGGGGCGCGAGAATGAAATTACCTCGTGCCCCGACGCTGTGTAAAGCTCCCACCCGCAATCGCTGCTCGCCGAGGCGTGACCTCCAGGGAAGAACAAGGCGGGAGGCTTATTGCCCGGCACCTGGACGATCTCCACCGGGCCCGCTTTGGTCGACACTATCCGGATCTCACCCATCCGCCCAGTGTGATGAACCAAGCCCGGCACCAGATTGAGACCCGCGGAAGGTGCGGGCGGACTAAGCCGCGCTACTCGAGGGCGCCTTGATCTCGACGCCCTCAGCGGCGGCCTTTCCAAATTTTGGACTCACGACACTGGGCCAGTGTCCAGCATCGCCTCGAGGTGCTCCGCCGCCACCGCGGCCCCCGCTCGCTGTGCGATAAGGGACGCCATCCTCTGGGCGCCTTCGCGGAAGCTGCGATCGCCGAGCATCTCTTCTGCGACCTTCCTGATGGCCCCGGGATCTGAATCCGGGCTCAGGGTGCGGCCGGCCCCGACGGCCTCGACCCGCTCGGCCACCATGGGCTGGTCGCGACCCATGGGAAAGCAGAGCATGGGCACTCCATGCGTGAGCGCCGACATCACCGTGCCGTGGCCCGCGTGGCAGATAGCCAGGTCGACATACGGCATCACGAAGGTGTGCGGTATGAATTCGCGCATCGTGAGGTTGAGCGCC
>JBDUAO010000049.1:0-18121 GCA_040004595.1 Candidatus Dormiibacterota bacterium | reverse complement strand
CAGCCTCGAATCCGCAGCACCATCCTGCACGCGCTGTCGAACAAGTTCGGCTACATCGTGCTCACCACCGGCAACAAGTCCGAGCTGGCGACCGGCTACGGCACCCTCTATGGCGACATGGCCGGTGGCTTTGCCGTCCTCAAGGACATCACGAAGACGATGGTCTACGAGCTGTGCCACTACCGGAACACGATCGGTCGCGCCATCCCCGAGCGCGTCATCACCAAGCCGCCGACCGCCGAGCTCAAGCCCGACCAGAAGGACTCGGACAGCCTGCCTCCCTATGACGAGCTCGACCCCATCCTGCGGGGTTACGTCGAGCAGGACCTCGGGCCCGAGGAGCTCGTCGCGGCGGGCAACCGGCCGGAGATCGTGGCTCGCGTCATCGCGCTCGTCGACCGGAGCGAGTACAAGCGCCGGCAGTATCCGCCCGGCGTCAAGATCACCCCCCGCGCTTTCGGCCGCGACCGGCGCATGCCGATCGTCAACCGCTACGTTCCCAACGGCCCTCGCCCCACGCCTTAACCAGACGCCCCGGCATAATCAACTCTGATATCTCGTATAGAAGGAACCTATATGGCTGACTCGTTTGACGTCGTGATCGTGGGTGGCGGGCCGGGCGGCTACGTCGCCGCTCTTCGGGCCGCCCAGCTCGGCGCGAAGACCGCGATCGTCGAGAAAGACCGGATGGGCGGCACCTGCCTGGTTCGCGGCTGCATTCCGACCAAGGCGTTGCTGCAGTCGTCTGAGCTGTACAGCCTGGCCAAGGGCGGCGCGGAATTCGGCCTCGTGTCCGACTCCATCACCTTCGATTGGATGGTCGCCCAGAAAAGGAAGACCGCGGTCGTCGACCAGCTCGTGAAGGGCGTCGAGGGCCTGCTCAAGGCGGGCGGCGTCACCACCTTTCGCGGGGCCGGCCGGCTCGGCGGCAAGGGCACGGTGAAGGTCGGCAGCGACATGATCACGGCCAAGGACATCGTGATCGCGACCGGCTCGGCCGTCTCGCGAATCCCACTGAAGGGCGCCGAGCTGACCATCGACTCCGACCAGATCCTCGAGCTGAAGGACGTGCCCAAGCGGCTCGCCGTCATCGGCGGGGGCGTGGTCGGCATGGAGTTCGCCGCGATGTTCGCCGCGCTCGGCAGCAAGGTCACCGTGCTCGAGATGCTGCCCCAGGTGCTGCCGATGGTCGACGCGGACCTCGTCAACCTTTATATGAAGCACCTGGCTGGAATCGGCGGCGCAATTCACACCAACAGCAAGGTCGCCGAGGTCGTCAAGGCCAAGGGCGGACTGCAGGTGCGGTTCTCCGAGGGCGGCGAGGGCGGCGCGGTCGATGCCGACCACGTGCTGCTCGCCGTCGGGCGCTCTCCTTATACGGAGGGCCTCGGTGCTGAGGAAGCCGGTGTGAAGCTGGAGCACGGCCGCGTCGTCATCGATTCACATCTGCGCACCACGGCGCAGGGCGTGTGGGCGATCGGCGATGTCATCGGCGGCATCATGCTGGCCCACGTCGCGTCTTACGAGGGCATCTGCGCGGTCGAGAACATCGTGGGCGACGGAAACCGGACGCCGGACTACCACGCCGCGCCAAACTGCATCTACACCGACCCCGAGATCGCCCACGTCGGCCTCGGCGAGAAGGAGGCGAAGGAGAAAGGGCTCGATATCAAGATCGGGAAGTTCCCGTTCGTCGCTTCGGGCCGCGCCTTGACCCTCGGGCAGTCGGAGGGCTTCGCCAAGATCATCGCCGACTCGGCCTCGGGAAAGATACTTGGCGCGCACATCATCGGACCGCGTGCGACCGACCTGATCGCAGAGGCGACGCTCGCGATCCAGAACGGACTCACCATGGAGCAGCTGGACCTCACCATCCACGCTCACCCGACACTGCCCGAGTCGCTGATGGAAGCGGCGCTGGCGGCGCAGGGCCGCGCGGTTCACATTCCCAACCGCCGTGCCAGTACCACGCCCCCTCCGGCCCTTCGGGCCACCTCCCCGGCAAGCGGGGAGGACCAAGCTGCCACCTCCCCGGCAAGCGGGGAGGACAAAGATGCCACGACCCCTCCGGCCCTTCGGGCCACCGCCCCGGCAAGCGGGGAGGACCAGGCTGGCACGCCCCCGGCGAGCGGGGAGGACAAAGCTCCAGTAGTCACTTCCAGAGCTGCACCTGTTCAGAATCGTGAGCAGATGGTCGCCTCGGTCAAACCTCCGACCGCTCCCCCACACCCCACCAAGATCACGCCCAAAATGCTCGAGCTCACTAAGGAGAATCGCGACTTCCTCCTCAAGCTCCACCGCCAGATGCAGTTCATAAGGCGCTTCGAAGAGCGCACCCAGGAGCAGTACACGAAGGCGAAGATCGGCGGCTACTGCCACCTCAACATCGGCGAGGAGGCCACAGTGGTCGGCGGCATCGTGCCCCTCCAGCTGACCGACTACATCTTCACGAGCTACCGCGAGCACGGCCACGCCATAGCCCGCGGCATCGACCCTAAGGCCGTGATGGCGGAGCTCTTCGGCAAGGAGAACGGCACCTCGCACGGACGCGGCGGCTCGATGCACATGTTCGACTCAGACCTCCGCTTCATGGGCGGCTACGGCATCGTCGGCGGGCACCTCCCACTCGCCACAGGGGGCGGCTGGGCCGTCCGCTATAAGAAGGAGAAGGACGTCGTCTTCTGCATGTTCGGCGACGGGGCCACCAACATAGGCGCCTTCCACGAGTCCCTCAACTTCTCCAAGGTCTTCAAACTGCCCGTGGTCTGGTTCTGCGTGAACAACCGTTACGGCATGGGCACCCCCGTCGAGGCCGCTTCCGCAGTCCCGGACATCTACAAGAAGGCCTGCGCGTACGACATGGAATCGATTCAGATCGACGGCATGAACGTGCGCGAGGTGCTGCTCAAGACGAGCGAGATCGTCGAGAAGACGCGCGCCGACTCCGAGCCGCGCTTCATCGAGGCCATGTGCTACCGGTTCAAGGGCCACTCCGTCGTCGACCCCGATAAGTACCGCTCGGCCGAGGACAAGGAGAAGTTCCGCAAGGCCGACCCCATCGTCGCGTTCGAGCACGAGCTCGAGAAGTCCAAGCTCGCCGATGAGGAGTACTTCAAGAAGGTCCGCATGGAAGTCGACGCGGAGGTCCAGGACATCGTCAAGTACGCGGACGAGAGCCCGGAGCCGAAGGTCGAAGACCTGTACAAGTACGTGTACGCCGACGAGTGGGAGGAGCGACCCGAGCTTCGCGGAGATCCCCTGTAATGCCTGAAGAAAAGTTGTACCGTGTCGCCCTTCGCGAAGCCCTGGGCGAGGAGATGGAGCGCGACGACTCCGTCTACCTGATCGGCGAGGACATCGGCAAGTTCGGCGGCGCCTATCGCGTGACCGACGGCCTGCTCGACAAGTTCGGCGCGGATCGCGTCGTCGACGCCCCCATCGCGGAAGAGGTCATCGTCGGCACCGCGATCGGCTCGGCGATGCTGGGTCTGCGGCCGGTGGTCGAGATGATGACGATCAACTTCTCACTGGTCGCGTACGACCAGATCGTGAACAACGCGGCGAAGATCCGCTACATGTTCGGCGGCGAGGCCAACGTCCCGCTGGTGATCCGGATGCCTGGTGGCGCGGGCCACCAGCTGTCGGCCCAGCACTCGCACAGCCTGGAGGTTCTGTACGGCCTCATCCCCGGCCTGCTGGTCGTCGCCCCCACCACCCCGGAGGACGCCAAGGGCATGTTGAAGTCGGCGATCCGCACCAACAACCCGGTGATGTTCCTCGAGTCGATGAGCCTGTACAACGTGCGCGGCATGGTGCCGGATGGCGACTACACAACCCCACTGGGCCAGGCCGCCGTAAGGCGCAAGGGCGCCGACCTGACGATCGTGGGTGTGTCACGCATGGCGGTTCTGGCGCACGAGGCGGCCAAGCAGCTGGAGGAGGAGGACATCGACGCCGAGGTCATCGACCTCCGTTCCATCCGCCCCATCGACTGGCCACCCATCGTCGAATCGGTGAACCGCACGACCCGCTGCATGGTGGTCGAAGAAGGCTGGGTAACGTACGGCGTCACCGCCGAGATCGCCGCCGGTGTGCAGGAGCGCTGCTTCGATCACCTCGATGCCCCAATCCGGCGATTGGGCGGCGCGCAGGTCCCGATGCCATACAGCTTGCCGCTGGAGAAGGCCTCGATCCCGACCAGCGAGGACATCAAGCGCATGGCCCGGCTAGTAGTGGGGAGAAAAAACGATGCCTGACGTCAACATGCCGAAGCTGTCGGACACGATGGAAGAGGGCACCGTCCTCGAGTGGAAGAAGAAGGATGGCGACGAGGTCAAGAAGGGCGACGTCCTGGCTGAGGTCGAGTCCGACAAGGCGACCTTCGACCTCGAGGCGGAGGACGACGGCGTGTTGTCGATCAAGGTCGAGAAGGGCGTGCCGGCCAAGATCGGCGCCCCCATCGCGACCATCGGCGCTGCCAGCGAGGCCAAGCCCGCGAAGGCAGACGAGGCGAAGCCTGAGAAGGCGGAGCCGGCCAAAGCCAAGGCGGAACCCGCGAAGGGCAAGGCTGAGCCTGCCGTTGACGAGGCCGCGACAGATGAACGTGCTGAGACCGAGACCGCCGACGGCCCCGAGGACGACGCGCCGGTCGCCGAGGTCTCGGCCCAGGAAACCGCCGAGGCTCCCGCGCCAGAGGCGAAGGTGGCGCCCGCCCAAGACAGCGACGGAGAGGCAGGCGTCACCGCCGTCAAGGCCTCGCCGTTGGCGAAGCGCCTCGCGGCTCAGCTGGGCGTCGACCTGGCAAGCATCAAAGGCTCTGGCCCTGAAGGCCGGATCGTCAGGGAGGATGTCGAAGCTGCGGCGAAAGGCAAGGGTGGCGCGCCCCGCCCGTCAACCCCGCAGGCCCGCAGGCCCGACGGTCCCGACACCGAGGTCGTGGAGCCCACGCGGATGCAGGCGACGATCGCGCGCCGCATGGCCGAGTCCAAGTCCACAGTGCCGGAGTTCACGGTCACGGTCGAGGCGCGCGTCGACCAGGCGGTGAGCATGCGGCAGCAGCTGAAGGATTCAGTACCTGGCGCCGAGAAGGTGACGATGACCGACTTCCTGGTGCGCGCGTGCGCGCTGGCGCTGCGGAAGTTCCCCGAGGTCAACACGTCGTGGGCCGACGGCCGGTTCCACCGCAAACGCGCCGTCAACATCGGCCTCGCGGTCGCGCCGAGCCAGGGCATGGGTCTGCTGGTTCCTGTCGTACACGACGCCGACACCAAGGACATCGTGCAGATTTCCATCGAGTCGCGCCAGGTCATCGAGCGCGCTCGCTCCGGACGGCCGGGCGACGGCGACCTCACGGGGGCGACGTTCTCCATCTCGAACCTCGGCATGTTCGGCGTCGACGAGTTCACCGCGATCATCAATCCGCCGGAGGCGGCGATCCTCGCGGTGGGCGCCATCAAGGACACGGCCGTGGTCGACGACGGAAAGGTGGTGGTGGGCAAGGTCATGCGCATGACGCTGACCGTCGACCACCGCGTGTTCTACGGCGCGACCGCGGCGCAGTTCATGGCGGAGGTCAAGCGCCTGCTGGAAAACCCGGTGACGCTGGTGGTCCCGCCGGGTTCGTAACCCCGGACGCGACCGCCGCGGGCAGTCTGAGGTGCATGCACAGGTTCCCCTCCGCATCGATGTCAGCCCAAAGCCTCCCATGCATGGCGGTGGTCAGTTCGCGAGAGATCGCCAGTCCCAGACCCACCCCTCCCGCCGCCCCTGACCGCGAGGGGTCTGCGCGGTAGAACCGATCAAAAATCCGCTCGGGGTCCGGTTTGTGGACTCCCGCAGGATTCGAGACGATCGTCTCGACCGAGCTGCCCGAAACGCTGACGGCAACGGTCACCGTCGATGCGGCCGGTGCGTACTTCACCGCGTTGTCCAGCAGGTTGTCGAGGACCTGGTGCAAGCGCTCAGCGTCGGCCGCCACCGGCGGCGTATCCGCGGGCACGTCGAGGCTGATGCGCAGCTCACGCGCATCGGCTCGCTGCCGAACGATCTCCAGCTCCTGTTGCAGCTGCCCACCCAGGTCAACCGCGGCGATGTTCAGCACCATGGAGCCGGCCTCGACCCGAGCCAGATCGAGCAGCTCCTGCGACATCCGCAGCACGCGCTCCGACTCCTCGTGCACGATCGCGGCTGCCCTGGTCCTGTCCTTCTCGCTCTTGAGACTGCCATCGACCAGCGCCTGGCTGAACCCGATCAAGCTCGTCAGCGGCGTCTTCAGCTCGTGGGACAGGTTGGCCAGGAAGTCGCGCTGGACCTTGCGCGCGCGCTCCACCGCCTCCGCCATCCTGTCGAAAGCCGCGCCGAGCTTTCCGATCTCGTCCTCGCCCCGAATGCCCACCCGACGGGAATAGTTGCCGGCCGCGACGTCCTCGGCAGCAGCCGCCAGCTCGGTCAGCGGCCTGGTCAGCGTACGGCCCACCAGCAGCACGAGCAGCATCGCCACCACAAGGGCGGCGCCTCCTGCGACAAGCAGGAGGGGAAGGAGCTCGCCGGCCGCGGCCGAGGTCACGGACGCTCTGGGCCGCGCGACCACCAGGAATGCGGCCCCGAGGGGGTCGCGAAGGGGTGCCAGCGCGACAGCCGACGCCAGATAGGGCTGCCCTCCCAGCGTCGGCTGAGCCTCTGTCACGCTTCCCTGCCGCCTGGCCACCTGCACCGAGATGACCTGACCTGCCGCGCTCGGATTGCCGCTGTCCCACAGCACCGCGCGGCGAGGGTCCAGAAGCAACAGGCGATCCTCACCCAGCGTCGCGGCCAAGGCACCCAGCCGGTCCTGGAAGTCGATCGAATCGTCTACCCCTCCTGCTCCGAAGCACCCTGCCGGCCCCTGGTTTATCGGGATACGCGGAATGTTGCGGCACTCGATGTGGCGAACCGCTACGAGGTCGCCCTGGATGACGACGTCGAGCTGGCCCTGAGCGGATTGCACCTCGAGGTTGCGCACCAGGACCCACGTCAAAGCACCACTCAGCAACAGGCTGACGGCAACGATGCCGGCCGCGGCCGCCAGTACCTGCAGTCGGAGGCTCAGCTCTCGGCCAGCTCCAGCCGGTAGCCCACGCCCCACACGGTCTCGATGCTCGGCTGGGTGACGCCCCCGGCGGCTAGCTTTTCGCGCAGCTGCTGGACGTGCACATCCACAGTGCGGGTGTAGCCAGGAAAGTCGTAGCCCCACACGAGGTCCAGCAGCTCGCTGCGCGGGAAGACGCGGCCAGGGTGGCGCGCGAGCAGGGTCAGCAGGTCGAACTCCTTGGGGCGGAGCTGGACCTTGGCCTCCCCATACCGCACCTCGTGGCGTTCGAGGTCCACCTCCAGCTTCCCGGCGCGGATGAGCTTCGGCGCATCAGGCTCGTGCCGTGCACGCCTGAGCAGCGCCTTGGCTCGGGCGACGAGCTCCTGCGGGTGGAAGGGCTTGGTCAGGTAGTCGTCGGCGCCCACCTCGAGGCCCACGACCTTGTCGGTGACCTCGTCCCTGGCGGTCAGCATGATGATCGGCACCTGGCTCTGCTTGCGGATCTCCTTGCAGATCCCAAGGCCATCGGCACCGGGCAGCATGATGTCCAGAATCACGAGGTCGGGCTTGACCTGGCTGAACCTGGCCAGGGCCTGCGAGCCATCCCCCACCCCCTCCACCTCATAACCCTCACGGGTCAGGTAGATCCGGGCGAGCTCGACTATGTGGTCCTCATCGTCAACGACCAGCACCTTGAAGCTCACGTGATTGCCCACGGGAAGCAATAGATCAGCTTTCGATCAGCGCGGTGTCGGCTGGGCATGATGGAAATGTAAATGGCACCTGTCCTGCCCGCTTGCCCGGGGAGGTGGCCCGAAGGGCCGGAGGGGATGTTCAGATAGCCACGCGCGTCATTTCTTGGCTGCGCCGGTGACACGCTGCCTCGACGCAGGGCGGCCCGGCTTTTCGGCTCTCGCCTTGGGAGCGCCACGCTTTCCAGAATCTCCACGCAGGACCAGCCTGATCGGGTTGCCCGTCATACCAAAACGGTCCCGGATCTTCTTCTCCAGGTAGCGCCTGTACGAGAAGTGGAGCAGCCCCACGTCGTTGACGAACAGCACGATGGTCGGCGCTTCGGTGCCCGCCTGCGTCGCAAAACCAACCTTCAGGCGCTTGCCCTTGAAGCTCGGCGGCGGGTGCTCGTCCAGGGCCTCGCGCAGCAGCCGGTTCAGCTCGTTGGGCGGAATCTTGATGCGCCGCTGCCCCACCACGTCCAGGGCGATGGGCATGAGCGCCTTGATCCCCTCCCTGCTCTTCGCTGAAACAGGAACGATCGGAGCGTAGGGCGCGAACTTGAAATCCTTGAGGAGCTCCTTCTGCCAGTAGGCGGCCTTGCGCAGCGCCGGTTCGACCAGGTCGATTTTGTTGACCACGATGACCAGCCCCTTCCCCGCCTCGAGCGCATACCCCGCGACGTGCTGGTCCTGAGCCAGCACGCCGGTCGAGGCGTCGATCACCAGCAGCACCACGTCGGCGCGCTCCATCGCGTTGATCCCGCGCATCAGGCTGTAGCGCTCGAGCCGGTCACGGGCTGCCGACTTCCTCCGGATCCCCGCAGTGTCGACGAGCACCACCGGGATGTTGTCGAAGATCAGCTCGGTGTCGACCGGATCGCGAGTGGTCCCCGGCACATCGCTGACCAGCGCCCGCTCATCGCCGAGCAGCGCGTTCAGCAGCGACGATTTCCCAACGTTCGGCCGCCCCATGATGGCGAGCCGGTCAGCCTTCGTATCGCCAGGCGCTTCCTCCTCGGCCGGCGGCAGCATCTCGAGGACCTGGTCGAGGAAATCGCCGACGCCGATGCCGTGCTGCGCCGACAGCAGGTGGGGCGAGTCGAAACCAAGCTCCAGCATCTCGTGCGCAAAGCCCCGCTCGCTCGGCGAGTCCGCCTTGTTGGCCGCAACCAGCACCCTGCGACCCGACCGGCGCAGCAGGATCGCGATCTCGCGATCGACCGCTGTGAGGCCCTGGCGCACATCGAGCAGGAGGACGATGACGTGGGCCTGGTCGATCGCGACCTTGGTCTGCGCCTCGATCGCCGCCCGAGACTCGTCCTGAGCGTTGTCCAGGTCCAACCCGGCGGTGTCGACGACGGTGAACTCGCGACCGCTCCAGTCCGCGACTCCGTAAAGACGGTCGCGCGTGAGGCCCGACTGCGGGTCGACGATCGCTTTCCGCCAGCCGAGGATCCGGTTGAAAAGCGTCGACTTCCCGACGTTGGGGCGTCCGACGATTGCAACGATTGGGCGAGCCACAACGTCAATTAGACGGGTTCGGAGTCCCTGGCATCAGGAGCGCAGCAGCAATTTCGCGACCGCGGCGGCCGCCCGCAGGAGTGGCGCGCAGCTTGGCGACCCTTCTTGCATGCATGAGCTTTACGCACGCGGTTGAGGCTCACGGCTTGGCGCGCTCCCAAGCGTGTCGATCAAAATGGGACCCTGCAATGGCAAACGTCACCAGGGGCCATGGCCTCCTCGAAGGCTTTCTAGCTCGGCAAAGGACCGGTCAAGCCCACAAGCTGATTGGAACCGACCGGCACGAGGGACGCGTTCTTGACATCGGCTGCGGCTCTTATCCCCTGTTCCTGGTCAGCACCAAGTTCGCCGAGAAATATGGCCTCGATCGTGTTCAAGTCAACAGTTCCGACGAAGTCCGCGCCCACAACATCACGTTGATCGAGCATGACCTCACCTCGGGGCACGGGTTGCCTTTCTCCAGTGAATTCTTCGACGTTGTGACGATGCTGGCAGTGTTCGAGCACATTGACGCAAACCTCATCGAACACCTCGTCGCCGAGGTTCGCCGCGTGTTGCGACCGGGAGGTATATATGTAATGACGACCCCGGCTTCCTGGACCGAGAGGCTGCTGAAGTTGCTAGCGAGACTGGGCATGGTCAGCCATGAAGAATTGGATGAACACAAGCGCCAATATCGGCCGGCCGATATTCGTTTGATTTTCGTAAAGTCCGGATTCGACAGGGACCAGGTGCAGCTCGGTTATTTTGAAGCTGGTATGAACATCTGGGCCAAAGCCGTCAAGTAATCCATATTCGTCGATTCGTAGCTACGAATACGGCCCGTGCCGCAGTACCAGGACCAGGGCGTTGACCACGGCGGCGAGAACGATCAGTCCCTCGAGCGCCTTGCCCAGGTGCCGCCGACGGTCCTTCACCGCCGCGACCAGCCCGACCAACATCACCATAAGGATCGGCACCAGCATGTAGCTGAGCCTGCTTTGGTAGTAACCGAGCAGTTCGAGGAAGATCACCGACAGTCCGAGCACGAGAAGTGACGCGGCCATGGTGGCGACCTGCGCTGTCGCCACCCGAGTGCCAGTGGCGATCGCCGCCAGCCAGGCCAACATCGTCGCTATCGCGACCGGGCCCACCGTTGGGAGCGTCGCCCAAAGTGTGAGGACGGTCATCGACCACCAGTAGCCGGCGAGCTGGCTCAGGCCTTGCGCGGCGGTCTTTAGGACCCAGACGAACTCCCAGTACTTCGTCGTCTCCGAACTGTAGAAGGAGCCGGTGACTGCGATGCACAGCCCTATCCAGAGCACGTTCGGCACGGCGAACCCGACCGCTAGCGCGGCGGCGCCCGCCGCCGTCAGCGTAGCCGCCTGCTGGTGCCGCGCGGCGAGTAGGAGCGCGATGCCGGTGGCGCCCCCCGCCACGAGAAACGAGCCGTACGCGAGCGCGAGCGTGCCCAGGCCGAGGCCGATGCCGGCGAGCGCGAGTGGGCGTCGGAGACGGGGATCAACCAGCACAGCCCGGGCGACTGCGATGGCGACCAGGGGCACGAGCAGGTTGAAGATCTGCGAGTGTGGCGTCCAAACGAAGGCCTTCATCACGTCGTCGAACGCCAACCAAACGGCGGTCGCCACCGCCGCCACCGGCACCTGGCGAAACGGTACGAGCCGGAGCAAGAGCGCGATAGCAACCGCTGCGATGGTCAGGTTGAGGAGCACGTAAGCGACGTTTTCGCGCGTCGCCATTTGGTAAAGCCGGGGCAAGGGCGTCGCGAAGAGAGTTCGACCAACGATTCGCGATACGCCGGTGGCAACGACAATCTCCAGCGGGCGGGACTGCCGGATGTTGTGTGACGTCAGTAGCCGAGAAGGCTTCGCGGCGTCACGGACGAACTCGGTTGAATCGCAGTTGAAGGGGTACCCGAGGCCAGCCCCCAGGTGGACCGGGGTGGCACAGGGGAGTTTCGATTCGAGCGGCGAGAGGAGGAATACGTGTGCCGCCACAAGTGCGATACCCACGCCAAGCGCGGCCGCAACCAGCGCCTTGGCAGGCAGAGGCACGAGGACGGCTCGACCCCCAGTCTCAGAGAGTCGCCGTGTCGCGAACGCCAGCGCCATCGCCAAGGCCCACAGCGCGCCCACAGCGAGTGGGGGTGGTAGGCCAGACGCGAAACCTGCGGGCGGACAGCCCTCGCCGACGGGACACACCAGCGGACGCGCGACCGAGGCCACGATCGACGCGAGCGCCAGCCCCGTCACGACTGCGATGAACGCGAACCGCTGGCGGTTCAGAGGAGACCTATCAGTAAGCCAGCGGCGAATCAGGCAAGCCTCCAGTGCTGTCTGCACCAGCCGTCGATTCGTTGCATCCGCAAGAGCCTACCCGTTCGGCTGCACAGCTTGACCGGGGCAGGCCGTCGGTCGCCAAGCCGGCAGCAGCGCGGTCAGATGACGTTTCGCGGCTCTGAATGAAATTGACCGCCATCATGGCCCGTCCACGCCCGCTCTTGTCGAAACGCAACGATTGGGCGAGCCATGACGTCAATCAGTCGGGATCGGGGCCCTCAGCCACAGGATCGCACCGGCAATGGCGCACAGCACGGCGCCAAAACCCAATCCGGCGGCTGGGTTCACGAACGTCCACAGCGTGCCGGCAATCACGCTCGCGACGAGGTCCGCTCCCCCGTTGATGCCGTTCAGAAAGCCGAAGGCGGTGCCCAGCCGCCTTTCCTCGACCAGCGAGCTCGTCAGCGAGCCTTCGACCGCGCTGACCACCGGGCTCTGAGCACCGACGAGGAGGGCCAGCAGCGCCAGCGCGAGCCAGCCGTGGCCGACGATGCCGACGACGCATGCGGCCGCGAACGTCATGTAGGCCGCAGCCAGGACTGGCGCCTTCCCCACCTTGTCGGCGAGCCATCCCGCGGGAAACGAGACCGCCGCGCCGACTGCGTTGTGGGCCAGATAGAACCCAACGGCTGCGGACAGCGCCATCGGCGCGCTCAGCTCCGGCTGCATCAGTTGGGCCGCGCGCAGCGTGAAGAAGGCGGTGGCGAAGTTGCCGACCCCGAAGATCGCCACCGGCGCCATCAGACGCCAGAAACCCGCGGGCATCGGCACCCGCAACGAAACCGGCTGGTTGCGTTCGCGCCGCGGGTCTCGGGTGATGACCGCGAACAGGACAACGCACAACACTCCCGGCACCAGCGCCACCATGAAGATCGTCCGGAAGCCATGACCGGTGGACAGCAGGAGGAAGGCAACGGCAGGCCCCAGCAGCGCTCCCGCGGTGTCCAGAGCCTCGTGGAAACCGAACGCCTTGCCCAGGTCCTTCTTCTCGACCGAGCCCGCGAGCATCGCCGAGCGAATCGGCTGACGCAGCCCACGACCCATCCACGCCAGCGACCGCGCGACGATGATCTGCGGCCAGCTCGAGACCGCGATGATGAGACCAAGGCCGACCACAGTCGTGCCGTAGCCACCGACCGCAAGCCTCTTTCGCCAACCGATGCGGTCGCTGTACCAGCCGCTCCACAGCTTGACCAGCGCGGAAGACCCGTCGCCAATGCCCTCGATCAGCCCGACCGCGAGTGCCGGCGCTCCCAGGCCCACAGTGATGAACAGCGGCAGGACCGCGAACACCATCTCGTAGTTGAAATCGGCCGCGAGGTCGGCGATGCCGATGCCGACGACGTTGCGGTTGAGCCACCTGATGCTCGAGCGTGGACGAGCGTTGGTGGCCGCGGTCAGACGACCTCTAGCGGCTCTGCATGAAACGGCCCGTTGTCCTTCTCCGCAACGAACACCCTGGCATCGACCGGAGTGCGGTGCTCCACCGAAACTATCAGGTAGAAATAGCCGGCCCAGGACTGCTCGGCGTCAAAAACCGACGCTTGGGCTGGATGATCCGGGTGGCTGTGGTAGTAGCCGAGAATGTCCAGGCCCGCGACGCGAACCTCCTTGTCCACACGAATCTG
Organism: Candidatus Dormiibacterota bacterium; assembly: GCA_040004595.1. Classification (GTDB taxonomy): domain Bacteria; phylum Chloroflexota; class Dormibacteria; order Dormibacterales; family Dormibacteraceae; genus Palsa-872. Next base: position 4,830 of record JBDUAO010000049.1, on the reverse strand, counting down.
ATCGAGCGGGTCCATGTCATATCGGTCGACAGTTCGCTCGCTGGTGAATTGCCACCGAGAGCGTGGCTGTCCGATGATGTTCGCCGCTCGCCTCACCTCGGTGATGACATCGTCGCCGGGCAGCCCCACCATGATTCCGCAGATCTCGTTTGGATAGCCCTCGGCGCCATGAGCCTGGATCGCCTCGAATGCAGCGCGCGCGATCTTCACAGCTTCACGCCGTACAGGCCCGTGGAGATGTAGCGGTCCCCGGAGTCGGGGAACACGGTGACGATCACGCCCGACTCAATCGTTTGGGCGAGGCGATGGGCGGCCCAGAGCACTGCACCGCTCGAGTGGCCGACCAGCAGTCCCTCCGTTCGCGCCACGGCTCGCGCCAGGTCGTATGCGGGCTCGGTGGGGCAGCCCCATATCTCGTCCGCCACGCTCGGATCCCAGATCTTCGGGACGATCGCGGTCGGTATGTGCTTCAAACCCTCGAGGCCGTGAAACGAATCCTCCGGCTGCACGGCGATGGTGCGGATCGATGAGTCGTGCTCTTTCAGCCGGCGCGAGGTGCCGACAAAGGTGCCGGTGGTGCCGAGGCCCGCGACGAAGTGCGTGACGTGGCCGCCGGTTTGCTGGAGGATCTCGACCGCGGTGCCCTCGTAGTGGGCGCGCACGTTGGCGGGGTTGGAATATTGGTCGGGATAGAAATAGATGTCGGGCTGCTCGGCGACAAGCTCGCGAACTTTGATGATCGCGCCATCCGAGCCTTCGAGAGGATCGCTGTAAACGATCTCGGCGCCGTAGGCGACGACGAGCGCCTTGCGCTCGGCGCTCACGTTCGCGGGCATCACCAGCTTCACCTTATAGCCCTTCGCCGCTCCGACCAATGAATATGCGATGCCCGTGTTGCCCGAGGTGGAATCGATGATCGTCTTGTCGTGAGTGAGGGCTCCGCTGCGCTCGCCGTCCTCAATCATCGACAGGGCCGCCCGATCCTTCACCGAACCCCCTGGGTTGAACCACTCGGCCTTGGCGTAGACCTCGATGTGGGGAAACTCCCGCTCGAACATGCGAACGCGTAGCAACGGCGTGTGGCCGATCAACCTCGTGATGTCCGCGGTCACCAAACCCTGAGTCATGTCACCCAAGGATAGGAACCGGGGACGGCCCGCTGTTTACTCCCTCAGGCCGTGAAGTGGATCGCCACGATCCCGATGAGCACGAAGAGGGCGCCTACGAAGTAGCCGATAACCGACCGCCGGTAGACCGAACCTCCCTCGGGAGCCAGGATGTTCAGGATCGCCTTGCCCATCAGAAACCCGCCCCCGAGGACGGTGAGGGTCGATGAGCGCGCCAGCACGCCGTACATGAGCACGGCGCCGGCGACCAGCACCTCGACCAGCTGCAGCAGCGTGTATGCCGACATCAGGCGAGCGCCTGCGCGAAGTCGGCCACGATGTCCTCGGCCGCCTCGATGCCCGCCGACACCCTCACGGTCCCCGGCCCCACCCCGAGCTCCGCGCGTTCGGCCGGTGAGAGGCCACGGTGCGATGTGATCTCCGGGTACGAGATGGTCGTCTCCACCCCACCCAGGCTGGCCGCAAACGCGACGAGCTGAAAGCGCGACATCATCGCCTGCACCGCAGCGCGCCCGCCTTCGAGGTCGAAGGCCATCATCCCGCCCGAGCCCCCGCCAAGCAGCCGCGAGGCGACAGCGTACGAAGGCGACGCCTCCAGCAGGGGGTGATGCACCTTCGCGACACCAGGGATCGATCCGATGGCGCGGGCGAGCGCGAGGGCGTTGTCGCTGTGCCGGCGCATCCGCACATCCAGCGTGCGCATGCCGCGCAGCGCCAGCCACGATTCGAATGGACCCAGCGGCGTCCCCGTCCGCACCGACTTCGTCCGCGCGGCGGCCATCAGAGCTCTGCTGCCCACGATGACGCCCGCGAGCAGGTCGGAGTGACCGCCGAGGTACTTGGTCACGCTGTGCATCACGGCGGTGGCGCCGAGCTCCAGCGGACGGCAGAACACCGGGCTCGCGAACGTGTTGTCGACCAGCACGGGCACATCGCGCCGGCGCGCCATCTCGATGATCGCCTCCAGGTCCGGCACGTGGCACAGCGGGTTGGTGATGGTCTCTACAAGCACGAGTCCGGCGACCTCCATGCCGCGCCGAACCGATTCGAGGTCGGCCAGGTCGACGAGCTTCGCCTCGTACCCGGCGGGCTCGAGGTCGTGGCGCAGAAGCGCGAGGGTACCGCCATAAAGCTCCCGCCCGGCCAGGATCGTCACCGGCTTCGGCGCCAGCGCAAGGATCGCCAGGTACAGCGCGGCCATGCCGGAGGCTGTTGCCACCCCGGCCTCGGCGCCCTCGAGCTCGGCCACCGCCTCCTCAAGCATCGTCCGGTTGCTGTTCGAGTTGCGCCCGTAGTAATGGCCGGGTCGCTCGCCACGAGCGACCGCGTCGTACTCGTCGAGGTCGGTGTAGACGTGGACGGCCGCCGGGCTCAGGTCAGGCGCGAGCGGTACGCCGCTCATGCCGGCGTTGCGGCCTCGGCCGCCGTGCACCGCCCGCGACGCCTGCTTCACGGCAGGCTCGATGCCTGGGCGTAGAAGGCGCCGCCCCCCAGCTCGCGTTCGATGGCGAGCAGGCGGTTGTACTTCGCGACGCGTTCCGCCCGCGCCGGCGCGCCGGTCTTGATCATCCCCGCGCCGGTCGCGACAGCGAGATCGGCGATGGTCGTGTCCTCCGTCTCACCGGACCGGTGAGAGATGACCGCGGTGTAGCGCGCTGTGCGCGCCACCTCGATCGCCTGAAGCGTCTCGCTGAGGGTGCCGATCTGGTTGACCTTGATGAGGATCGAGTTGGCCACGCCCTTGTCGATGCCTTCGGTGAGGCGTTCGACATTGGTGACGAACAGGTCGTCGCCGACGAGCTGCACGCGATCCCCAAGGCGATCGGTCAGAAGCTTCCACCCAGCCCAGTCGTCTTCGGCCATGCCGTCCTCGATGCTGATGATCGGGTAGCGCTTGATCCAACCCTCGTAGAGGTCCACCATCTGGGTGGCCGTGAGGGTCTTGCCCTCACCCGCGAGGACGTAGCTGCCGTCCTTGAAGAATTCGCTCGCGGCCGGGTCGAGGGCCAGCGCGACATCGTCGCCCGGCCGGTAGCCGGCGGCCACGATGGCATCCACGATCAACTTGAGGGCTTCCTCGTTCGACGCCAGGTTCGGCGCGAACCCTCCCTCATCGCCGACGCCGGTGGCGAACTTCTGCTTTTTCAGCACGCTCTTGAGCGCGTGGTACACCTCGGACACCGCGCGGATCGCCTCGCTGAACGAAGGTGCCCCGACCGGGCAAACCATGAACTCCTGCAGGTCGACGGAGGTGTCGGCGTGGGCCCCGCCGTTGAGGATGTTGGCCATCGGCAGTGGCAGCAGGTGGGCCTGGGCGCCTCCGAGGTAGCGGTACAGCGGAGTCTCCATCGCGGCGGCGGCGGCGCGGGCCGCGGCCAGCGAGACGCCGAGGATCGCGTTGGCGCCGAGGCGAGACTTGTCCCGCGTGCCGTCGATCTCGATCAGCGTCGCATCCAGCGCAGCCTGGTCCGAGATGTCCATGCCGATCACCTTGATGGCGATGTCGTTCTCGACGTTCCATGCGGCCTTCTGGACACCTTTGCCGCCATACCGCGTGGGGTCGCCGTCGCGGAGCTCGACCGCCTCGTGCTTACCTTTCGAAGCTCCCGAAGGCACGATGGCCGTGCCGCTCCCAGATTCGGTGAATGCGGTGACCGAAATCGTCGGATTGCCGCGTGAATCCAACACCTCGAGCGCGCTCAGTCCTTTGAGGCGAACCACGAATCGGAAGTCTAGGCCGTCAAGGGGTCGCGATCGGGACGGGCCACAGGGCCAGCTGCGGGTGAACGCTGAACCCATAGTTCAGCAGCACGGTGGCGTCCGCGGCCGAGAGACCTGTCGCGTTGAGGACGACGACGATGAGGTGTCGCCCACCGCGCGTTGCAGTGGTCAGCATGCATCCGCCCGCGTCGTCGGTGAGGCCGGTCTTGAGCCCGGTCGCTCCCGGGTACGACCACAACATGACGTTTAGGTTGTGCGGATAGAAAGCCTTGTGCGTGCTCGAGGCTGGGATCGTTATGTCCTTCGTCGCCGCGATCGCCGCCAGCTCCGGGTAGTACCTGTCGAGGTAGGCGGCAACGTGCACGAGGTCGTGGGCTGACATGCCATGCCCGGCGGCGTCGAGGCCGCTGGGGTTGACGAAGTGGCTGGCGGTGAGGCCGATGCTCAAAGCCTTCTGGTTCATCTGGCGTATGAAGCGGTCGCGCGGCACGATGCCGCGGGCGAGCGCCTCGGCGGCGTCATTGCCCGAGTCGAGGAACAGGCCGTCGAGCAGCTGGCGCACAGTCAAGCGTTCGCCGGTCGAGAGGCCCATGACGCTCGGCGTGATCTGAGTGGCCGCCTTCGCGACCTGCACCACCTGGTCCAGCGACGTGGAATCATCGGCCGCCACCATCGCGGTGATGAGCTTGGTCAGGCTGGCCGGGGCGCGCGAGGTTTCGGGGTCGCGTTGCCACAGCACGACGCGGGTGTCGAGGTCGACGAGGTAGGCCGCCTGGCCGTGGATGGGCAGGTTGGGCTGGGGGTTGGTGGCCAGCCAGAGATTGGAGAAATCGAAGTGGTCGAAGTTGGCGGGGATGGGAGCAGCAAAACGGGTCTGGTCGAACTTGCTGGTGGTGACCGGGCGCTTCGCCGCGACAAAGCTGCTCGTCAAGGCCGCACCGGCGACCAGGAGGAGGGCAAGAAAAAACACGAACCGGTCGCG
>JBDUAO010000048.1:0-18351 GCA_040004595.1 Candidatus Dormiibacterota bacterium | reverse complement strand
GGCCGGCGTCCAACTTCCTGCCGGCCCTGGCTGCGGTGGCCGCAGTGGTGCTCGTCTTCGCGACCGTGGGTGTGCTGCTCCTTGCGCGTCAGGCCCGAAACGAACCGCGGCCTGTGGTGGCGACAACGCCGACCGCCACGCCCATGGCGGCTTCCGTACCTGGTGTTCTCACCAAGCCTCCCGGACGGATTCCGATGCCTTCGTTCGCAGAACTGAGCGCAGCGTCCGCCGATGTCTTGTGGACCATTGTGGATTTTCGATATCTGTATCGCACGACTGACCGCGGCCTCACCTGGGAGCAGCGGCCCGTTCCGGCTTCCGTCAAGTATTTCGGACCGGATATCTCATTTGTCAGTGATACCGAGGGCTGGTTCAGTATCAGCGGTCAGCCAACCGGTGACTGCAAAGCCGAGACCATCTCGATCTGGCACACGATGGACGCGGGCCTCACCTGGCAGCCACTTGGATCAAACGGCATTGCAAACGCGCAGTGCAAGCAGGGTCTCTCGTTCGTCGATTCCAACCGCGGGTTCCTCGACGCCTCGGATCCAGGTCACCCCGCGGTCATATATCGGACGAACGATGGCGGACGGTCATGGTTAGCTTCCCAGCCACTGCCTGAACCGCCCGGATTCAAGACGACGTGCATCGACTGCATCGCACTGCAACCGGGAATTGTTAGAGCATTCGCATCGACGTTATTGGCCCCGGCCTGGCAGATGTCGGGCTCAGCTCAATACGTTTTCAGATCGACTGATGGAGGGGCAACCTGGGCATACGTAGCCACGGCGCCTCCGCAAAACGGCAATGTCGTTTTGGTGACTGCTTCTCGCTGGCTCGAGCTGACGCGCCCCGATGAGTCAATTGAGACCACCGACGCCGGCGCGAGTTGGCATGGATACCGCTCTGCCTATTCGCAAGCCGCGCCAGTCCCTGCTGATTTCGTGTTCGCGGATTCAAGCGTCGGTTTCGGCACTGTCCGGGGCGGAATTGCGCGGACTGAGGATGGCGGCCTTCACTGGATAGCCATCGAGACGCCTGGCACGGGGGTGAAATCGTGCTGTTAGCGAGTTGCTGGGACGAGCAGACCTCGAAGAGCTGACGCTAGCCAGGCGCCGGTCAATCCCAGCAGCAGGCCGACCACGCAGGTGAGGACGAGCGGGATCGCGGGCTGGCCCGTGAAGGCCATGATCGCCGCAAGGCTGCGTGCCGCCGGGCCGAGGCCGTCACGAACCTGGATCAGCGCCAGTGGCACGCCCCAACCAAGCAGGCCGGCGAGCGCTCCGGCAGGGACCGCGAGCCTCGCGTCCCGTACGGTGATGCCGACCAGCATGCCGGCGGGAAACGTCAGCCACCACGCCCCGACCAGCACCCCGCCCAGCGCGATGGCGGTGCCGCCGACCAGGGCGAAAAGGAGCAGCCAACCTTTCACGGCTGCATCCCCCATGTCGCCACGCCGGGTGCGAACGACGCCTCGTCGGCGGAGAGCATTGGCGCGTACAGGCCGCTCCACCAGGTGTCGACCTTGTTCGTGTACCACGCGGAGGCGGGGTTCTCGCTCTGACCGCCGGGATAGATGCCGCTGAAGGTCTTGGTGCCCCAGTCGACGACCATCCTCCAGCTCGGGCCGTGGGTCGAGGGATCGCCGCCTGCCGCCAGGGGAGTGTTGCCATCGCCGCGGTCGGGTCGAGGGCCGTAGTCGAGCCCGGAGATCTGGGCGAGGTTTTCGAGCACGCGGGTGTGGAGCTTTTCCCATGTCCAGGATCCGGGCTCGCCGCCCAGAGTCTTGCTCAAGGTGGAAAAGGCGTCGTGGAATGACGCGCGCAGCGTTGCCTCCTGGGATCCCGGCGAGCTGAGGGTGGACGCTTCAAGGAATTGCCCCAAGGCATCGTCCAGCTCGTGCCGGTCCACCGAGACGTTCTTTGCCTTCCACGTGGGATCGAACGTCTGCGACAGGTACGACTGCCAGAACGTCGACCAGATCGATGCGGCGGCGGATCCTGTTTCCATCCGGAAGTCCCAGCTCGTCAACAAATCGCGCGCCTGTTGCTGTGACGATGTGAGCTGGTCGCCCGACAGAGCTTGTAACAGAATCGGTGTGATCTCCGACGCGAGGAAATCGCGCGTGTCCGTCTGCAGCGCCATCATGTCCGCGGCGCTGAGCTTGCCGTCCTGGCTCAGCACTCGTTTGATCTCGTTGGCGCGGTAGCCCGGGTCGAAGAAGTTGGATGCGGTGCCGATGTAATAGGGGTAGTCGGGTCCGACCTGGCGCTGGTTCGCGCTCCACACGATGTTGCTGGGCGGGTTGTAGATCTGGGGAATGTCGTCGTAGGGCACGGTGCCCGTGACGTCGTACTCGCCGGTGCCTGGCATCGGCAGCCACGGCTGTCCTTGCGCCACGAGCGGGTAATAACCCGCGGAGATCAGGCCGATGTTGCCCGCGTCATCCGCGTACACGAAGTTGTGAGTCGGCGAGTGCCAGTCGCGCAGCGCGTCGCGAAAGCCCTGGTAGTTGGAAGCCTGGCCGACCCGCATCAGTACTCCGAAGTCCTGCGATGGGATGTTGCCCGCCCACCACACCGATGTCGTGAGGCCCCGCTCGCTGATCACCGGACCGTGGGTGCTGAGCTTGACGACGAGGTGGTCGGTGGCGCCGCCGAGGACCGGGATGTCGTACTTGACAGTGTCGTAGTCGTGCCAGGCGTCCTTCCAGAAATACTGGCCGGGGTGCGCGGCGTCCTCCTTCTCCTCGTAGAAGAAGGTCTGCTGGTTCTGGGCGTCGGTCAGGCTCCAGGAGATGTGCTGGTTGTGGCCGATGAGCACAACCGGCGTGCCCGGGATGCTGACGCCGCTCGTGTGATAGTCGGGCGAGTCTTCGGTCAGCTGGAACCAGATCGAAGGCAGCGTGAGATGGAGGTGGGGGTCGCCCGCCATCAGCGCGCCGCCGCTCGCGCTCTTCGCGCCGCCCACGGCCCAGTTGTTGCTGGCGCCGCCGGTGGCCAGGAGGCCGGGTGGCAGGTTCGCAAGGCGGTCGTGCAGCGCCAGGGCGGTGGCTGCCTGGGAGTCGGTGACCGATTTCAATACGGGGATCGGCGCCGGCTTTGAGGCGTTTGGATACGGACCAGGGTCGTATGGCGACTGTGGGTTTGGGGGCAGGGTCGGAAACCAGGTCGAAGTGAGGTCCGGGCCGAGCGATTTGGTCAGGAGCTCCATGACAAGTGGGGTGTCGGTGAAGTTGAGGGTCTGCGTCATGTCGCCCTTGACGAGCAGGGTGTCGACTGGCGTCCACTGCTCTGGCTGATAGCCGAGGAGCGTGAACATCACGTCGAGCTGGTGCGACTTCTTCGCCTCGTCGATCCTGTCGTTCACGCCTTTGGCGTAGGCCGTCAGGGCGAGTTTGGTGACGTCGTCGGCTTGCCCCCATTCCAGCTGAGCGGTTCTCAGAAGGCCCAGCTGTAGCTCGAAGCGGTCGCTGTCAAGGGCTGCCTTGCCAACCACCTGCGACAGTCGCCCTGCGCCCTGTCGCCGCAAGAGGTCCATCTGGAAGAGGCGGAAGCGGGCGTGCACGTAGCCCACGGCCAGGAAGAGATCGGCGTCGGTTTGCGCGACGACGTGGGCGGTGCCGTCCTTCTCGAACAGGACCCGGACCGGTTGCTGGAGGCCGGAGATGGTGAGGGTCTCGCTGTGGACGGGGGCCGCGTCGGCGGCCATGCTCCAGGCGCCCGTCGCCGGGTTGAAGGTGGGGCCGAGGGCCGGGAGGGGGCCGGCCCCCATGAAGGATGCGTACAGGACGGCGATAGAGGCGAGGAGGGCCAGGAGGACGTTGGCGGAGGGGAGCGAGTTGCGGCGGGGGCGGCGTGGCGCGGGCTGCGCGTGGATCGGAACGTCGGGCACGTCCGGGGTTTTCGGGTCGTCCGTGTGGGCGGGGGCTTCGATCGCGGGGTCGAGCGTCACTGCGGGAAAGTGTGAGCCAAGCGTGGAGGACGCGTAAGGCCGGCTACCCCTCTTCTTTCGCCGCCTCTTCTTTGCCACGTCGTGCTATCTCGGCGACGACTGTTGGATCGGCCAGGGTGGTGGTGTCGCCCAGCGGCCGGTTCTCGGAGACGTCTCGCAGCAGCCTTCGCATGATCTTGCCCGACCGGGTCTTCGGCAGCTCGGGTGTGAACACGATGTTGGCCGGCGCCGCGAACTTTCCGATCACCGTGCCGACGTGGTTGCGCAGCTCCTTCATCATCGCGGGCGAGCCTTCCTGTCCGCTCTTCAACGTGACGAAGGCGACGATGGCCTGCCCGGTCTGCGCGTCGTTGCGCCCCGCGACCGCCGCTTCCGCCACCGCCTTGTGGCTCACCAGGGCGCTCTCGATCTCAATCGTCGAGATGCGGTGGCCCGACACGTTCATGACGTCGTCGACCCGGCCGAGGAGCCAGAAGTCTTCGTCCTCGTCGATGCGCGCCCCGTCACCCACGAAGTACGTGTCCTTCCAGCGGCTCCAGTACGTCTCCTCGTATCGCTTGGGGTCGCCGTAGATGCCACGCAGCATCGCCGGCCACGGCTTGCGGATGACCAGATAGCCACCGCCCCCCGGCGGGACCTCCTTTCCATTGTTGTCGAAGACCGCCGCATCGATGGTGGGAAACGGCTTCGTCGCCGAGCCTGGCTTCAGGGTGGTGATGCCGGGCAGAGGCGTGATGAGGATCATTCCCGTCTCGGTCTGCCACCACGTGTCGACGATCGGCGTGCGGTTGCCGCCGATGTGCTCCCGATACCAAACCCACGCCTCGGGGTTGATCGGCTCTCCCACGCTGCCCAGCAGGCGCAGCGAGCTCAGGTCGTGCTTGGCCGCGTATTCGGGACCCCATTTCATGTGCGTCCTGATCGTGGTCGGGGCGGTGTAGAGGATGTCCGGCTTGTAAAGCTCGACGATCTGCCACCAGCGGTCCTTGTCGGGGAAATCGGGAGTGCCCTCGTAGATGATCCCGGTGGTGGCGTTGGCGAGCGGTCCGAAGACGATGTAGCTATGGCCCGTGACCCACCCGATGTCCGCCGCGCACCAGTACACCGAATTCGGCTTGATGTCGAAGATGTAGTGATGGGTCGTGGCGACGCCGACCAGGTAGCCCCCGGTGGTGTGGATGATGCCCTTGGGCTTGGCCGTCGTCCCGCTCGTATATAGAAGGTAGAGGAGGTCCTCCGAGTCCATCGGCTCGCAGGGACATGAGGCGGGATCGTCGCTGACGCCCTTCATGACGTCCTCGGCCCAGAGGTCGCGCCCCTCTTTCATCGTGATGTCGCCGCCGGTCCGCTTGATCACGACGCATGTTTTGATCGTGGGCGACGAGGCCATGCCGGCATCAGCGTTGGCTTTGAGAGGCACGCGGTTGCCGCGGCGCCAGCCTTCGTCCTGGGTGAGCATCACCTCGCATTGCATGTCGTTCATTCGGTCCGACAGCGCCTCTCCGCTGAACCCGCCGAACACGACGGTGAAGGGCGCGCCGATGCGGGCACAGGCGAGCATGGCCACCGGGAGCGCGGGGATCATGCCCATGTAGATCGCGACGTGGGTGCCCTTCTTGACACCGACCTTCTTGAGTCCGTTGGCCGCCCGCACCACCGACTTCTGGAGGTCGGCGAACGTGAACGCCCGCCGGTCGTCCTCGGGCTCGCCCTCCCAGTAGAAAGCGACCTTGTCCCCATGGCCCGCCTCGACGTGGCGGTCGACGCAGTTGTAGCAGACGTTCAATTTGCCGCCGAGATACCACTTTGCGTACGGCGGCTTCCACTCGTACAGGCCTTGCCACGGCTCGAACCAGGAGATCCGCTTCGCCTCCTCGGTCCAGAACTCGTCGAAGCCGCGATGGTAGATTTCCGGCTGGGCGTTCGCCTGTTGGCTGAACTCGGGCGAGGGCTTGTAGCGGCGCTCCTCGACCTGCATCGTCTCGATCGCCTGGTCGTCGGGAGCGGTCACCCGGTAAACATCCCACGGGTGGGCCGGCGCTGCAACCCTTTTGCAGACCCGGACGGCATTCTCAAACGTTGAACGTAGCGAACCCTTTTGCGGGCGGGCTACCCTTTGCTGCCGCGTAACCCCGCACGATCGACCGCCCGGTTCAGGAGCAAGCCCATGCAGCCCGGCGTCGTCGCTTTGAGAGCAGCCGTGACCGCCGCCTGGGAGGACGATCTGCGCGCCGTCCGCCAGGATGGCTATGACACGGGGGTCGGCAAAGAGGCGCTGGTCTTCATCCAGCGCTTCTACTCGCTCACCTCTCAGCTTCGGTCGCCGATACAGCGGGCATGGGGTCTCGGCGGCCTGGTCCACGTGGCCGACAACCCGGATGTCGCCGGGCCCGGGCAACGCGTGTCGCAGACCCGGATCAAGCTCCGAAACCACGGTGACCTCGTCGCGGTCGAGGCTTTCACCTACGGCGATGGCGCCTCCAGGCCAAACCCCTCGCTCGGTCTCGACCGCGAGATCAAGGTCGCCGGCGTCGGCGGTTTCGTCTTCGTCCAGGAGCTCCACCGAACGATGGTCGCCTTCCTCCAGGTGGCACTCGGCGTGGACCTTCAGCTGAGCGGTTCGGCCTGGCTTTACGAGCAGGCGGCGGCGACCTACTTCGTGGCCAACGGCCGGTGGCCGACCGCCGGCGAGCTCTATCAGCGCGCCAGCCGCGAGCTGGCCGTGGACGAGACCTTTGAGCGGGTCATCGCGATGTTCGCGCCCGATGCGGAGTCGAACGGCGACTCCGAGGTGAAGCTGAGCCTCGAACAGCTGCATCGCTGCAGGGACGTCCAGGGTGAGCTCGACACCTTCGTGCAGGCCATCCGCCTTGCCGTCGACGCCGACCAGGCCGTCGCTCGAGTGACCAGCGATGAGGCGGCTCGAGAGCTGAAGCTTGACCCGCAGGCTACGGCCAAGCTGGGGCAGCTGTTGGGGGTGGCCCCTGACATCTGCCGCGAGGGCGAGGTGGGCGATGGCTTTTCGAGCTGGAGCTTCCTGCCTGCTTACAACGTCCACTTCTTCCGCCGGGCGAAGACCATCGACGACTACCTCGGCGTCGTCGCCAACCTGAATCCGAGGGATGGCGGCGGCGATGTCGCCCTAACGGCCCCCGGACCCGTCAACGGCGACCTGCTGCCCGATGGCGTTGTCACCTTCCTCATGACCGATGTTGTCGAGTCCACGCCGATCTGGCTGCAGAAGCGGGCGCAGATGTACGCGGCGATGAAGCGCCACGACCAGCTCCTGACCGCCGCGATCGAGGGCAACGGCGGCGTGGTGCTCAAGGAAAGAGGAGAGGGCGACAGCTTCTTCGCCGTTTTTCTTCGGGCGACGGATGCAGTGGTGGCGGCCTTCGATGCCCAGAAGGCGCTGATGTCCGAACCCTGGACCGACAGGATCCCGATCAGCGTCCGGATGGCCGTGCTGACCGGGGAAGCCGACGCCCAGGATCGCGACTATCGGGCGCCGGCGGTCAACCGCTGCGCCAAGATGCGGCGCCGGGCTGTCGGCAACCAGATCCTGGTCTCCGAGGCGACCTACTCCATCGTGGTCGACATCCTGCGCGACGACATCCGGCTCGTCAGCGTTGGCAAGCGCCGGCTCGAGGGACACGACCGGCACGAGGAGATCTACGTCGTGCAGCACCCCGAAATCGCGCTGGAGCCGTCCGTCGCGGAGGACGAAGGCTAGCCTTTTAAAGAATTCGCGTTAAGGGAGTATGAAATGACTCCTGGTCGCCCTATTCTTCACGTGCCCCTCTTCGGGGCGTAAGTGCACGAAGCAAAAAGGATGGGAGTGGCAGTCAGGTGAAGTCTCGAAAACTAGGTGTGTCGTGGGCGCTGGTGGGCTTGGCGCTCCTGGTATCGGCGCTGGCACCGTCGGCGGGCGTTTTCGCGGCCGGCGCTGACGAGCACAGCACCTCATCGTCTGACTCCGAGCATGGCAACGCCTCGTCCAGGAAGCCGCGCACCGTCCCCCACTGGAGCTCGTCTTTCACCGATCCCACCAACCAGGTCAGCTACCCGTTAACGATGGTCGGATCGGATCCTCGCCTCGGGCAGTCGACGACGGTGGAGACCAGGATCATTCCGCTGAGCTTCACGTTCGTGGCTGGCGCCCAGGACGTCTCGGTCCTCAACGTTCCGCCGCGGAACTACTTTCCAGCTGCGCTGGCCGCGACGATGAACGGGGCTGACAACGTCGCGGACACCATCGCCTCGCCCATCTTCACGCCGACCGCCTTTCCACTCACCGGAGATTCTGGGGTGCAGTTTGGGGACGCTTTCGCGCGCGCGCAGTTTGGCAAGGTGGGGACTGGCTACCACGTGATCCTCGGCCGGCCGCGTGTCGCCGAGACCGTCACCATCCGTGTCCCTGAGACCGCCGGTGTCGCCGTTTCGAATCCACTGGGCGTGCTGATCGGGCGAGTCGATGCCACCTGGTTCCGGCAGCGCCTCGCGCACCTGATCGATGAGATGGAGCTGAGGCCGACCGTCCTTCCGATCTTCCTGACCAACAACGTCGTCCTGTACTCGGACGCGAACTATCTCCACTGCTGCACGCTTGGCGGCCACGGCGCCGGATCGCCGGCCAGCGATGCGCCGATCACGCTCGCCGGCAAGGAGAAGGTGCGCACCTTCGTCTACGCCGCCTACCTCACTCCCAACACGTTCCCGCGCTTTCCTGCTCCCTACGCAGGCCTCTCGGACATCAGCTCGCTCAGCCACGAGGTCGCGGAATGGATCGACGATCCGTTCGGGATCAACGTCGTGCAGCCGTACCACGTCCCGACCTCGCCATCAGGCGCATGCGCGTCAGAGCTGGAGATCGGCGACCCGCTGACCGGCGTCTGGTTCCCGATTGCGGGCAACCCGAATGCCGCGGCGGGCAACGTCTGGCACCCGCAGGACGAGCTGTTCCTTAACTGGTTTGCGCGCGACGGAGAGGATCCTGGCCTGGCGCCGGCCGACGGACGCTACAGCTTTGCGGGTCCGATGACGACCGGAATTGGCGGTCCGTATGGCGCTTTCGGACACAGCGCCCAGGCCTGCTAGCAGCCGCGGCGTAAGCGACACTGTTGGGGTGTACCCCAGCCCCAATTACCCGTCCGACCAGGAGTCAGCCGACCGCTTCGTAGCCGAGATGCGACACGGCACGCTGGTGGCGTGCGCGCCCGAAGGGTACCCACAGGTAAGCATCCTGCCATTCGTCCGAACCGGCGACCAGATCGAGCTTCATTGCGTCCAGGCGGATCCGACGCTCGGCGCGGTCCACGCCAACCCTCGCGTCACTTTCTTCGTGTCGGACTTTCTTGCCTGGTCGCCCCATGACTGGGTGAGCCCACGCGACGCAGGTCAAGCCACGCTTCATTTCCGAGCGGTGGCTTTTGAGTGTGACGCGGAGTTCGTGTCGACCAAGCCAGAGGATGTGGCCGGTGCGCTGTCGCGGCTTGTACGTGCATATGAGCCTGGCGCCTCCTATGAGCCCATCGAGGTGGGCAAGTTCTACGGTTCGCGCCTCGACCAGCTGGCCACGATTCGCCTGCGGATCGTGAACAGCCATGTCAAGTTGAAGGCGGGACCCTCTGGGAGCGCGGTGACCAAGCACGCGGTCGCCGACCGGCTTCGAGAGAGGGCGCACCCCGGCGATGTCCGCGCGGCAGACGTCATCGAGGCCTCCATGCCGAATCGGAGGGGCCTGTGAAGTTGGAAGCAATCGGCTGCCCAGGCCGTTTGAAGTTGCGCCGATGAGTCGAGTTATCGATCGATACGCTGTGGTCTTTGTGGCGCTGGCGGCCACCATGTGGGCGTCGGATGCGTACTTCCGCAATCAGCTCGTCCAGCATCTCAGCGCGACTCAGATAGTCGTCGCCGAAGACGCGTTGATCACTTTGTTTCTGCTGCCGGTGCTGATCCGCAGCCGCCACGAGCTCCGGCTTCTGGGGGCACGCGGTTGGACAGCGGTGGCGGTCATCGCGGCCGGCGCCGAGGCGCTGGCGACGATCCTCTTCACGGCATCATTTGCGATCGCCGCTCAGCATCAGCTGTTCGCGGAAACGGTCATCCTGCAGCAGACCCAGCCACTGATCGCTATCGCGCTCGCATGGGTTGTGCTCGGCGAGCGGCGGCGCCCCTGGTTCTGGCCGGCGGCGGCGGTTGCGATCGTCGCGGTGTACATGGTCGTGTTCGCGAGCGACCCGTTATCTCCCGTGTCGGCACTTCAGAACGGACGTGTCGAGGTCGGGTTGCTGGCCTTGGGCGCAGCCGTTTTATGGGCCAGCGGCACAGTGCTCGGTCGCTTTGCACTCGGCTCGATTTCGTTCTGGAGCATGACCGCGCTGCGCTTCACGCTGGCGTTGCCGGTCTTGGTGGTTATCGTGCTGGTGCAGAGCGGGCTTGGCGGCTTCGGCCAATACCGCTTCAGCGACTTCGTGCCCAACCTTCTCGCGATCGCGATCGTGCCCGGGTTGCTGGCGCTGCTCCTCTACTACCGCGCGCTGTCGAAGACGCCGGCCTCGCTGGCCACCATCGCCGAGATGGCATACCCGGTCGCCTTCACCTTGATCGCTTGGGCACCTCCGCCGTGGGGCTTCAATCAGCCGATTTATCCTGCCCAGCTCGTGGGCACCGCGCTCCTGCTGACGGTGATCGTTTTCTTGAACTGGACGCGTGAGAAGGCGCCACCGGTGGTCGTGCGACCCCTGCAGGTCGCGGAGGGCTAGGCCCCACCCCATAGCTGCTGCGCGCGAACACCGAGGCCGTGCACGACGGCCGTGAACGCATCGCGCTGCTCGAGGCGATCTGCGCCGAACATCTCGACGAGGTCAGCTCGAAACGCGGGGATGTAGGCGGAGCCGCCGGTCAGGAGGACGCGGTCGACGTCTCGCGCACCGATCGATGCTTCTCTCAGCGCAGCCTCGATTGCCTGCCTGACCAGGTCGAGTTCTGGGCGAATCATCGACTCGAAAGCGTGGCGTCTCAGTGGGATCCGCAGGCCCAGTGGCGGATAGCTGAGCTCGATCTCTTCTGAGTCCGACAGCGCGATCTTTGCGGCTTCGATCGCCTTATAGAAGTCGTACGCGTGGCCCTCGTAAAGGAGGGCGTGGGCGAGCGCCGCTTCGCGGCCGCCGATCCTCGCGAGGATCGAAGGGATGCCGGGGTCGGCCATCAGCAGCCTCACCGAGCTGGCGGTGCGCAGCTCGTTGAAGAGCCAGCTCGGAAGGCGCTCGAGCCCGAGGGCTGGACCGACGCTTGTCTCGAACATCACGCCGTCGAGAATCTCGCCGCCCACCGCCACGCCGGCAATGCCGGTGATGCGCGGAGTGCCTTTGCGCGAGTCCATGATCGCGACGTCGAATGTGCCGCCGCCGAAGTCGACAGCCATCTCCACGCCGCGGTGCGTTTCCTCACCGATCACAGCCGCAGTCGGTTCGGGAAGAAATGCGACCTCAGTGAAGCCGGCGGTGGCCGCGGCTTGCTCGAGGCGCCTGAATGCCTCCGCGTCTGACGCGGCGCGATCATGCGGGTCTGCCCCGGCGAACACCACGGGATGTCCGAGCACGACACGGTCCGCGGTCCGTCCGACCGACGCGTCGGCTTCGTGTTTCAAGCGCTCGAGGACGACGCTGACCAGCGCCGACACGGAGAAGTCCGTGGCCCATGAGTTCGTGCCTGAAAAGCCGAGCTTGGCCAGCTCATGCTTCACGCCAGACAGAAGGCGCGCGTCGCTGCAGCCGCCACCTTTTCGGTACTGCCGGCAATCGGTGTCCCAGCCGTAGGGGGCGAGCGGGCATTTCCAGCAGTCGGTCTTCTGGTGGCCCGACTTGAGGAAGGTCTTGACGCCCTCGTCGCCGGCGCTCCGCCGGCCCGACCGATGCAGGTACACGAACGACGGCAGGGTGGGTGAAGACCGGGCTGTGCCGAGGCGAAGCACATCGACATGGTCGGGGTACGCGATGGAGATCGCGCTGTTGCTGGTTCCGAAGTCGATGCCGTAGCCGAGGGGGATACCGGAGGACTTCACCTGCGGACTATAGAATTTGCTGCATGGCTGAATACGGAACGTCGGTTGTGAGCAGCGCGCCGGCGGACAAGGTGTGGAAGGTGTGGTCGGACACCTCCACGTGGGGGCAGTGGAATCCCAACGTGGACACGATGGAGCTGCAGGGGCCGTTCGCGACGGGCAGCACCGCGATCATGAACACCAAAGCCGGCCAGCATCACAAGATGCGGATCGTCGACGTGCAGCCTGGCCGTTTCTTCGCTCTCGAGACGAATGTCATCCCAGGCACGACGTTCCGCTTCAACTGTCGGGTGGAACCGGTCGGGGCCGAGAGCAAGATCAGCCAGACCGTGGAGGTCAAGGGGCCGCTCGGGTTCCTGGGCGGGATGCTGGGCCCTGGCGTATCGAAGGAGTTCGGAACCTTGCTGTCGAACCTCGCCAAGGCGGCGGAGTCGAGCTAGGGAGCCTCTTTTAGGAAAGTCGCGAGAGCGCGGCGCTCACAGCGTCTGCGTCGTCGGTTTCCAGATGGCTGGACAGGTTGCGGTCGAGGCTCCTAAGAAAAACGGCGTGTGCCTTTTCGAACGCGGCTTGTCCAGCCTCAGTGATGTGGGCGTAGACCCCGCGGCGATCGGTTGGGCAGGACTTCCGGTCAATGAGGCCGGCGTTGACCATCTGCTCCAGGCGGCGGGAAGCGCCGCTGTCGCTGATGCCTGCGACCTTGGCCAGGTCCTGGTACCGCATCAGACCTTGCGGCGCGCGGCTGAGGTGCCGAAGGACCTCGTACCAGGCCAGTGGCATGCCCGCCTCGGGGAGCATGTCTTTCTCTATTGCCGCGTTCATTGTGGTGTGTGCCCGCGACAAAACCTCCCACAGCTCCAGCGCCTTAGCGCGGCTGACCTTTGACACCGGGCTCATGGTAAAGGTGATCTCGCGGATTGCAACGGTTGGGGGGCGGGGTTTTCCCCCACCCCTTCGCTCAGCTCCTTATGAGACCTGCGCGACCTCCGCAACCTTGACGACGATCTCGGCGTCGATCTCGAGCTTGATGGTGTGGCTGGCCATGGGTATCGCCCCGGCGAGGCCGTCCCAGTTGAGACCGAAGTCCATCCGGTTGATCTGGCCCTTGGCGGTGACGCCAAGGCGCTCCTTGCCGCCGAACGGGTCGGCGACACGGCCCTCGAGGGTGGCGTCGAGCGTGATCGGCCTGGTGGTTTCCCTGATCGTGAGGTCGCCCTTGACCTTGTAGGTGTCTCCCTCGACGTGCTCGATGCCGGTGACCTTGTAGGTCATGTACGGGAACCTTTCGGCGTCGAAGAAGTCGGCCGAGCGAAGATGCACGTCCCGCTGGTCCGTTTTCGTGCTGAGGCTGGCGACGTCGATCTTGATCTCGCCGCGTGCCTTGGTGAAGTCGTCGTCGGGGCCCTCAAAGAAGCCGTCGAACTTGCTGAAGTGCCCGCGCACGGTGGACACTGCCAGATGTTTCGCTGAAAACCCGACGTTGGTGTGACTTGGGTCGATTTCGTACCTGATCATTTTCGTTCCTCCTGGAATTTGAAGCGGCTCATCTGCCGCAGCTACCCATCAATACTTGCTTGCGCAAGCAACTATTCCCAGGCAGGGTCGGATTGACGAACGGGGCCGCGGCTACCTGATTCGGGAGCTGTAAGCCGTGCCGGCCTTGCGCCAGCTGAACCAGATGCCGGCGACCATCGCCAGCAGGAAGAGTGCGAGGACCACCGCGAATACCGTGGGGCCGGTCTTGCCCGCACCGACCGCGGCGCCCAGCGGGCCCCAGTCGACTGTGGCGGCGGCGTTGAGCCAGGCGATCAGCCCAGTGCCGAAAGCTGCGGCCGCCAGGATCCAGATCCTCTCGGGCCGCGACATCTGCCCGATGTCAAAACGTCGCTGCCGTTGCTCGACGGGGATACGGCCGAGGCGGGTGAGCAGCACGATCCAGACCACGAGCATCACCAGGCCGATGGCAAGGGCGATCCAGGGATAGGCGGTCTTGTCGATTGGGGAGAGGTCGGCGGACCCTGCCCATGCGGCCATCGGCAGCGCCCAGATGAGGCTCGATAGCGCAGCGAATCCGGTCCGCCCGAACCTATTGACCATGCGGTTCATGCTTCGCGAGGGTACCGCGTCTCCAGGTATTGCTCAAACGTCGTAGTGCCGTCCCTGTGATGGGGCGCGAGAAGGTGTCCCTCGGTGAACTGGCGGCTGAACTTGAACGGCAGATTCAGGTTGACGAGCCGCTTGTGAGGGTGGCGCGCCGCGAGCCACGGGACCGCGAGGCTGCCCAGGTTCCTCATCTCGGGGCCGCCGAAATCGGGCAGCAAACCCGCGGGTTCCCCGGTGACCACCTCGACCATGCGCTCGGCCACGTCCGCGGTATCGACTGGCTGGAACTGCCAGCCTTTCGGAACCATCGCCACGCCAGGCACCGTGCTGAAGGCCGAGAGGAAGGTCTCCATGAGCGAGTGGAACTGGGTGGCGCGCAGGATCGTCCAGGGAACGATGTTTTCGCGCACGACGGCTTCTGCCTCGACCTTGCGCTTGTAATAGGGGTATGCCACGCCTTCCATGCCGACTATCGATACGTACACGACGTGTCGCACACCGGCCGCGCGCGACATCGCGAGCACGCGGCGGGTGCCCACGACATCCGTGGCGCGCAGCTTCCACGGCTGGGCCGCAGCGGTCGCGGCGTGCACGACCGCGTCGATTCCGATAAGCGCCTCGCCGAGACCGGCGCCGGTGGCGATGTCGCCCTGCGCCCAATCCGGCTCTGTGCTTGGTTTGCGGCTGAGGACGCGGGCCGTGTGGCCGGCCGCCTGCAGCTTCTTCACCACGTCACGTCCCAGTGCGCCTGTGCCGCCCGTGACGAGAATCTTCATCGAGGCATGGGTATCGTGCCGGAAACGTCGTTTTGGCGAAACCGGTAAAGTGAGTGCCTCGGCCGGTTCCTGCCGGCCCGCTCGCTCGGGTCCTCTCTCGCCGTAACGGTAACGGTGTCCTGATCGTCGCGGCAAATACGACCTTAGAGAGGATCAGGAGAAACGTTGTCATCATTCGCTGACGCGGGCGTCGGCCCGCATACCCTCGCGGCTTTGGCCGCACTCGGAATCGACGAACCCGTTCAAGTTCAGGCTGAAGCGATTCCAGCCCTCATGCAAGGACGCGACGTCGTCATCGAAGCGCCCACAGGATCAGGGAAGACTCTTGCCTTCTTGATCCCGATGATCGAGCGGCTGCCCCGGCGCGGCGCCGGGCCCAAGGCCCTCATCGTCACGCCGACCCGAGAGCTTGCTCTGCAGGTTGAGAAGGTGCTCCGGTCGATGAAATGCGACCTTCGCTCGACCGTTCTGTACGGCGGCGTTGGATACGCGACGCAGAGGCTTGCTCTCAAAGGCGGCGTCGACGTCGTCGTCGGCACTCCTGGACGGATCCTGGACCTGGTGGGACAGGGCAAGGTGTCACTGTCGCGCATCGAGTACCTCGTGCTCGACGAGGCGGACGAGATGCTTGACGCGGGCTTCGCTCCGTCGGTCGAAAAGCTGCTTGGGCTCACCTACCAGCCGCAGACCGTGCTCGCATCGGCCACCATGCCGACCTGGGTCAGCAACATGGCGGAGAAGCACACGCAGGACGCGGTGCAGGTAAGGCTCAAAACTGAAGGTGGCCCGACGCTGGAGCACGGCATGCTCCGTGTCGCGCGGGAGCACAAGCTGCAGACGCTGAGCCGGCTGCTTAACCGGCACGGCGGCACGGCGATCATCTTCGGGCGCACCAAGCACGGCGTGAAGAAGCTGAACCACAGCCTTCGCCAGCTCGGCCACAACACGGTCGAGCTGCAGGGTGACTTGTCGCAGGCGATACGCGACCGCGCAATGGCGTCCTTCCGTGAAGGTCGCAGTCAGATCCTCGTCGCGACCAACGTGGCCGCGCGCGGCATCGACGTGAACCACGTCGGGCTCGTCGTCAACTTCGAGCTGCCTGATTCCGCGCAGTGGCTGACCCATAGGGTCGGCCGCACCGCGCGCATGGGCGAGGCAGGGCGAGCGCTCACTTTCGTCACTCCGGAAGACGAGCTGGCGTGGACCAAGCTCAGCCGGCAGGGCGCGCCCGACATCCGCGAGCTGGACACCAACCGGCTTCTCGAGGAAGGCGCCTGGCATTACCGCGAGCGCAGCACGCGGCCGCCGCAACCGGCTCACCGGCCGTCGCAGCCGGCAGCTGTCAATCACAGCCGGCGGAGGCGTTGGCCCGCGCGAACTCGACCGTAGTCAAGAGGCGGCTTCGGTCAGCGCTCTGGCGCCAGGTGCTGACCGAAAAAGCTGACGACGCGCGTCCACGAGTCCTGGGCCGCGGGCTGGTTATACGCACGACTGCGATCGTTGAAGAACGAGTGACCGGCGCCGGGATAAATCTTGATGTCGTGCGCGATGTCCGCTGTATCGAGCACCTGACCAAGGGCGCGGCCGGCACTCGCGGTGAAGTCCTTCTCGGGGTATGACCCGACCACTGGACAAGCGCGCCTCACGGCATCAAGGGGGCGTGGATTAGCGCCGTAGAAAGGAGCGATGGCCTTCAGTCGATTGTCGGTGCAAGCCCAGGCGATCGCGAACGCGCCGCCCATGCAGAATCCAATTGCGCCGACACGATCGGCAGCGACCTCTGGCATCGCCGACAGGTGGGTGAGTGCCGCTTTGAGCTCGGAGATGCCAAAGCGATTCACCGACCCGCCGAGCATTCCGGTCATGAATCGAGCCATGCAGATGACACGGTTGCGACCGCCGAAGAGGTCGACTGCGAGGGCGGCATAGCCCTGGGCCGCGAAGCGGCCGGCGATGTCTTTGATGTTCTGGTTGAGCCCGTAAGCCTCATGGATTACAACAACGCCGGGGTGAGGTCCGGGCGCATCCGGGAGAGCGAGATAACCTCCGCCCTTCAGAACGCCAGGCTGGATTTCACTGGTTTTCATGCGGCTCTGATGGATGGTAACGGCGTTGGGGGTCGGGTCAGAGGTGGGCGGTATCATCTTCTCCTCCTCGTCGTGGGCCCGTGGCGCAGTTGGGAGCGCGTCTGACTGGCAGTCAGAAGGTCAGGGGTTCGAATCCCCTCGGGTCCACCAAATTTTTGAATACGAAATCGTCGTTAGTTTGCCCGGGTACCGGCCCCGGGACCGGGTTTGACACACTATCTGACACAGTACGCGCGCGGAATCCATCTCCTTCTGTCGCCGTCCCACTATTCAGACACCATTCTGGCCCGGCTGTTTCGGCCGAGGTCAAAGTTTCATGGAGCAGCTGGGATGCACCCTCCGATTTGCAGCAGCTCAACCGAAATGACTGTGCATTCCGGGATTCCAATGACCACGAGAACGAGGGCAGGCGCCGAAACCCTACTTGGCAGCCCCGCGACACCGATCGACTGACTCGCAGGCGGCGCAGACGAGAAGCGTCTCCGTCCCAGGCTTGCTTGCGGCGTCCCCCGGGATGTAACGGAGTTCGCGTGGGTCTATCTTGGCGAGTACTCGTCGCGTTGAGTTCGGCTGTTCTGTTCATAGGAGGTGCCAATTGGCTCCCGAGACAAACCGTCAGGTCGTCGAGCGATGGGTTAAGGGTCTGATCGCCCGCGACATTGACCTCCAGGCCGAGGTATGTGCGCCGGACATGGTCACGGAGTATCCGCAGTCGGGCGAGCGGCTTCGAGGCTTGGCGAACGTCCGTGCCATGGCAGAGAACTACCCGAGCGGTTTACCTCAGGAGGTCGCTGGCAAGGTGATCGGCAACGAAGACAAGTGGGTTGTCGGGCCGAGTTACAACGTAATGAGGATTGAGGGGACTGGTGACATCTACTTCCTTGTCGGATCGGCCAAGTACCCAGACGGCCAGACGTGGCAGATGGCGGTCCTCGTTGAGCTGCGTGCGGGCAAAATCGCCAAGACGACCGAGATTTACGGCGCTCCCTTCGACCCGCCACAATGGCGGGCGCAATGGGTGGAACACATGACGTAGCCCGAGCCAGTTCGACGAGAACGACAGCCGCCCTCAGGTAACAAAGGTGCACTCTCGCCAACGACTGGGTTCGTTTCCGCGGACGGCTGTCCACCAGAGTCCACCAGAGTCGTTACGTGGCTTTTACAGAAACGCGCCGGGTGCTCCGTCGGGGCGGCCGCTCTCCTGCGCCGTCTTCGGGGGACTCGACCAGAATCCGTGGGGGCGCTGCCGACGCGCGTCCTCCGGGGACCCTTGCGCTCGCTGACCGCGATCGCCTAAGCCACTTCATAAGCGCTGTTTCGGGGACCCCGAGATTGACGAGGTCGCATTCACGTGGAACTTCGGCCATCT
>JBDUAO010000047.1:0-18371 GCA_040004595.1 Candidatus Dormiibacterota bacterium | reverse complement strand
CGAGGTCAAGAACCAGCACGACGAGCTGGTGATGGTGGCCACGCACATCATGCAGCTCGTCACGTGAGCGAACCCAAGGGTCTGCGGCTGCTGGAGGGCGTGCGCATAGTGGCCTTCACCCAGTTCCTGCTGGGTCCGGCCGCTTGCCAGTATCTGGCAGACATGGGCGCTGATGTGATCAAGATCGAACCGCCCGGACGGGGAGCCTGGGAGCGCAGCTGGTCGGGAGCCGACACGTTCATGGGTGGGGTCAGCGTCTTTTTCATGATGGAGAACCGCAACCTCCGGAGCGTGACCCTAAACCTGAAGAGCAAGCGTGGGGTGGAGGCGGCCCGGCGGCTGGTTGAGACCGCCGATGTGATGGTCGAGAACTTCAGGCCCGACGTCATGGATCGCCTGGGCCTTGGATATGAGGACATGCGCAAGCTGAAGCCGGACATCATCTATGCCTCGGGGTCCGGGTACGGCGGTGACGGGCCTTACAGCCACCTTCCGGGCCAGGACCTGCTGATCCAGGCAATCTCAGGACTCGGCGCCAACACTGGGACGGAGGAACAGGGGCCCACTGTCGCCGGGGCCGCGGTCGTCGACCAGCACAGCGCGAGCCTGCTGGCGATGGGCATCCTGGCGGCCCTCGTCAATCGCGGCCGGACCGGCGAAGGCCAGAAGGTTGAGCTCGTCATGGTGCAGGCAGCTCTCGACCTGCAGGCTGAGCCGGTCGTCTATCACCTGAACGGTGCAAAGCTGCGGCGCCCGAAGTCTCCGTTGGCCGACACGTTCCACGCGGTGCCGTACGGCTTCTACGCCACCGCGGATGGGCACGTGGCCATCTCGATGACACCGATCAAGGCGCTCAGCGAGGTTCTCGGCAACCCCGCGCAGCTGGCGCCATTTGAGAGTCCCGACATCGCGTACAGCCGGCGCGACGAGATACGAGCGATCCTGGATCCTTATTTTCGAGAACGGACGACCGAGGAATGGGTCGCGCTACTTCGTGCCCACGACATCTGGTGCGCGCCGGTCAAGAACCTGACCGAGACGTTTGACGACGTTGCTGTCAAGCACATCGCGCCGGTGCTCGAGTTCGACCATCCCCGCGCCGGCCGCGTGCGGGTCCTGAAGCATCCGGTTCGGTACAGCTCCGGCGAAGCGACTCTTCGAAGGCCGCCGCCTGATCTTGGTGAGCACACAGATGAGGTGCTCGGCGAGCTCGGATTCACCACCGTGGAGATCGAGGCCATGAGAGGGGATCACGACATCTAGCTCTGGGCGGGCTGGTGCGATTGGGTCACGGCGGCGAGCTCGCCTGGGGTCGCGAGAAATTACCCCGTCTTGAGAACTTCCTTCAGCTGAGGGATCGAGATGTTCCCGCCGGACAGTATCAACGCAACCCGCCTCCCGCTCAGGCGGCCTCGTAAGGCCAACGCTGCAGCCAGAGGTGACGCACCAGCACCCTCGACGAGCAGCCTCGTCTTCGCCAGCAGGACATGTACCGACTCGGTGATTGCTTCCTCACTGACGAGCACGAAGTCATCGAGCAGGCGCTGGAGGATTCGTTGCGGGAGCTCGAACGGCGTTCCGGTCGCCAGGCCTTCAGCCCATGTCTTCGCAACCGCGTCGACCGGGCGCTTCTGCTGCCATGAGAGGTAGGCAGCGGGGGCGGCTTCCGACTGCACGCCGATGACGGCGATCTCCGGGTTGATCGCCTTGGCGGCGATGCACGCACCGGCCGCGCCGCTTCCACCTCCCACCGGAACGACGATCACGTCGATGCGAGGCTCCTCGCTCAGGATCTCGAGAGTGTGCGTGGCCACACCTGCAATCAACAGCGGCTCGTTCCCTGAATGGATATACCGGAGGCCCTGCGCAGCGGCCAGCTGTTCGCATGCGAGGCGAGCCTCATCGTAGCTGGCGCCAACGAGATTCACAGTCGCCCCGAGCTCCCTCATCGCGTCAACTTTTGCTGCGTTGGCGTTCGTCGGTGCGCAGATGACGGCTTTGACGCCAAAGAGCCTGGCCGCGTAGGCGACCGATTGGCCATGGTTCCCAGTCGAGGCGGCAACCACGCCCACGTCGCGTTCCTGTTGCGTCAATTGCGAGATGAGATTGACGCCGCCCCGCACCTTGAATGCTCCGGTCGGCAGGTACAGCTCATGCTTCAGGTAGACATCAGCGCCAACCATCTCGCTGAGCGCCCCTGAGTGGCGGAGGGGAGTGGGGGCGAGGTGCGGCCTGATTCGAGCAGCCGCCGCGAGGACGTCCCGCATTGTTGGCTCGACGAGGTCTGCCACCTATGTTCCGGTGCACGTCGCTCGAAGAACGACTCCGCTCATGTGCCGGCGCCTTCTTTCGTCCGGCGGAAGAGCGCAACAGTTTCACGAACGCCGGTGGCCAGCGAAGTCAGTCCCACTGGACCGATTGCCGCCTCAAGGCCATCCGCCTCAAGGTCGACGGCGAATGGAAGGTCCGCGTTCTCGTAGGTGATCCGGCCGCGCGATTCCGGGGCAGCGGCGGCAATCGCTTCGACCATCTCGCTCATGGATTCTGGTTTGCTCGGGAGGTTGAAGATTCCGGCACCGGCTCGCAACGCCCTGCTCGCTGCGATAAAGATGCGCGCGACATCGGGGACGTAGTGAAAGTGCGAGCGCCCGCCGAAGGAGATGTGGTACGCCTTGCCAAACGCCGCTGCTTGCATGGCGTGGGTCGGCCCCGACGTCACGCCCTGGTCTCGACCCGGGCCATATATCGTGTACGGCCGCAGGCCAATGCTCGGCACTCCCTCGTCCTGCCAGTAGATTCGAGCTGTCCCCTCGTTCGCCTGCTTGAACACGCCGTAGTGGGTGGAGGGCAGGGGCCTTGGGTTCTCGGCTCCCTCGTCCTCAGGCCCGTAGATCGCGACCGAGCTCGCGTAAGCAACTCCGCCGATGCGGTCGCGTCTGCGTTTGGCTGCTTCGAACACCGCGGTCGTGCCGACGACGTTGACATGAGCGCCGCGGACGGGGTTCTCACGGCAGAAAGGGACCTGAAGGGCAGCGAGATGAACCAGGTGGGTGACCTCGTATTGGTCAAGCGCGTGTTCGAGGGCTGCGAGGTCTGTGATGTCCTCCTTGAGGAACGTGACTTGCTCGAGCTCGACCGGCGTCATGATCAGGTCCAATCGGTGTCGGTCGGAGCTCATGTCATATGCAATCACCGGCGTGCCCTCGTCAACCAGTGCACGCACGGTCCAGGCGCCGACGCAGCCGAGGGCTCCGGTCACGAGGAAGCGGTCAGGTCGAGACTCCTGAACGGGCGTTGTTCGGTTCACTCGACGCTCCTCCAATCGTGCCTGCGTTCCCAAATGTGATCGGCGCATCTGAGCGCCAATGCCTGGATCGTCGCACTTGGATTCACTCCGGCGCTCGTGGGCATGCTGCTGCCGTCGGCGATATAGAGGTTGGGCACGTCGTGGGCGCGGTTGAAGCGGTCCGCCACCGACGTTTGCGGATCGTCTCCCATCCGTGCGGTACCCAGCAGGTGCCATCCCCAGATCGGAGCCAGTCCGAAATCGCGGACGCTCTGGGCTCCAGCCGCCTCCAGCACCTGGTGGGCGTGCGCGATCATGTCGCGGCCCAATCGCCGGCTGTTCTCGTTCAGCTCGTGGTGGGTGAGCACGCCGGGCATGCCGAAATCGTCCAGCTGAGACCAGTCGAGCTCGACGCGATTGGACGCCTCCGGCAAGTCTTCACCGCACATGTACACCGATACCTCGTGGTTGATGCGCTCGTCGAACGCCTTGTGATGCCCTGACCCCCAGGGTGCGATCTGCAGCGCAAGGTTGAGTGGCGACCAGCCGCGGCAGCCACTCATGATGAAGCCGCGAACGTAATCTCTTGCCGGATCAGTCTCATAGAACTGGCGCGTCGAGACGGTGCCACCCCACGTGCCATTCCAGCCGTCGACGGGCTCGTCGAACAGACCGCTGGCGAAGCTCTGCACGTGAACCATCAGGTTCTTTCCAACCAGGCCGCTTGAGTTGGCGAGACCGTCCGGATGCGCGGGGCTGGCCGACAGCAGGAGCAGCCGAGGCGTGCCCAGCCCACCACAGGCGACGACAGTAACAGCGGCCCGAGCCTCGCGGATGACGCCATCCCTGTCGTAGTAGCGAGCGCCAAGGGCGCGGCCGTCCTGCCCGATCACGATCTCGCGCACTCGTGCGTTGGTCCGAAGGTCGACGCCGTTCTCGAGCGCGCCGGGCCAGTAGGTGAGGTCGGCGGTTGAGAGAGAGCCTTGAGGGCATCCGAAAGTGCACCAGCCTCGGTTCGTGCACGCGGGCCGCCCGCGGTAGGCGTCTGTCGTGATCGCCTGCTCGGTCGGCCACCAGTACCAGCCAAGTTTCTCGTACCCATCGATGAGTAGCTCGCCCGGCCGTCCGATCGGGGCGGGCGGATTCGGAAACGGATCGCGGGGCGGGCCACAGGGATCGCCGGCCAGCCCGGCAACGCCGACCTCCACATCGTTGATCGCGTAGTAGGGCGCGAGCTCGTCATAGTCGAGCGGCCAGTCGACGGCGACCCCGTCCAGGCTGCGGACGCGGAAATCCGAGGGTGCCATGCGCCAGTAGTTTCCTGCGAAGCCCACCTGGCTGCCACCCACTGCGTTGTACATGTAAACGTCGACCGGGTCCTGGCCCTGGCTGCCGACCGGGTAGTCCGCCGGCCATCGCCGGACGTTGGGGTTGGCCGCCCAGAATCGGCGACCGCGCACCTCCCAGTCGACATGAGACTTTGGCAAGCGGCCCCGGTCAATCCAGTCACCCTGCTCGAGGCAGACGACACGGGCGCCCCTGTCCGAGAGTCGCTTGCTCAGGGCCGCGCCGGCGGCTCCGGATCCGATGACCAGAACGTCGGCCCCGACTTCTCCGGTCAAGGCTCGACCCTCTTGGCGTCCGGAACCACCAGGAAGTGTGGCGGCCTCGAGCGCATGCGCGCCAGCCGGCCCGGGTCGAACGGCGTCATGACGCTCCCGCTCATTGGGGCCGTGCCCGGCCATCCGTTCTCCACTTCGATGGCTGCGAGGACTTCGCGATGGCCGTAGTAAGCCTCGTACGTGAAGTCGCTGACCATATCGAATGCGTCGCTCTCGTCCGCGGCCTGAAACTGGCGCAGGATATTTTCGCGTGCTTCGGCGGCACAATCGACGAATCCGGCTCCGGTGGTCGCGCGCGCAAGCCTCTCAACCTCGTCGATCCCATGGAGCAGTTGCGCGCGAATCGAGGGAACGGCGAGCACTGTCGCGTCGATGTACTCCGCGGCGCCGACGCTGCCCGCGTCCGGCCGCTTGCCCTGAGCTGGGATCAAGGTCGACGTCCAGGCTTTCAACGTCGCGGCGCGTGCGGGTTCGAGCACCGCAAAAATTCTCGGGGCGCCCACCGCAACCTCGGCCCGCCCGACCGCGACGCGGTAATCGGGCCGGCTCGACTGTGCAACGTGGTGCTCGCCCTGCTTCCTGTCGTATGCCATCTTGCCCTCCTCGTGCGACTCCGCCTGAATCTATCTGGGGCGATTGATTGCGCGTGGTCTTGCAGTGCTCTCTCTGACCACCAGCGCCACGGGGTGGACCCGCGTCAGCAAGCCCCTGTCGTCGCCATCGAGCAGTCGCAACAGCCGAGCCACTCCCGCGGCACCGAGCTCCGCCATGCGAACGTGGACAGTGGTGAGGCGGGGATGAATGAACTCCAACGCGGGTATGTCGTCAAAGCCGGCCACGGACACGTCGCCCGGGACTCGAACGCCCCGCCGCCCGAGCTCTGACAGCGCACCCAGCGCCATGGTGTCACTGGCGACGAACACCGCCGTCGGCGAGCGCCCGCTGATCAGCCGGGCCATGGCGCCGGCACCGCCTGCAAGCGTGAAGTCGGCTCGGACGATGACCGGCTTGAGCCCGGCGAGCTTCATCGCCTCCAAGTAGCCGAGCTCGCGCTCGCGGCTGGTCCGCAGAGAGGCGGGCCCGCTGATCATCGCGACTTTGACATGGCCGAGCGACAGCAGGTGATCGCTCACGAGGCGAGCCCCAATTCGGTTGGCCGGCACCTCAGCCGGCCACCTCTCCGCTCTCGGGGCGAGGGCGACCACGGCTCCGCCGTAATGGGCGATGTTCTTTGCATAACCTCTCATGCGGCGCCGGTAGTTGGGTTCTTCGAGGCCTCCGCCCGCGAAGATCACGCCAGAGACTCGACTCACACACAGCATCTCGACATAGCGCAGCTCGGTTACGGGATCTCGGTCGCTGCTGCAGACCACGGTCAGGAAGCCTCTCGACGATGCAGCAGCGGTCGCACCACGGACGATCTCGGCGAAGTATGGATCGCTGACATCGTGAACGACGATCGCGATGGTCGGCACTCGCCGAGTCCGTAGGGCGCGAGCCATCGGGTTGGGTCGATACGACAGGCGTGTCGCTGCGGCCCGAACGCGGGCGCGGGTTCGGTCGCTTACCGGGTGGTCGCTGTCAGGGTCAAGAGCTCGCGAAGCGGTGGTTAGAGAAACCGCAGCCTGGTGCGCGACGTCCGAAAGGATCGGCAGCCGGTTCGCGTTGTTTGACGCGCGGCGCGTCGCGGCCATGACCCCGGCCGGCGCGCGCGGCTGTCGCGGCACTGTCCCCTCCTCAGTGAATGACCAGATCGAACGCGTCCGCGGCGGGGTCGAAGCCCACATCCCGTGTCGGCCGGACGAGAAAAAGGAAAAGGATTTCCGCCTTCTTGTCGCATACTATGGTCGTGGCCATCGCGACATGTCAATCGTTGACGCGCGAAGTGGCGGCGGGAACAGCGGCCTAATTTGGCGGCACTCCACCACCTTGGTTGGGCGGTCCGTTCGATCGACGAGGCGCGGCCCCATTTCGAGACCGATCTGGGCCTGGAGTTCTGCGGCGAAGAGACCTTTCCAGACGTTCGGGTGGCCTTCTTTGGCGCTGGCGCTGTGGCGATCGAGGTGCTCGAGCCCCTCGATGACAAATCCAACCTGGCCGCGTTCCTCGCCGAGCATGGTGAAGGTGTCCACCACCTCGCCCTGAAGGTTGACGATGTGACGGTTGCGCTTGCGGCGGCCCGGCGCCACGCTTTCGTTCCCGTGGACAGGACCCCGCGCCGGGGCGCTCGAGGTACGCTCGTAGCCCTGGTCGACCCCGCCCGGGCGGACGGCGTCCTCATCCAGTACGTGCAAGAGCCGTGACCGCGCCGTCCACCTTCGGCGAGGCGTAGACATCGATGGTGACGACGGCGTCATGAAGCTGGGCGCATTCGTCCCGTCCTACCTCCTTCCGGGTCTCGACGCAGGACATGGGGACCAGATTCGCCGCTTTGCGGCGAGAGCGGAAGAATTGGGCTTTAGCTCGCTCTTCATCACTGACCACCTGCTGACGGCGAAGAGGTTTTACCGCGTCAGCTGGACTGAGCCATTGATGACCCTTGCGCACGTTGCGGGCGTCACCAGCCGGATCAAGCTGGGCACCTCGGTGCTTGTGCTGCCCACCCGGCAGCCTGTGGTGCTGGCCAAGGAGATTGCGACGCTGCAGCACCTGAGCGGCGGCCGCTTCATCTACGGCGTCGGAACGGGGTGGTATCCGCCCGAGTTCGAATCCACCGGGAGCACTCGGCAGCAGAGAGGGGTGCGCACGGATGAGGTTCTCGAGGCCTCGATGCAGCTGTTGAAGGGCGGCAACGTGACGTTCGAGGGCCATTACTACCAGATGAGCGACATCACCATCGAGCCCCTGAGCCACATCCCGCCGGTCTGGGTCGCAGGCGGTGCCCAGTACGCGCACGCAGCGTCACCCGACCAGCCTGAGATGTCGGCCAAGGTGCTCTCGCGGATCTGCCGGTGGGACGGATGGATCGCCCGGCCGACCGCCGCCCCGGCGCAAATCGCAGAGGACCTCGCCGCGATCGATGCTGAGCTCAGCCGGCTGGGAACCGACCGGGCACAGAAGAAATTCACTGTCGCTCACGAGAACTTCTGCTGGCTGAGCGAGAGAGGCTCGCGGTCGGAGGCCATCGAAGAGCAGAAGCGGTACATGATGGCCGTCGTCTCCGACGAGCGGCCATGGGAATACATCGAAGCCGTTTACCTGACTGGCACGATCGATGACATCCAGCGCCGCATCCAGGAACGCATCGACGCTGGAGTCGAAGAGATGTTCCTCCACACCATGACGGCCGACCTGCATCAGCTGGAGCTCTTCGCCGAGCACATCCTCAAGCCATTCGAGCGGGCTCAACGGTAGAGGTCGCGATGAGCTTGCAGGGCAAGACGGCGCTCGTGACCGGAGGCACGCGCGGGATCGGTCTGGCCATCGTCCGCGCCCTCCGGCAGAGTGGGGCGCGCGTCATCGCAGTCAGCAAATCCGTGGAGCAGATCGATGGCTTTCGCAGAGAATTCGCCCAGGATCCCCTGGCCACCGCCGAGCTCGTCGATGTGCGCAAACGCAGCTCGCTGGAGGCGCTCCGCGACAACGTTGAGCGGCTCGACATCCTCATTCCCAATGCCGGCGTAAACACTCGCATCAAGGCTCTCGACCTCCCCGACGAAGCGCTCCGCGAGATGCTCGACACCAATCTTTATGGAGTTTTCGTGACGTGCCAGGTGTTCGCGCCGTTGCTGGTGGCCAAGCCTGGGGGGCGCATCGTGGTCACGGGCTCCGTGTCGGCGGTCTACGGCATGGACCTGCGGGCTGCTTACTCGGCCACCAAAGCCGGCCTGTCCGGCCTGGTTCGAAGCCTCGCCATCGAGTGGGGCCCGATGGGGGTCAATGTGAATGCGGTCGGTCCCGGCGTCATCGAGACGCCGCTCACGAGGCCTTACATGGATCAATTTCCGGATCGCGTCGTGGCGACCATCGCCAACACACCTCTGAGGCGTCTCGGGACGCCTGAAGATGTCGCCGACGCCGTCGTGTTCCTGGCCTCCGACGCCGCGCGCTTCATCACCGGGCAAACCCTTTTCGTCGACGGCGGGCTGAGTGCCGGAAGCGCATTCTGGTAGGTGCGGCCTGGACGTCAGCTCCCGGCGCCGAGGCCTGGAATCTTGATCCGGTTCAGCGACAGGACACTCTTCGGCAGCTCGAAGCGGCAGTGCACCAGGTCGGCATTGGGGATGTACTGGCAGACCCGGAGGTGGCCGGCGGCGCTCATCAGAAATCCCGCGTCGACACGATCCATACCCGCGACGGCCAGCACTTCGACGGCTTTCGCCAGGACAGCCTTCGCTGCCTCGTCGAACGTGGCGCCGCCGGCCACCACGGCGACGACGTCATGGGTCTCAACCAGCGGTGTCGGCAGGATCCAATCTCGAGCGAGGGTGACTCTGGCCAGAATCCGGCCGGCAATCTCGACCCCGCTCAGGAAGACCTCACCATCACCCATCGACGCGTGGACGTCGCCGAAATAGACCAACCCACCGTCGAAAAAGGCCGGCAGAAACACCCGGGTTCCGCTCCCAATCAGCAGCGTGTCCATGTTGCCGCCATGCTCAGCACCCCGGAACGTCGAAACGGGTTCGCCGGCCGGGGCCACCCCGAGCAGTCCGATCATCGGAATCACTGGAACGCGGAAAGAACCCACGTCCGCGTAACCGTCATCACAGGTGACAATGCGCAGCTGCGGCTCGTCGGTGACCTCCAGGCTGGTAACACCGGGACGGGTGACCATCAGGCCGAACCGGCTGTCGACGCGCACCTCCTCGACCTCGATGCAGATCGTGCTGCCGGCGGTCACGCCTTCGACGGATATCGGGCCGGTGGCAGGATTGACCCTCCGTGTGTCGAGCAGGTCGCCGACCTGGTCGGGACGCGTGATCGTCCCAGTACGGCAGTCATGAGTTTCAACCAAGAAGGATTCCCCGATGCCGATCTTCGCAACGACCTCGTGTCGGGAATCCAGCGCGTATTTAGGGTCCGTCCGCCTGATCGTTTTCATCTCGTCTCCGCAGACTGACTGACCGCCATCACATTGCGAGCCGGTCCGGTTTCCGGCGTCGCCGCAAAGCCTAACGCGACCCATGCCGCCGAGGTACGACTTCGCTTGACACGACAGGCGAGGCGGCGCATAGTAACCGCGCCGTAGGAAATCCATTTCCATGGCCCAAGGAAGCACCAACTCGGGGGAGGCGTGCACACGGCGATGACCAGGAAGTACGGGGTGGCGATCCTCGGCGCGGGTTGGGTGGCCGGCGAGTACGTCAAGGCATTCCGCGACCATCCTCTGACCGAGATAACAGGCATCTACAACCAGACGCCTGGCAAGGCCGGGCGGCTGTTGAAGCAGCACGGCGTCGACGCTCGTGAGTACATATCCGAGGATGAGCTTTTCAACGACGATCGCGTCAAGATCGTCGTTTCCTGCACGCCGCCTGACGTTCGGCCCCGCCAGATCGAAAGAGCGGCCAAGTCCGGCCGGCACGTTGTGATCGAGAAGCCGATAGCCCTGGACTACGAAGGCGTGAAACGCATCTACCACGCCGTCAAAGACGCCAAGGTGAAAAGCGTCACCTCCTTCGTGCTGCGGTGGAACCCACAGTTTGAGACGGTCAAGCAGCTGCAGGCGGATGGGGTGATCGGGCAAATGATCTATGCGGAAGCCGACTACTGGCACCCGATGAAAACCGAATACCCCAGCTACCCGTGGGCGGTGGGCAAGGCGAGGGGCGGGAGCGCATTCGTCAGCGCGGGCTGCCACGCCGCTGACGCAATCCGCTACTTCGCGGGCGAGGTCAGCGAGGTCGCGGCCTTTTCGGCCGGCCCCAAGAAGGATCTCAACTATGAGTACGACCCGGTGACTGTCGCCTCGCTTCGATTCGAGAACGGGGCGGTGGGCAAGCTTTCCTCGGTCATCGAGGGCGAGACGCCCTACATCTTCAATGTGAGGCTTTTCGGCACCGACGGCACGATACAGAACAACAGGGTCTTCTCGAGGAAGCATTACCCCGGCTCATTGGACTACTGGACCTTCCCGACCATCGAGCCCTCTTCCGGCGATGTGACGCACCACCCGTTCGTTCCTGAGGTCCGACACTTCATGGAATGCATCGAGAATGACGTCGAATCACACGCGGCGATTTACGATTCGTACAGATCGATGGCACTGTGCTTCGCGATTGACGAGTCGGCGGCCAACAACGGCAAACCGGTGAAGGTTGACTACAGGGTCTGACGGCGCGCGCCGGCGCTCCGATTTCCATCTCGGTTCATTTCAGGGAGGATAGAAGTGGCGGTCGAAACACCAATCACCAAGCGCGAGGTAACCCGCAGGCAAATACTGGCCGGCACCGCCGGCGCCGTCGGCGGCTTGATCGTTGGGGGGCTCGCCGGCACCGCGCTCGCTCCCAAGTCGTCGACTGGAGGCGCCACGGGCTCCAGGGGCAACCTCAAGGTCGTTGGAGTCTTTCCGACCGGCGGCGTGATCGCCTCTGACGGCAAGGAGATGGCGAACGGCGTCAAGATGGCCGTCGACGAGATCAACGCCAGGGGTGGGCTCATCGGCTACCACCTCGACTATGTCGAGATCGACGACAAGGACTCCAACACCGACCAGATCACGACGGCATTCAACCGGGCGGTGAGCGTCGAGAAGCCAGACGTGATCTTCTCCGGCTACCACCTCGCCTCCGGCCCCGAGTTCGACATCGTCGCCAACGCCGGCGCGCTCTACTACAACGTCAACACCCAGATCGCGTGGGTCAACCGGTACAAAGCCAACCCAACCAAGTACTGGGGCATCTTCCAGTGCGACCCGGCCGAATCCTGGTACGGCCAGGGCTTCGCCTTCTGGGTCGACGGAGCTCTCAACCAGGGCCTCCTCAACGTGCGCGCGAAGACCTGCTCGATCATCAGCGGGAAGAGCGCTTACGGCACCACGATCGCCACCGGTTTCGAGACCCAGATCAAGGCCCTCGGCTGGACCGTTGTGACCAACGAAGGCGTCAGCGAAGGTGCTGTGCCCGACTGGGGCCCGGTGCTGTCAAAGGTCAAGGCGGCAAAACCCAGCGTGCTGTTCACCAGCGACTTCTCGCCGGCCGACGACGCTGCGATGGCGAAGGCCTGGGCCGCCACGCCGACCAAGACCCTTGTCTATCAGCAATATGGGCCGTCGGTTCCCGAGTACCTCACCCTGGCCGGCCCGGCCTCCAATGGAATCGTCTGGGCGACTGTGCTCGGCGTGCTTCCTGACAAGATCGGCAACGACTTTCGCGCGCGTTACGCCGCGAAATTTAACGCGCAGCCGGGCTGGGCCAACGCCGGCGGTTGCTACGACGAGGTCAACGTGTGGGCCGCCGCCGTGGCCGCTTCGGGGAACCCCAAGGACTACAAGGCTGTCGCCAAGGCGACGGAATCTGTCATCTGGCGCGGCACCACCGGCTCGATCTCGTTTCAAGACCACACGGGACGTCAGTTCCCGGCCGAGACCGCCGACGCATCGATCGGCCAGCCGCACATCATCGTTCAGATCCAGAACGGAGTGCAGAAGGTGGTTTCGCCGACGCCCTTCACCAGCGGCACGTTCGTGCTCCCCTCCTGGATGCAGTAAGGGTCGCAGGGCCGCAAGGCCGGGGGCTCACAAGTGGCGATCCTCGAGTGCCAGAAGGTCAGTAAGGCCTATGGAGGCTTGCTCGCGGTCAGCGACCTGAGCTTTGCAGTTGAGCCCGGCGAGGTGTACGCCATCGTCGGGCCCAACGGCGCCGGCAAGACTTCACTTTTCGACTGCATTTCGGGCATCAACCCCGCTACCAGCGGGTCGATCAGGTTCCAGGATCGTGAGATCCAGGGCTTGCGCGCCCACGACATATGCCGTCTGGGGTTGGCGCGGACGTTTCAGACCACAGTCGCATTCGACAGCCAGACAGTCCTGACGAACGTCCTGGTTGGAAGCACCTTCGGCCGCAAGGGCCAGTACCCGGTCCTGACGTTCGGTCAATCCGCGATCGAAGCCGCTCTTGAGGCGCTTGCGCTTTGCGGGCTCGCACAACAGCAGCGGTCCCTGGCCGGCAGCCTCCCCGTGTTGGCGCGGAAGCGCTTGATGCTGGCAACCGCGCTCGCCACCCGGCCTCACCTTCTTCTGCTGGACGAGCCGTTTGGTGGGCTGAACCCGGCAGAGCGGTCGCAGATGATCGACCTCATCCGGGTCATTGCCGGCACCGACGTCACCATCCTGATGATCGAGCATGTGATGAAGGCGGTCCAGGCGCTGGCCAATCGCATCCTGGTCATCCACCACGGCCAGCAGATCGCCGAAGGCCCGCCGTCCAAGGTCCTTCGCGACCCGCGCGTGATCGAGGTGTATCTCGGCACGGCGCGGCCGATGGGCCCCGAAGCGGAGCCCGCCAATGCTTGAGGTCAAGGGCCTGGTGGCGGGCTACGCCGGGAGCGAGGTCCTGCATGGCATCGACCTGGTCGTCAACGACAGCGAGGGCGTGATCGTGCTGGGTCCAAACGGCCATGGCAAGACGACGCTCCTTCGAGCCATCACCGGGTTGTTGCCGCCGCGGACCGGGCAGATCTTGCTCAACGGCAAGGACATCACGCGGTGGCGCCCAGACGCCATCGCCGCCGCCGGCGTCGTGCACATCCCGCAGGGCGACCTGCTCTTTCCAGAGATGACGGTGCTCGAGAACCTGTTGATGGGGGCTTACCACCGTCCGACCTGGGCTGAGCGCAATGTGCGCCTCAGCCATGTGTACGAGGTCTTTCCCTGGCTGAAGGAGCGCGGCAGCCAGCTGGCGCGAACGCTCTCGGGAGGCGAGAGGCGGATGCTGGCGATTGGCCGTGGGTTGATGGCAAAGGCCCAGATCCTTCTCATCGACGAGCCGTCCCTGGGCCTCGCGCCGCTGACGACGCAGCAGATCTATGCCAGCATCCAGACCGTCAAGGAAGGCGGGATGTCGCTTCTCCTGGCCGATGAGAACGCAAATCACGTCGCCGGCCTGGCCGACCGCGTGTACCTGCTCGAGGCTGGGTCGCTGGTTCGCGAGGGGTCGGCCGCGGAGCTTCTCCGAGACAAGGCTCTGCTCGAGAGCTATCTCGGTTGAGCACCCAGCTCGTTCAGGCTTTGTGGGGAGGAGTCCTGTTCGGCTCCGTATACGGGCTGATGGCGCTCGGCCTGACACTGGTGTGGGGCGCGGTTCGACTGCTCAACCTGGCCCACGGCGCGATCTTCGTCGTCGGCGCGTACGCCGCCTACTGGGTGGTGGCATTTCTTCACCTGCCGATCCTGATTGCCCTGCCGTTCGGAGTGCTCGCCGCGGCGGCTTTCGCCTATGCCATGCACATCGTGTTCATCCGGCCGGTCATCGGCAAGCCAGGTTTCGACAACTCGACGCTTGTGGCCACTGTCGGCATCTCGATAGCCGTCTCAGCCGCAGCCCTCCTGATCTTCAATCCCCAGTACAAGGTCGTTCCGCCGGTGCTCTCAGGCTCGACCATCGTCGCCGGTGTCCAGATCACGTACCAGGGACTGCTGGTGATCGGTACTTCGCTCTTGCTATTCGGCATCGTTTACGGGTTTCTGAGGTATACCCGACAGGGGATGGCGATTCGCGCGGTCTCGCAGCAGACGGAAGCGGCGAGCCTCATGTCGATCCCGGTCGTGCAGACCTACGGCATCGTCATCGCCATCAGCGGCGCCCTCGCCGGGCTCGCCGGCGTGCTGCTCTCACCATCATTCTTCCTGAGTCCGAACTCAGGCTTCAACCCGATGATCCAGGCCCTGATCGTGACCATATTCGGAGGCCTCGGCAGCATCCGCGGAGCGCTGGTGGCGGGGTTCGTGCTCGGTGTTTTCGAGTCATTTGTCGAGGTTTTCTATGGCGTCGGCTGGGCCCAACCGGGCGTATTCATCCTGATCATCATCATGCTGATCATTCGGCCCAACGGCCTTTTCGGGATCGGTGAGGTCCGCAGGCTTTGAGCGCCGCCGCGGCTCCCGCCCCGGGCGCAAGGCTCAAGGCCGATCAGGAGGCCGCACCATGGCGAAGGGCGCCTTGGGCCGCCATCGGCGGGACCGTGGTCGTCGGGATCCTGTTGCCCCTGGTGCTGGCGAGGATCAGCATCGGCGACTATCTCATCACCCTGCTGATCCTGTTCTTCATGCAGGCGGTGGTGGCCCAATCGTGGAACCTGATCATGGGATATGGCGGGATCTATTCATTTGCCCAGGTCGCACTCTTTGCGGTCGGCGGCTGGACGACAGCCGTCCTGGCACACAGCCTCGGCTGGAATCCGTTCGTCGCGGTGCTTTTCTCGCCGTTCGTCGCGGTGGTCGCGGCGGTCGGCATCGGGCTTCCGACCCTACGTCTGAGGGGTGTCTACGTCGTGCTGCTCACCCTGGCTTTCCACGAGCTCGCGCGGGTGTTCACAGTGACGGGGCCGCGCTTCATAAGCGGGGGCGGCTATGGTCTGGTGAGCGTGCCGACGTTCTCCTTCGGCGACGCTGTCGGGCAGCAACGCACGATTTACCTCTACTACGTCGCTTTGCTGATCTTCGTCATCGCGACTTTCATCATCTGGCGCGTGATCCACTCCCCGCTTGGTGTGGCCGTGACCGCGCTTCGCGACTCCGAGACGTATGGGGTGAGCAGGGGCATCAACCAGTTCCGCATCCGGCTGATCCTCTTCGCGATCAGTGCCTTCCTCACGGGTCTCGCCGGCGGCTACATGACTCACTACAACGGTGGCATCTCGACCTCGGTGTTCGACTTCCCGCGCCTGATCGACCTGCTGGCGATGATCGTCATCGGCGGGTGGGGGACGTTTGTCGGCCCTATCCTTGGCGCCGCGATCATCATCGGCCTCGACCAGTACCTGGTCGCGCTTGGAGACTACCGGGCGTTGCTCGAGGGCTTGATCCTTGCCTTTATCGCCGTGTTCGCGCCACAGGGCCTGTGGCCCGTGATCCGCAAGGCTTACGACAGGTACCTCGGACCGGAGCCGCCCGTCCCGCAATCGGCAGACGATGCGCCCGCGACGCAGGCGGTCGAGGAAACTCCGGAGATCCAGCGGGGCGGAGGTTTGAGCTGACCACAGGATTCGTATTCCATGAGCTGTACATGTGGCACGACACCGGCACCTCCGCCTGGGTGACTCCGGCAGGCCTCACCGTCGAACCGCTGGGGCACATCGAAAATGCAGACGGAAAACGGCGGATCCGCAACCTGATCGAGGTCAGCGGGCTCATGGACCACCTGGTGCAGCTGAAGCCCCGGCCGGCAGAGGAGGGCGAGATCGCGCGCCTTCATACGCGTGAATACATCGAGCGCATCAAGAGGGCGAGCTCGCAGGCCGGGGGCGACGCCGGCGATCTGAGTCCCTTCGGTCGAGGCTCGTACGAGATCGCGCTGCTTGCCGTGGGCGGCTGCATCACGGCGGTCGATGCCGTCCTGGACGGAAAGGTGGACAACGCATACGCCCTGGTGCGGCCCCCCGGTCACCATGCGGAGAAAGACCAGGGCCGCGGCTTCTGCATCTTCGCCAACACCGCTCTGGCCGCAGCGCACGCGCGGCAGGCGCGCGGGCTGTCGCGCGTTGCGATAGTGGATTGGGACGTGCATCACGGCAACGGCACGGAGCACGCGTTTTACCACGACCCGACTGTGCTCACGATCTCGATCCATCAGGACAACAATTACCCGCCCGGCTCGGGCGCCATCGAGGACACCGGTGAGGGGGATGGCAAGGGCTACAACATCAACATCCCGCTGCCGGCCGGGTCGGGCGTCGGCGCCTATGTCGCCACCTTCGAACGGGTGGTCGCGCCCGCGCTGAGGGCGTTTCGGCCGGAGCTGATACTCGTCGCATCGGGGCTTGACGCCAGCGCGATGGACCCGCTGGCCTCGATGATGATGACCAGTGACGGCTACCGCAAGCTGACCCAGGTGGTGCTCTCTGTCGCGCGTGAGGTTTGCGCCGGCCGGCTGGTCGCGTGCCACGAGGGTGGCTACTCGCCGGCGTACGTTCCGTACTGCGGGCTCGCCATCCTCGAAGAGATGGCCGGCATTCGGACCGGGCTGGAGGATCCCCTCCTTGACCTGCTGGCGGCATTCGGCGGTCAGGAGCTTCAGCCGCACCAGGACGCCGTCATCGAGAGAGCGGCGCAGCTTGCGACAGCGCTCGGTGCGCCAACGTCCCAAACGTGAAGGAGGTCGACTTGGACAAGTTCGCCGCGAGCTATCTCGACGACTTGGCGGAGCGCCTTTACTCGTCGGTTCTCTCAGACGTGCTGGACGACGCCGGGCACCGCCACCAGGTGATGCGCCCCCAGATACGTCCTCTCTACCCTGGAGCGAAAGTTGTGGGCCGAGCAGCAACCATGGTCGCCATCCAGGTCAGCGAGCTGCCTCCCGATCCCTACAAGCTCCTCATGGACCTGCTCGACGACCTTCGCCCCGGGGAGGTGGTGGTCGGTGCCGTCCAGGGGGAGTCGCATGCCGCGCTGTGGGGAGAGCTTCTGAGCACTCACACTCGCGCCAAAGGGGGTCGAGGTGTCGTGCTCGACGCGTTGACGCGGGACAGCTGGGGAATCGTCGAAATGAAGTTTCCGGTCTTCGCCACCGGACTCTCACCCGCCGATTCCAAAGGCCGCCTCGAGGTCATCGCGATCAGGGCCACGATTCCGGTGGGAGGCGTATCGGTTGCGGACGGCGACCTGGTGGTTGCCGACGACGACGGCTGCGTTGTCGTACCGGCCGCCGTCGAGGAGGAGGTTGTCGCGCGCGCGCTTGAGAAGGTCTCGGGCGAGAACGCCATCCGCGAGATCCTGCGCAGGGGGGCGAGCATCAGAGAGGTCTTCGCGGAGCACGGCATTCTTTGAAAACAATTGGGGGAGCGGCATGACGGAGACCATCGTCCAGGAGACTCTTGAATCCAGCATGCGTGACGGCACCATCCTGAAAGCCGATGTCTGGAGGCCTGCATCCGGCGGCAAGCAGCCCGTGCTGTTGATCCGCCTTCCCTATGACAAGAGCCAGGGTGAGGATCTCTGCTACGCGCATCCGTCCTGGTACGCGCGCAACGGCTATGCGGTCGTCGTCCAGGACGTCCGAGGACGCTGGGCGTCGGGTGGCGAGTTCATCCCTTTCGAGTCGGAGGCGGATGACGGCGAGGACACGATGTCCTGGATTCAATCGCTGCCGTTTTCGAACGGTCGCGTCGGTATGTATGGCTTTTCGTATCCAGGCCACACGCAGCTTCAGATCGCTGTCCGCAACCCCGGTGCTTTGCGCTGCATGATCCCGGCGATGACCAGCCCCGACCTGTATGAGGGATGGGCGTATAACAACGGCGCGTTCGCCCTAGCCTTCAATGCGTCGTGGGCGACCTTCCTGGCCGGCGACGTGGCCCGGCGCCAC
>JBDUAO010000046.1:0-18419 GCA_040004595.1 Candidatus Dormiibacterota bacterium | reverse complement strand
CGTTCTCGGCGCGCGAAAAGAACTCGCCGAAGCCGATTGGCTTACCCTGCAAGATCGCTTCGCGCCCTTCCAGGTCTGGGCCGCGCGCAAGGCGGGCCGTCAGGTCGAGAAGCTGGGCGAGGCCCGTATCCGGGCGTTGTTGGCCTCCGGCGCGCAAGGAATCGTCGAGGCCCTCCTGGCGCAGGACGAGGCGTCTTGGGCAGGAGCGGCAACACCGAGGCTTCGACGCTTGCATAGCCGGCAAGCTCGTACACCCTCAGCTCCTCCTCCCGCGCGGCGTTGCGGTACGCGTACGCGGCGGCGGCAACAGTCAGGTCGTAGCGGATGCGATCCACTGGCGCGGTCGGAGGTGACTGCGCGTTCAACGCTTTGAGCTGGGCCAGCGCCTGCGTCATCGCGAGCTCCGCGCTCATGATCCGCGCGGCCTCGTGGTGCGCGCTTGGCAGCATGTCCGGGTCCTTGGCGAGCGCGGAGTGGATCGGGAGCGCCAGGAAAAGCGCTGCCATCACCGCGGCGGTGATTCGGATAAGGCACCCAGCTTAGTTGCTGCCGCTTGTCGCGTAGCGAAAAACGCCACGACGGCGATTCCGACCGCGATGACCATGTCGCCCGGGCTGTATGCCCCACCAAGGGGGCCGGGTACGCCGATCCAATCGCCGAGCCAGCCCAGATTCGTGCCTGATCCCATAACCACGTACTGGCCGATGTGCCCTCGGGTCGCCAGACGTCCCGCCAGGCCTGCGGCCACGGGCATACGGGCCCCGTTGGCGATCACGACCACGAGGTTCGACGAAGCGCCGATCGCGACGATCCATGCGCCGCGCAGTCGGGACGCGTGCCAGGCGGTCCAGCCAACGAGCGCGGCAAGCGATACGACATAGACGTACTGGATGCCGTCGACGCCACTGAGGGGGCTCAGGATCGCGACCTCGCGGACGACCAGCGCGGCGATCACCAACCAGGGCCAGCGAATGTTGAGATAGGCCACGTTCCCGAGCTTGCCCCCGGTCGCGAGGCCGGCGAGCAGCCCGATCACCAGGGCGACGAGCAGGAGCATCGGGGTTGACTAGTTGGAGGCGAGTCGGGCGGCGGCGCCGGCCAGCACCTTGACGCCGATCTCCAGCGCGGATTCGTCGATCTTGAATCCCGGGGAGTGGTGTGACGGCGGCGGCGATCCCTCGGGCATCACGCCGAGCATGAAGTAGCAGCCAGGGATTCTTGTCAGGAACTCGGCGAAGTCGTCGCTCACGGTGAGCGGCCGGCCGAGGATGCTGGCCTTGTCTCCGATCATCGACCGCGCCACGTCGAGCACCGTGCGCGTCACATTCGGCTCGTTCATCAGCGGCACCGTTCCATGGACGAGCTCGATCGACGACTTGACCTCGAACTCCGTGTCGATCTCTTGCAGCAGGTCGTGCATGCGGCCGAGGGCCTGCTGGCGCAGCGAGTCGTTGAAGGTTCGCAGGCTGCCCTTGATCGCGACGCCCCTCGGCACTATGTTCCAGGCTCCGTCGCTGATGATGTTGCCGACCGTTGTGTGGCACTGAACGCCGTCCTGTTCGAGGCCTTCCACCACCGTGT
The DNA here is from genome assembly GCA_040004595.1 of Candidatus Dormiibacterota bacterium. GTDB lineage: Bacteria > Chloroflexota > Dormibacteria > Dormibacterales > Dormibacteraceae > Palsa-872. The sequence continues at coordinate 16,838 of JBDUAO010000046.1, read as the reverse complement.
GCAGCCGCTCGAGCAGGAATGCCTGCGCTGAGAGTACGTTGCCGCGGCGGCCCATCATGCCGCCGTGACCGCCAGGCCCGGCAAACTTGATCTCGTAAGCGTCCGAGCCTGCCCACATGAGTCCCGGGCGCGTGATCACCGTTCCCGATTCGGTGAAGCTGGTTACGTGCAGACCGATCACCGAATCGGGGTGATGATCGTCGAGCAGCCCGCGCGCGATCATCGCTTTTGCGCCGCTGACTATCTCCTCAGCCGGCTGAAACACAAATAGGTAGCGGCCGCTCACGTCCCAGATCCGGTCGACGAGCGTTCGCGCGACGCCGACCATGATTCCCATGTGTGCGTCGTGCCCGCACGCATGCATGCGTCCATCCACCGTCGATGAGAAATCAACGCCCGACTCTTCATGAATCGGGAGGGCGTCGATGTCAGCTCTCAACATCACTGTCTTTCCCGGCCTACCCGTATCGAGAACCGCGACCACGCCGGTCTCAGTCGGACACGGTTTCAGCTCCAGGCCCAGCTCGCGCAGGCGCTCGCCGATTCGACTGCTGGTGTCGTGCTCGCTGAAGCTCACCTCGGGGTGACGATGGAAGTGGCGGCGAAGCTCGATCACCTCCTCGATCACCGACTGGGAGGGGATTGGAGATGTCGGGGGGTCGCCGGTCATGGCACCGCCACCAGGTTGTATCCACGCGCCGAGGCGCGCACGAAAGCGGGACCGAGCCCGCGCTCGACCTCGTCCAGGCGCCGCCTTAGCGTCAGCAACGCCGAGTGAACCGTGGAGTGTGCAGCGTCGCTCCTGAACAGTCCGGCTTCGATCAGATCGCGCGCAGTCACGGGCTTGGAGCCCTGCGCCAGGAACAGCACCAGCGCAGTTTGCTGGGGCGTCAAGCGCACCTCGGCGTCGCCGAGCCTGACGATCCGGCGTGTCGGGTCGAACTCCAGGCGTCCGAAGCGATAGCTGCCCGGCCGTCCCGTACCGCGCTCGACCAGTCGCGCCGCAAGGTCCGAATAGATGTGAGCCATCGGGACATTGCCCTTCACGAAATACGAGCTGGCGCCCAGCTCATATGCCTTGCGAATCGCCGCAGAGTTGACCTGAGCAGCGGAGAGCACGATCACGGGAAGGCCAGGGTGATGGTGGCGGATCCAGGTGAGCAGGTCGAATCCGGCATCCTCGCCTTCGTCGAGAACCAGGTCGAGCAGCACCGCCGCCACGCGCTCACGCGCGAGCAGCTCCATGGCCTCCGGCGCGGAAGCGGAAACCGCCGGGCGGTACCCAAGATCGTGCAGGTCGATCCGAAGTTGCTGCCGCATCGCCGGTTCGTCTTCGACCACGAGCACGGCCGATCCGAGCACCTCCGCCGGCCTGTAGACCTCGAGTCCGGGCGGCAGCGGGGGCAGGCGCAGCTCCCGGTTTCGCGTGTTGCCTTCCCTCATCGCCATGCAGTCTTGGCTTTTCCAAGGGGGTGACATATAAGGTTCTTCATAACAATTGACGCTTTCTGAACATCCACTCTGCCTCAATCAAGTTCATACTCCCTCTCGAGCCCGGCATGAGTTGGGAAAACCAAGGGGAGACATGGGGATGACGTGGAAATTCAAGGCGCAGAGGGTTGCCTTTGGCCTGCTGGTCGTGGGCGCTCTGGCAATGGCCTCAGGCGCAAACTGGTTGACTTGCGTATGGGACTACCTCTGGTAGGCATCGGCTAGCTTTCGGATCGGCGCTCGCGCGAGCGCCGGATCGCGGGCGGCAGCAGCGCATACAGATCCGCCCGGTCGACTGCTTTGCTCATGTAGCCGACCACGTCCGGATCGTCGGTTCCTGACGGAAAGACCGGGTATGCCGTGTAGAAGATGACCGGCACCTTCTGCCCCCGCGCCCTCAGCTCGTTCAACAGGCCCCATCCGTCCATCGGCTCGGGCAGCATCAGGTCGATGATCGCCACCTCGGGACTGTCCGACTTCGCTTTCTCGAGGGCCTGGTCTGCGTCCTCGGCCATGGAAACCTTGTAGCCGAGCATGCGCAGGTCGGTTTCCAGGATGACCCGCCAGGCGCGCTCATCGTCCACAACAAGGACCGTGGAGCCACGGAGATCCTCGGGTGTCGGAGCTATAGGTTTGGGCGGAGTGAACGGCAAGGGTCTCGTAGCGCAGTATATCCGTGCACATGGCCACCCCAGCCCGTAAGCGGTTAAGGCGCCCGGAGCCGCCGAGGCTGGTGACCAGCCCGAAACGGCCCGGCCAGCCGACGCGAGTGACAAGCCGGAGGTCGCAGAAGGCGCTTCCGCCCTCGACGCCGGCCGCGCTCGTGCTCGAACTGGGAAGCTGCATCAGCGAGGCCGACATCGTTCAGGTCCTGTATCGCGGGTTGGAGCCACTGTTTGGTTACGACATCGTGGTGATCCAGATCCTCGAGCGCGAGGGCTGGTACCACTCGCTGGCGATTGACAGCGGCGTCCTTCAGGACATCCGCCGACGTCCGCTCGCGACGTCCGTCTTTGCTCATATGTACGCGCAGCCTCAGATAACGCTCGTGCCGAACAAGGACCCGAGCGCTGAGGAGCAGGCGAAGGGGCCGGGAGCCGGGATGTCGCCACGGCTGGTGATCTGGGTCCCGGTAATGCATCGGGGCGAGGTGATCGGCAGCGCGATCTACCAGTCTTATCGAAGGCGTCGCGTGCCCGCGAGCGAGATGGCCTTCCTCGAAGAGGTCCATCGCCGGCTTGGCGTCTTGATTGCCAATGCCTCGCTGAACGAGCTGACCCGCAACCAGGCTTCACGGCTGGCAGCCCTGAACAGCATCGCCCGTGCGATGGCGTCGACCCTTGACGAGGCAAGCGTGCTGACCGCCCTTCGGGCCACGCTCAGCCAGCTCCTGCCCGTGGACTCTCTGGATATGGTTTCGGTGACAAAGGACCGGGCTGACAAGGCGCGGTTGCTGCACCTCGAGGCGGACTCAGCCCCAACGTCAAAGGAGATCTCGCTTCGAAGCGCGGAGTTCACGCCTGCCCGCACGGTTTTGCGCAACCCCAAGCCAGTGCTGATCCACGAACCGACCTCATCCCTGTGGGTGCCGATCATTGAGGGCGGCGCCGCGCGTGGAGCCTTTGGCATCAATTGCTCGCGCCCGTACGCATACGAAGATTCCACCGCGGCATTCCTGGAGCTGGTTGCAGACGAGGTCACGCTCGCCATACGCAATGCGCGGAGCTACGAAGCCATCGAAGCTCAGAGGCGCCAGCTCGAAGTCGTCAACTCGATTGGTAGGCGCCTGGCCTCGAGCCTGGACCGGTGGGCGATCATGAGGACGCTCCGCGAGGAGCTCAATGCATTCCTCGATTTCGACGGATTCATCCTGGCTACGATCACCCAGTCGTCCGAAGGTCCAATCGCCGAGGGCTACCAGTACGTGTCCGGAGTGGAGGAGATCGTGCCTCCGGTGGCTCTGGCCGTCACCGGGCCCTCTCGGGAGGCGTACGAGACGGGCAAGCCGGTCCTCGTGCGCCACTCGCCGTGGGCTCGAAGCTTTGAGCGCAAAGGCCTCGAGCGAGAACGTTGGAACGTCGGCCGGGGCGCTGCCGTTTTCGTCTCCGGGACTCCGGGCAAGCACCGCGACGTGTCCCGTTCGTTTGTGTGGGTGCCTGTCCTGAGCGGCGACATGATCACCGCAATGCTTTCAGTGCAGTCATATCACGACGGCGCATTCGACGACTGGCACGTAAGGCTGCTCCAGGACGTGGCTGCTCACGTGAGCCTGGCGCTCGCCAACGCAGACCACTTTGCCCAGGCGCAATCGGAACGCGCCCGCCTGGAGGCGCTGCATCTGCTCGAGATGGGCGTCGCCGGGGCCTCCGACGAAAGCCAGATCGCAGATGCGGTGTTCGCCGCAGTTAGCGATTACACGGACTCGTCGCACATGGTGCTGGCCTACCTGGACGCCGCGGGAAACGTCGTCGGGTTCACCGGTGACCGCGGCCTCCGCGCCGTGCCATTCGGCCCGACCCCGCTCGAGGAAGTGCCAGCGCTCCGCCGCTTGATCGACGACGGCGGATCGGCCACCGATTCGGTTGCCGCCGGAGACCCGGACGACGCCGTCCAGCTGAATGGATCGGCCTCGAGCGGCGGGGGCCACGTTGTATGGGTGCCTGTGACCCAAGGCGAGCGAGTGGTGGCCGCCATCTCGGCGCAGCGGGACGAGGGCCGTTTTCCGGCCACGCATCTCAAGCTCCTCGAGGCCGCGGCACCGGTGGTCGGGATCGCACTCCGCACGATGCGCCTGCATCACGCAAACGAGCTCGCGCTGGCGCAATCCGTGCGCATCCAGGAACTGGCCGCTCTGGCCGGGCACGAGCTGATGAGCGTGGTTGCGAACATTGCCGACCAGGCGCTGACCATGCTCGAATGCGCCGGGGTCGTCTGCTGGGCGTTCGACACCGAAGGCCGCATCAGCGCGACACGCGGAAGTGGCGACCCGGCCGCTGAAGGCGTGCTTGCGTGGGCCGGCTTGAACTCCGAGGACAGCTGGCGTGAGGCCCCGGCCGGGATGATGACAGGGGTCGCGCGCGAGCAGGCATGGAGCTTGATCCCTCTGTGGTATGGCGACCGGCTGGTTGGCGCGATCGGGTCGGTCCATGCATCGACCCATCTGGCCGAGCCAGGTTCGGCCGCGCTCGACTTCGCGCGCCACGCCGCGGTGGCGATCGAGAACTCACGCCTCGTGGCGGAGACCCGCGGGCGAATCCGAACCCTCGAGGCGGTCGCCGCGTTTACCGAGCTGACGCCAACCGAGCCGGAACGGGCGCGCGCCGAGATGGCGCGTCTGGTTGGACGCGCGCTCGCGAGCTCGCAGGGAGAGCTGTGGTTGCTGGAGGATGGCCAACTGGTTCGCCGCGGGCTTGAATCGGAATCGGAGCCGCGAGTGCCCATCGCCGACAGCGCTGGGTTGCTCAAGGCGTTGAGCTCGCCGACGGGCGGTCGGCGTCTGCGCGCTCTGCTGGATTTGCTTGGCGCTTCTCCCGACGCGTTTGCGATTCCCATCCAGGTCGAAGGCAGGCTTGCAGGTTTGCTGGTGGCAAGGATGACCGGCGGCGCCTCCGAGACGAGGCGGCTCGCCGCAGTGCTTGCCGGCCAGGCATCCGTCCTCATCGGACAGCTCGAGCTTGTCGATGCCCTCGACCGCGAACGCCGGATGATGAACGCGATTCTTCGCCACTCACCGGTCGGCGTGATGCTGGAGGATGCGGCCGGAAACGTCGTGTACGCGAACCCTGAGGTCGAGTCCATCTACAACCTGCAGGCATCTGAGATGCCGGGGCGAAAGCCCGAGGAGATCTACGCCGCCGCGGGTGCCCTGCCAACAGAGGACGCCGAATCCGACGGCACGCTCGAGCTGCACCTGCGTGATCCAGATCGCATCGTTCATGTTCGGCGCGTGGTCATTCCCGGTCTCGAAGGCGAGCCCGCCGGGGTGCTGACTCTGCACGAAGACGTCACGGCGCAGCGGCTTGCGCTCGAGGCCAAAGACCTGATGCTGCGCGCGATCGGACACGAGGTGCGCAGCCCGGCCGCTGCGATGAAGAACACGCTCGCCGGGATCATTCAGTGGGATGCGACCATCGACGCGGGCGGGCGTCGCGAGCTGCTACAGGAGGCTTACGAATCCTCGGATCGCCTCCTCAGCCTGGTCGAAAGCCAGTTGATCATCGCGAAGCTCGAGACCCGACACTTCGAGCCGAATCCCGAGCGGGTCGACCTTGGCCCGGCGCTCGAAGGCGTGATGGCCGTCCTGCATCACCGCTATGCGGAACGCGCTTCTGCGGTTGAGGTGAGCTTGCCCGAGGACCTGCCTCCAGCCGACTGCGAACCGACCCACCTTGCGCAGGTGCTCACCAACCTGATCGGGAACGCGCTCGAGTACAGCGACAGGGCCGTGCTCGTGCAGGCTCGCACGGCACCGCGCGGCTGGCTGGAAATAACTGTCACAGACCATGGCGCCGGCCTCCCGACGACCAGCCTTGACAGGCTTTTCGAGAAGACAGGCCCCGCCGGACGCAACCGCTCGCAGGGTGGGCTGGGACTCGGCCTTTACCTCTGCCGGCTGGTGGTTGAGCGTTCCTTTGGGGGCAGAATCTGGGTCGCCTCGAGCGACCGGAGCGGCACGACGTTCAAGTTCATCGTCCCGGCCTTCGACGGCGCTGCAAGAACGCGAGCGCGAGAATCTGCGGGTACCAGCCGTTAGACAGCTCACATGATCAGCTCCTGCTGGAATTCCGGCCCGCGCCATTGGCCCTAGCACCCGCGGCCCGGCGCTCTTCGTCGGCCGGCCCGGCCTGGGTCAGGGTGGGGGGCGGGATGGAGTCGATCCCGGAGCATCAGCGCCACGGTCCCGCCGACATTGACTTTCCGCCACCTGGCGGCCCGTGGAAACCGCTGGCGCTGAACGGCCGCCTGGTCGGGTGGGCCGAGGAATCGCGGCTGGCCCTGGCGCGGCGGAGCGCAGAGCTCGGTTCGCAGCTCGCCGACGAGCATCGCGCCCATCTGCTTGGCCGGCTCGGCCACAAGCTGCGGTCGGCGTCTCTTGCGCTCCAGGAGTCCGCGCGACAGGCCGCCTTTGGGCGGCCCGAGCTTCTGGAGACGGTCTTCGAACAGGCGCAGGAGGTCGCCCGGCGCGCCGCAGCAGTGGAGGCGGCGGCGGTCCAGCCCACAGAAGAGGCGCGCGGTGTCGTGCTTGGTGCGCTGCTGAACCTCGCGCTGCCGGGCGCGGACAGAAGGCTGCCGTCCGAGGCGTCCGTGATCGGCTCTGAGCCTGCGCTGGTCGAGGCCTTTACGCGAGCCCGGGATTGGATGGGTGGGCAGAGCCTGAGAGTCGAGGCTGAGCTGATGGGGGCGTGGTGGAAGGTCAGCGTGATCGCCACCGGCCCGAGGCAGACGTTGTCGGTGCCTGAGGTGGGCGAACCACTGATCCGGCTGATCGTCGAGTCCTACCTCGACGGCTGGTTCGACACGAGCCAGCCTGATCGCGCCGACTTCTACCTGCCGGCGCACCAATCCCGTTGATGGCAGAGGTCACACGGGTTGTTGCGCCGAACCCTGGGCCGTACACGGGTCCCGGCACCAACACCTGGATCCTCGGCGCGGGCCCCGTGGTCGCGGTCATCGATCCCGGACCCGAAGCTGACAGCCACCTCGCGGCGATCGCCAGGAAGCTCGCGGGCGCGACAGTTGGCGTGGTGTTGGTGACCCACTCCCACCCGGACCATCTCCCGCTGGCGCAGAGGTTGGCCATCACCCATGGCGCAACGGTTCGCCGGTATCCCGAGCTCGGGGACGGCGACGTCGTCAGGGTGGGCACGCTCAACATCACGGCCCTCCACACGCCGGGTCACAGCGGCGATCACCTGTGTTTCTGGTTGGCCGAGGACCGTGTGGTTTTCACCGGCGACCTGGTCCTTGGAAAAGGGAGCTCGATGGTCACCTACCCCGAGGGCAACGTCGCCGCCTACCTGCGTTCTCTCGATCGGCTCATCGCGCTCGAGCCGAGGATGCTCTTCCCCGGCCACTGGGACCCGGTGACCGATGCGATGGGGAAGCTCGAGGAATACAGGACCCACCGGCTGGAGCGCGAGGCGCAGGTGCTGGCCGAGGTGCGGCGGAGCCCAGGCAGCGCACGAGAGCTCACGCGGCGCGTCTATGGACCGGACCTGGCGGACGAGCTCCTGGTCGCCGCAGAGATGACCATGCGCGCGCACCTGGAGAAGCTGGTCGACGACGGTGAGTTGCGCATGGCCGGCGACCAGCACGAGACATTCGAACCGGCGATCGGCGGCCCCACCCGGCATCGCTAGGGCGTGGCCCGACCTCCCCACGAGGTGGGGAGGTCGCGTAGCCTCCCATCTGTGACCGACCTCCGCCCGTCGATCCTTTCGCTGTCCGCCTCCGACCTCGAGGCATGGCTCGTGGCGAACAACGCACCCGCTTACAGGCGGCGCCAGCTCTGGGGTTGGCTTGCTCGCGGCGCTGCGTCGTTCGAGGAGATGAATGACCTTCCCAAGCAGCTACGCACCGATCTGGAGCGCGATTTTCGCTGCACCTCCCTGCGGAAGGTCGCCGGGAACGAGGCTGATGGCGCGCTCACCTCGAAAACCCTGTACGAGCTGGATGGCGGCCACTCGGTCGAGGCCGTTGTCATGCGTTACGCGGACCGCTCGACCCTGTGCATCTCGTCGCAGGCAGGCTGTCCGATCGGCTGCCCCTTCTGCGCGACGGGCAAGTTTCCATTCGGTCGCAACCTCAAGGCTCATGAGATCGTCGAACAGGCGACGGATGCGGTGAGGCTCCTCGCGGTGGAGGGCAAGCGCCTGTCGCATGTGGTCTTCATGGGCATGGGCGAGCCGATGGCGAACTACCAATCGGTCGTCGAGTCGGTCCGACGGATCGCGGATCCCGAGCTGCTCGGCATCAGCCCCCGGCGCATCGTCGTTTCCACCAGCGGCCTGATCCCGCGCATCGAACAGCTGGCTGCTGAAAAGTTGCCGGTCACGCTTGCCATCTCGCTCCACGCGGCCCGCAACGAGCTTCGTGACGTCCTGGTCCCGATCAATCGTAAATATCCGCTCGACCTTCTCATTAAAGCCGCTCAGGGTTACGCCGAAACGACAGGCCGCCGGGTCAGCTACGAGTGGGTCCTCCTCGCGGGTGTCAACGACACGGAGCGCGACGCCAAGGAGCTCGGCCGGCTGTTGCGACGCAGGCTCGCGCACGTGAACCTGATCCCGTTTAACCCGGTTGAGGACACGCCATACAAAGCTCCGGACAGGGCGTCGATACGACGCTTCAAAGAGCTGGTCGAAGGTCAGGGCTTGAACGTCACGGTCCGCGATACCCGCGGGCGTGAAGCCGACGCGGCCTGTGGCCAGCTCCATGAGCGCGTCATGCGCGAGCGATCGGCCGGGCCGATGCCGGCGAAGCCCGAACCGTCGGTGATCGGGTCATAGGCGGCACCCTATACGCCGGCACGTCCGGCTTCAGCTATACGAGCTGGAAAGGCGTTTTCTATCCGGCGACTCTTCCCGGTAGCCGCATGCTGGAGTTCTACTCGCAGAGGCTTAACGGGGTCGAGCTGAACGGAAGCTTCTACCGCACGCCACCCGAGTCGACGCTGCTGGCATGGGGCGCCGGCACGAATCAGGACTTTCGCTTCTGCATGAAGGCCCATCGAGGTCTCACGTACTCCGCCGACGCATTTGACCGCGTCGGGCTCGCCGCCATCATCGGAGAGCGATTGGCGCCGCTCGGTGACCGCCTTGGCCCGGTGCTGTTGCAGTTTCCTCCGGCGCGACGGCGCAACCCAGTCCTCCTGGAGGGTCTTCTCACCGCGCTTGCGCGTCCGGTCGCGGCGGAGTTTCGCCACGATTCGTGGTTCGACGACGAGACCTACGCGGTGCTTCGGGCCCATGGCGCGGCTCTTGTCGTGACCGACGAGGAGAAGTGGCCGCGCGCACCCTTCGTCGCGCTGGGACCGATTGCGTACTTCCGCCTCCGCCGGGGCTACGATTCCGATTCGTTGAAGCCGTGGCTGGCCGATGTCAAGGCGGCCATCGCCTCACACGATCAGGTTCACGTCTACTTCAAACACGACCCGGAGGCGCCAGCGCTCGCCGAGCAGCTGCTGCAATCAGCCCGGTAGCTCGTCAGGCGGCTTGGTTTCTGGTTCCGGCATTCGCTCGGGTTCGACGGCGGGTGATGGCGTGGCGTCGAGCTTCGGCTCAAGCTGTTGTGATGGCGTTTCCAGCGGCGCCACAACCGGCCCGTCTGCCAACTCGTGTCGCACGGTCGTGGTCTGTCGCCTCATGAGAATTGGGATCAACACCACTGCTACTCCGAACATCAACAGCGAGGCGAGCTGAGCCTGCCGCAGGCCGGCGAACACCGCAGGATCGGTGCGCAGGTTGGAGAGGAAGAAGCGGCCGGCGCCGTATAGCCCCAGATACACCAATCCCAGCACCCCGTCGGGCAACCGCGCTTTCAAGCGCTGGTGTAAAGGCAGCAGCGCCCCCAGCAGCACCAGTGTCAGGATCATCTCGTAGACGACCTCCGGGTGGACGACGAGTCCCGGTTGGCCGAGAGTGTTGGCGTTGACGTACTCCACTCCCCACGGCAGGTTGGTCGGCGTGCCGTGGTGCTCGCCGTTGATCACGTCGCCGATACGGCCGATCGCGAGCCCGATCATGGTCGCGGCCCCGGCTGCGTCGATGATCTTCCAGTAAGAGATCGCAGCGCGCCGCGCCCATATGTAGGCACCGACCATGGCGCCGAACAGCCCGCCCCACTGGCTGATGCCTCCCTCGGTGAGCAGGAAGATCCTGCCCAGCTGGCCGGCGAAGAGCTTGTAGTTCTCCCACACGTAAAGAAGGCGAGCTCCGATCAGCCCGACCACCACCATCCATGCGACACCATCGGAGCCGTGGCTCACATCGACCCCGTCCTTGTTCAGGAGCCAGAGCCCCAGGCGCGCTCCGGCGAGGATGCCGAGCACTGCGAACACTCCGTGCCAGGTGATCAGGAAAGGCCCCAGCTTGAAAAGGTTCGGATCGAGGTCGATGACGATCGAGAGCGGAATCAAACCGAAACTCCAGCCGCTCTGGCAAGTCGCGAAAGCGCGACGTCCTTGGGCAGCAGCGCGAGCGTGTAGTCGATTGGTGGCGAGACCTTCTTGCCGGTCAGCGCCAGACGGATCGGCATGAAGGTCTTGTTCGGTCCGAGGCCGGATTTCTCGACCACGCCCATCAGGGCGTCATGGATGGCGACCGGCTCCCACGGCACGTCCGTGAGCGTCTCGATCGCGGCCCGGACCCGTCCAGCGGCGTCGGGATCGAGAGGCGCTGGGGTTGGATCGGTCCATAGGTAATCGAGAAGATCGACCGCGTCGGCGAGCTTGCTGATTCGCGTTTTCAAAGCGGGCGCGGCACGCTTGATCGTCGCTTCGTCAAGGTGCTGTAGGAATGGCTTGAGGCGCTGGGCAAGCTCGTCGTCACTCAGCGCGCGGATGTACTCGCCATTGATCCAGTTGAGCTTGTCCCAATCGAATCGAGCGCCGCCATGCTGCACGCGGTCGAAGGAGAAGATCCGCACAAGCTCATCGAAGGTGAAAATCTCCTGCGAAGTGCCAGGGTTCCATCCCAGCAGCACGAGGTAGTTGAGCACCGCCTCCGGCAGATAACCCTTCTCGCGGTAAAGCATCAGGTTGAGCTCGGGATGCTTGCGCTTCGACATCTTGGTGCCGTCGTTGGCAAGGATCAGTGGCATGTGCGCATATGCCTGTGGTCGCTCGTAGCCGAGCGCGTCGATCACCATCAGCTGGTAGGGGGTGTTGGAAAGGTGCTCTTCGCCGCGGATGACATGCGTGATCTTCATGGTGGCGTCGTCGACGGGGCTCGCGTAGTTGTAGGTTGGGTAGGTATCGGACTTGACGATGATGAAGTCGCCGATGAGGCCGGAGTCAAAGCTCATGTCGCCACGGATCATGTCAGTGAACCTCACCTCCCCGCCCGGAACCTTGAAACGAACCGTGAACTCGGTGCGGCCTTCTGGAGGATTTACCAAGCACCGCCTGGAGTATTTGTACGGACGCTTCTCCGCCTGCGCCTGCTTGCGCTCCGCGTCGAGCTCTTCGGCGGTGCAATAGCACCTGTATGCCTTGTCCTCGGCGATCAACCTGGCCGCGTGCTCCTTGTAGATGTCAAGCCGCTCCGACTGGCGGTACGGGCCGGCGGGTCCGCCTTTGTCAGGGCCCTCGTCCCACTCAAGGCCGAGCCAATGCAGGCCTTCATAGATCACCTGCTCGTACTCGGGACGGTTGCGCTCAATGTCGGTGTCGTCTATCCGCAGCACGAACGTTCCGCTGTGTGCGCGGGCGAAAATCAGGTTGTACAGAGCGCTGCTCGCGGTTCCCAGATGGGCAAAGCCGGTGGGGCTTGGCGCGATGCGCACCCGGACCGGGAGGTTTTCAGACACCGCCATATGCTACGGACATGCTCCGAGCGTCAGGAATGCTCGCCCTTGTGGGTGGCGATGAGTTCAACCCTGGCAACGAGGAACAGGACCGCCTGCTCGCGGCCTCGGCAGGGCCTGGACCGGCGTTCGTCGTTCCGACCGCGGCCGCCCGTCAGAAGCCGGCTCAGTCGGTCGCGCACGCCAAGGCATGGTTCCGTCAGCTTGGCGTGGAGCTCGAGGAGCTGCCCGTGCTGAAGCCGGCTGACGCGAGGTCAGCCGCCCTGGCCGACCGGGCGCGCGCCGGCGGCCTCTTTTACCTGGTCGGGGGCGACCCAGGCTGGGTTGCCGAGGTGCTGCGAGGCTCTCTGGTCTGGGCTGCGATGTTGGAGGCGTGGCGCAACGGAGCCGCGCTCGCCGGATCGTCGGCGGGGGCGATGGCGCTGTGCAGCCACACGCTGGTACGAGCGAAATGGCCCAACCATGTCAACCGCCGGCCCGCCGCTGGGCTGGGCCTGGTGGCCAGGACTGCGGTGCTGCCGCACTTCGACACCTTCGGACACAAGTGGATCGAATCGGCGCAGGCGACTGCTCCGGACCTGTGCCTCCTCGGCGTCGACGAACGCAGCGCTGCTGTTTGGGATGGCTCCTCCTGGCTGGCCGCCGGGCCGGGAGTGGTCACCGTCATCGACGGCACCAGGGACGCGAGGTTCGCGGCCGGGCAGCAGATACTGGGTCTCCGGAAGCCTGCACGTATGCTTCCGAAACAGTGATCTCTTCGGTGCTCAATCGGCCGCCCAAGAGACTGCATGCCGAGGTCATCCAGCTGGGTTCGCTGATGGTCCACCACATGCACGGCGGTCGCGGCACGCCGGTGCTGTTCATTCACGGGCTGGGATCGTCCGGCTACATGGAGTGGCGTTTCAACCTCGAGCATGCGGCGGCACGTCACCGCGTCTATGCTCCCGACCTGCCCGGGTTTGGCCGGACCGAGAAGCCCCGCGCTCGCTACGGCGTCGCCTACTTCACCCGGTTCATCGAGCGCTACATGGACGATCGGGGCTTGCGATCGGCAGCTATCGTGGGTGCGTCGCTCGGTGGCCGCGTCGCGCTGGAGCTCGCCCTCGAGCGTCCGAAGAGGGTTCGCAAGCTCGTGCTCGTCAACGCGCTGGGCCTCGGACGCCCGAATGTGCAGCTGTCGTATGGGCTGCTGACCCTGCCGCGGTTGGGCGAGGCGTTCATGAAATTCGCGGGTGACGCGGTTCGGCTGGCCCCTCGGCGCGTCATCCGGCGCGTCGCGGCCCGATACGTCGGCGCCAAGGGTGACCTGAAAAGGACGATGGACGACGACTACTTCGACAACCTGCGCGAGCTCTACGCCGCCGAAGGTTACCCGGATGCCTACCTGGCCACCGTCCGATCGCTGGTGACTCCCAGGGCTTTGCTCGACGGCGAGTACGACCTGTCCAAAAGGCTTGAAGAGCTAAAGGTGCCTGTGCAGCTCATCTGGGGTGACAGCGACCCGCTCTTCCCGATGGCTCATGCCGCCAGGGCGCACAGGCTGATCCCTCACTCGCGGCTCGCAGTCATGGAAGGCGCCGGGCACACTCCTCAAGCGGAGCGACCTGAGGAGTTCAACCGCGTCCTGGATCATTTCCTCGCCCCCTGACGTACGAGGGGAGCACAGGTCGTACACCGGCCCCGAGTACCGGGCGCTCGTCGACGCCCCGATCGACCCTCTGGTCCATCCGGACCCGCAACATCCGCCTCGCCTGTATCGGGCGGTTCGCGCGTTCGTGCGCTGGGTCGTCCCGAAGATCTTTCGGGTCACGATCACCGGACTCGAGAACATCCCGCAGCCGCCCTACATAATCGCGGCCAACCACCAGGCCTGGTTCGACGCTGCCTTCCTCATCCCGTTCTTTCCGCATGCCCCGATGGTCTACACGATGGCCAAACGCGAGACGGTGTTCAACCGCGGCTGGAAGCGTCGCCTCCTGCCGCTGATCGGCGTGTTCCCGATCTCACCACACCAGGGTCAGCTCGACGAGGCCGGCCTGCGCACCGTCTACCAGATCCTCGCGAGAGGTGGCATCGTCCTGATGTTTCCCGAGGGCCGATACTCGCGCGGCCGTGCCCTGCGTCCTCTCAAGGTCGGCATCGGGCACTTCGCCCTACAGGCCGGCGTGCCCATCTGTCCCGTGGCCGTACGAGGAACCGACGTCCTGCATCCATTCAGCCGGGTCGATGTTTCGATCGGGCTGCCGATCCACCCGGACCCACCCGCGTGGTGGTCACTTGGCCAAAGGGTCAGCCAGGTCGTAGAGAGGGTCCGGCACGCGTTATCAATAGGTCTTCGGCGAAGGCGCGAGCCATAACCTCCGGCCGAACCGAACGTTAGTATCGCGAGGAGCTTTGCATCTAGTCATCGGTGCCGGCGAGTTTCTCGGCGACCACGTCACCCATGCGCTGGCCGCCGAAGTTCCGGTCATCTCGCTGAGCGCGGACGCGGACGACAAGAGCTTGAGCGACGCAATGACCGGCGTCGAGGTCGCTCACATATGCGCCGAGGCATGGTCGCCCGCCCACAAGCTCCGCTATCGCCGCTCCGCCCCGCCGCTAGTCAAGCGTCTGCTCGAAGCCGCGCGCAACGCCGGCATACGACGCATCGTTCATGTGTCCACCGCAGACGTGTTCGGACCGGACCACTCCGCACGTGTCAATGAGAGGACCAAGCTCCAGCCCGTCCACGTATATGAGCGCTTGAAGCTCTACCAGGAGCAATGGCTTCTCAAGGCAGCGCTGGATGTCGAGGTGGTGGTGTTGCGACCCGCGCGGGTGTTCGGCGCCGGGGAGGACTGGATCCTGCCGCGCCTGCTGGGGACGCTGGCCACGGGCCGCCTTTGGTTGCCCGGCGGCGGCCGCAGCCTGCAGACGTTTGTATCGGCCGGCGATGTCGGTCGCGCCTGCTTGGCCGCCGCTGAGCGGGGAAGGCCAGGGCACAGCTATCTGGTCGCCGGATTCGATTCAACCTGGCGCGATCTCATCAGCTCAGCGGCAAAAGAGATAGGGATCGAACGTCGCCCGTCCTCCATGCCCTATGACCTGGCATACCTGAAGGCGCTTGCGACGGAGGCGGTGACGGCTCGAGGTGCGGTGGTGTGGCCTGGAATCTACGCCGTGGATGTGCTGGCGAAACGGCACTGCTACGACGACTCGTACTCGCGCAGGGAGCTGACGTGGTCGCCGTCGGTGGGCAGCTTCGAGCAAGAGATGCCGAGGATGGCCACCTACCTCGCGGGGGTGGCCGGCCGCCTCTCGATCGGTGCTACTTCACCGCCAAGCACGTCAGATCGCGGGGGAAGCAGGCCTCCCCCGCGGGACCCCCACCCCTCCTAGCGACGATGGGAGGCGCCTGGAAGAGGCGCGATTGGGTGACGGCCGGAATGAATCCGGCCTTCAGGCCACCCAATGACTGACCACGGCTGAGTTACTTCACCGCCAAGCACGTCACAGTCTTGAACACTCCATCGATTTTCTGGATCTTGTCGACGATCAGCGATCCGATGGAGTTCACGTCGGGGGCTTCGCATACGGCGATCACGTCGTACTCGCCGGTGATCGCGTCGGCAGCCGTGATGCCGCTCACCCCTTCCATCTTCTTGGCGACCTCGAGCGCGCGTCCCGGCGATGCGTTGATCAGGACATAGGCTTTCATCCGTCTACCCCCACCAGTTCTTTGGTTGCCAGAATGTGGTCCCCAGCGTACATGCATCAGCGGGATTTCAAGGCGCGGATCATCACCTCGTCGGTGACGTTGGCCCCCGACAGGATCACCACCACCCGCTCGTTCGGGGACGGGCTGTAGTGATAGAGGAGGGCGGCCAGCGCCGCGGCCCCAGCGGGCTCTGCGAGCAGATGCTCCCACTCAAACAAAAGGCGGATCGCGCGAAGCATCTCCGCGTCATCGACGAGGATCACCTCGTCCACGTGGCGCTGAGCCAGCTCGAGGGTTAGCTTGCCTGGCGCGGACGCGGCGAGGCCGTCGGCGATGGTGTTGACGCGGTCGAGAGTCACAACGCGGCCCGCCGCGAGGGACCTGTGCATCCCATCGGCCCCGATCGGCTCGACTCCGACGATCCGCACGTTCGGGCGCATCGACTTCAAGTACAGGGAGATGCCGCCGATCAAGCCCCCGCCTCCGATGGGCACGAGCACCGTGTCGAAGTTCTCGAGATCGCGGATCAGCTCGACGGCGATCGATCCCTGCCCCGCAATCACGTCGGGGTCGTCGAAGGCGTGGACGAACGTGGCTCCGCCTTCCTCCTGGTGGCGCATCGCCTCGAGGTAGGCGTCGTTGTAGTTGCGCCCCGCGAGCACCACAGTCGCTCCCAGCCTCCGGATCGCCTCGACCTTCAGCAGGTTCGCGGTCTCGGGAACGTAGACGGTGGCTGGGATCTTGAACACCGCGGCGGCGTACGCCACACCCTGGCCATGGTTGCCGGCCGACGCAGTGATGACTCCCGCGCTGCCTTTCTCGGGATGGAGCCGCATGACCTTGGTGAGGGCGCCGCGAACCTTGAAGGCTCGTATCGGCTGGATTGACTCGACCTTGATGTGGACGTGGCAGCGCGCTTTGTCGGTGAAGGCTCGCGAATATTGGAGCGGGGTGGGTGAGAGGTATGGAGCCAGGTCACGAGCGGCCCGTTCGACCGAGCTAGGCGTGACGCTTGCGATCTCGGACCCAACTTCCCCCAACGCAGGAGTAATTCTAATTTGGGCGCCTCAAGCATCATGTTGGGCATGGCCGACGACCTGGAACGAATAGCTCCCCGGGAAAGCGC
>JBDUAO010000045.1:0-18779 GCA_040004595.1 Candidatus Dormiibacterota bacterium | reverse complement strand
TAGAGCGCCTGGTTTACACCCAGGAGGCCGTTGGTTCGAGACCATCACCGCCCACATTAGATTGACAGCATGGCGATACGGATCCCTACCGAGAATCAGCCAGCAGTGGAGGGGCTGAGTCGAAACGGCGATCGCTCAACCGTTCCGCAAGCAGGCCCTCAAGCCGCATTGCAGGCTTTCGCCTCCGGCGGCAGCCCCGACCAGGCGATGGCAGCCGCCAAGCAGGAATCAAGCGATTAGTCAGGCACGGATCAGCGAGAACCCGAGATTCGCAGCAACGTAAGCGATGGTCGCGACCAGCAGCAACCGGACGGCCGTGACGTCTATCGCCAGTGCGACGGTGCCGAACACCGCGATCACAAGGAGCGGCAACCCGACAAGGACCATGGTCGTTCGCATCAGACGATGATCGCGCAGCCATTCGCCGGTCAGCCATGCCCGCTTCAGCTCGGAGATCCCGGACTCCTCGTAGAACTCCCGGCCCCACAGCCGCTTCCCCCTGAAGAAGCCGATGCGCCAGCCGCCACCCGGCGCCGGGCCTGAATACGGACCCGACACATCGCCAGTCTCCATCGGCTGCGAGTCGAACACCATGCCGTGGACCAAGGCCCCGAGGAGCAGCGCAGCGCCGATGACGGCGAACGCGATGCCAATTGGGATCAAGCCTGCGGCCCCGTTGAGAAACCGATCGAAGGACAGCAGCGGCTCGGAGTTCCGGAACGTCTGCACCACAATTAGTGCCGCGATTACGCCGCCCATCCAGAGCCAGCCCAGCATCTGCTTCACCGACGAAAGGATCGCACGAATGCGGGCACCCTTTGAGAGGGGTGGTCCGCCCCGATGCGGCGGGCCTGGCGAAGCGGCTCCGGCGCGCCCCCCCGGCCGCTCGATACAATCATCCGCCGTGCCGAGATAGCTCAGCTTGGTAGAGCACCGCACTGAAAATGCGGGTGTCCCCAGTTCAAGTCTGGGTCTCGGCACCACCTCAATCTCCCGGCATAATTACCCGCCGTGAACCACCTGCGCCCGTTCAGATTTGGGGTCCAGGAACATCGGGTGTCTAGCGGCTCGGCATGGAAGGAAAAGGCCCGCCAGGTAGAAGCGCTCGGATATGCAGCCCTTTACCTTCCTGACCACTTCACCGACCAGCTTGGCCCGGTCGCCGCGCTGATGGCAGCGGCGGACGCGACCACTCGATTGAGGGTCGGGTCGCTGGTCTTTGATAACGACTACCGGCACCCGGTCGTCCTGGCTAAGGAGGCGGCCACCCTCGACCTGCTCTCAGACGGGCGATTCGACCTTGGGCTGGGGGCGGGCTGGATGGCGGCGGATTATGAACAGGCCGGCATTCCGTTCGACACAGCGGGCACCCGCATCGGCAGGCTGGAAGAGGCGCTCAAGATAATCAAGGGACTGTTCACTGGCGAGCCATTCAACTTCAAGGGGAAGCACTACAACGTGGCCGGCATCGAAGGATCACCGCGCCCCGTTCAAACGCCTCATCCCCCGATTCTTCTCGGTGGTGGAGGACGCCGCATGCTCGGTCTCGCGGCGCGCGAAGCCGACATCGTGAACGTCAACTTCGATCTTCGCGAGGGCGCCGTTAACCGCAACCTCGTGCGCACTGGACTCGCTGAGGCGACTGATGAGAAGCTGAAGTGGATCAAGGATGCGGCCGGTGATCGCCTGGACAGCATCGAGCTGAGCGTCACCATATTTCTCGCCAACATCACAGACGATCGCGACTCGGTTGCGGCGGTGATGGCGACCGGAATTGGCGCCGAACCCCAAGACATCCTCTCAATGCCGCATTTTCTGATCGGCACTGTCGACGAGGTGGTCGAGGATCTGCGGCGCCGCCGGGAGCGCTATGGGATCTCGTACGTGATCGTCCCAGGGGAAGCAGACGAAACCTTTGCGCCTGTGGTCGCCAGGTTGGCGGGGCAATGAAACTGTCATGGTGAACATATGAAGCTAAAAGGACCGGTCACTGGGCGTGCAGCTGAGGTGCTCACGAGCGAGGCGCTTGAGTTTGTAGCGAACCTGCAACGTGAGTTCGGGGGCCGCCGATTGGAGCTGCTCAGGATGCGCGACGAGCGCCAGGCCCGGCTTGACGCCGGTGAGTCACCAACCTTTTTATCCGAGACTCGGTCGGTGCGTGATGGCGTATGGCAGGTGGCTGCGCCGGCCAAGGATTTGCAGGACCGGCGTGTCGAGATAACCGGGCCGACCGATCGCAAGATGGTGATCAACGCGCTGAACTCGGGCGCGAGGGTCTTCATGGCGGACTTCGAGGACGCGAATACGCCAACGTGGGCGAACCTGGTCGACGGCCAGGTCAACCTGATCGATGCGATCGAGCGGACGCTGGACTTCACGAGCCCCGAGGGAAAGCAGTACCACCTCGATCCCAAGGTGGCTACGCTGGTCGTGCGGCCGCGTGGTTGGCAACTGGAAGAAAAGCACGTCGAGGTGGGCGGAGAGCCCGCCTCCGGCAGCCTCTTCGACTTCGGCCTCTACTTCTTTCACAACGCGAAGCGCCTGGTTGGAAAGGGCAGCGGACCCTATTTCTATTTGCCCAAGCTCGAAAGTCACCTCGAGGCCCGGCTGTGGAATGACGTCTTCAACTTCTCGCAGGATGCTCTCGGGGTGCCCCGCGGGACGATACGCGCGACGGTGCTCATCGAGACGATTCTGGCCGCGTTCGAGATGGAGGAGATTCTGTTCGAGCTGCGGGAGCACTCTAGCGGCTTGAATGCAGGCCGCTGGGACTACATCTTCAGCATCATCAAAAAGTTCCGAAACCGCCCTGACTTCGTCCTCCCCGACCGCGCACAGGTGACCATGACGGTTCCGTTCATGCGCGCTTACACGGACCTGTTGGTGAAGACGTGCCACAAGCGGGGAGCGCATGCGATGGGGGGGATGGCGGCGTTCATCCCATCTCGGCGCGATGCCGAGGTCAACCGCGTAGCTCTTGCAAAGGTCAAGGAGGACAAGGACCGAGAGGCCGCCTCTGGGTTTGATGGCACTTGGGTCGCCCACCCGGATCTCGTGCCGACCGCAACCGAGGCATTCGATCGGGTGCTGGGCAGTCGGCTGAATCAGCTTGAGCATCAACGGCCGGACGTTGCTGTGACCGCCGAGGAGCTGATCGATGTCAAGGTCCCGGCCGGGTCCATCACGGAGAACGGGCTGCGCCTCAATGTCAGTGTGGGGGTCCAGTACATCGAGTCATGGCTGCGGGGAGTCGGGGCTGCGGCCATCAACAACCTGATGGAGGACGTCGCCACCGCCGAGATCTCACGCTCGCAGGTGTGGCAGTGGATCAGGCATTCGTCGCGGCTGACCGAGGGCTCGCCGGTCACCGCCGACCTGGTGCGCGAGATCACCGAGGACGAGCTGGCGAAGGTCCGGGAACGCCTGGGTGAGGAGCTGTGGGCGAAGGGCCGTTTTGCCGAGGCGCGTCAGGTGTTCGAAGAGGTGGCGCTGTCGGAGTCATTTCCAGCCTTCCTGACCCTGGCGGCGCAGCGCGACATCGATTAGGCGATTGCGGAGCCGTCGACGTCCACTCCGGCGGGGAGGACTGATGGACTCCGGTTAGGGGCCTACCCGTGGGGTCGCGGGGGGCTTGCCTGGGAGCCTGCGCCACTGGCGCGGGCCGACACCGTTGTTGGGGTTGCCCGGCACGAAGGCCACTGCCGATGGCTGGACCATGCAGTTGTCCTTTCGAACCACGCTGCGCTCGCCGCCCTCTTGGTGCTCGATCACTACAGTCCGCTCCAGCACGGCGCGGACGCGAACCTGCTTGCCGTCGACCATGGCATTGAAGCCCCCGCTGACCTCATGGTTGAGGGGCGGGACAATGCTGGCCAGCGAAACAAGCTCGACGGGTACGATTTTGCTCATGCAGTCGTTCCTTGGGCTAGGCGACCGGCTGGCCGCTGAAGCTGTAATCGGCTATCTACACTATTTCGCGCAGCCGCCAACTTTACCAGAACGTTACAAAGCCTCAACCCCACAGGGGTAGGGGTCAGGCCGCCGAGCGGTTCTCTTGGAGGCGAAGCTGGCGCGCAGCCTCGCGGCCTCGCCGGGCAGCTTCCTTGCTCGCCAGGTGGCGAACCCGGAGCTGGCCGGGATCGACCATCAGGCGCTTGCGGTTGACGAGCACCTTTGGCTCGCCGGGCGCAGGCTCGATCACGACGGTCCTCTCGAGAACTGCGGTGACCCAGACGCGCCTACCATCGACTTCGGCTGAGAAGTCAGGAAGGATCTCGTCATCCTCGTCCATCTCGACTGTGTCGAGGCGGACGAGCTCAGCGGTGCTCTTCAGCGTGTCGGTTCCATGCTTTCGGTTTGAATCCATGCTCATATCCCACATACCCGATCACGAGCAAGCCCAAACCCAGCAACACCCAGGGAATCAGGTGTGCGGGGAAAATGCGAAAGACCTCCCGTATACGCGGGCCTACGTGACGCCCGATCTCGAGAAAGATCGCGGCCCAGATCAGTGCCGACACGAATACGCACGGTATGAAAACCCTGTAAGGGACCCCAAGTATTCCCGACAATGCTGACAAAACTATCCGCATGCCTGGAATATGGCGGCCGATGATGATCGCCCACGGGCCCCAGCGCTTAAAGAGTCCCTCAGCGCGAAGCAGCCTCGCATCGGTGACGCCGATGTACTTACCGAAACGCTGGATGAAAGGCCGGCCGTACTTGCGGCTGATGGTCAGGTTGCATGCGCTGCCGAGAACCGCTCCCGACACCACCGCGAGATAGGCCAGCGGATAGGGGATGGCGCCAGTGGTGGTCAGGTACCCGCCGT
The DNA here is from genome assembly GCA_040004595.1 of Candidatus Dormiibacterota bacterium. Taxonomy (GTDB): domain Bacteria; phylum Chloroflexota; class Dormibacteria; order Dormibacterales; family Dormibacteraceae; genus Palsa-872. Next base: position 13,948 of record JBDUAO010000045.1, on the reverse strand, counting down.
ACATGATCGCAACGTCGCCAGGCGCCGGCAAAGGCACGCCAAGCTCCTCTAGGAAGATCACCAGGAACAGGCCGCTCGACTGGTGCAGACGCACGAATTCCTGTACCGCGTGCGTGAGTGGCCGCCACCAACTTGGTTCCTGCAGCCAGCCCGGAAGGTTGTCGGAGAGAGGAAAGGCTATTGCCAGCATTGATTACCCGGGCGCTCGGTGGGCGGATTATAGGCGCGCGGTTGCGACCGTCCGGGCTATCGACTCATGGCGGTGAGAAGAGACTCGGGGGAGGCCCAGACGGCCGTCGTCCCGAAGACATTGGCGAAGTGCCTGACGTACTCACGCGCCGCGGTTGCGGTATCGACGCGCTGGCCGGTGAGCGCCTGGACTGACGTCGGACGCTTGTCGGCGTGGCCGCAGGGGACGATGCCGTCGAAGTAGCGCAGGTCGCTGGTGATATTCAGAGCAAACCCGTGGCTGACCACTGGGCGGTTGAGCTTGATGCCGATGGCTGCCAACTTCTCACCCCCGGACCACACACCTGTGAGGCCGCGGTCGCCAGCCACCGATTCGATACGGAGCTCGCGCAGATATTCGATCAGCGATTGTTCGAGCTTCTGGATATACGCGGGGATCGTGAGCTCGAAATGAACCAGATCGATGATCGGGTAGCCGACAAGCTGGCCAGGACCGTGGTAGGTCGCCTCTCCACCACGGTCGGACCAGATCACATCGACCTGCCGGCGCGACCTCTCATCGTCATCCCAGAGCAGGTGGTCGGCGCTGGCCGCCTTGCCCATCGTGAATACGTGCGGGTGCTCCAGCAGCAAGAGGGTGTCAGGCGCACTTCCGTCGCGGACTGCGGACACGATCTCCGCCTGGAGGTCCCACGCCTCCTGGTACGGGGTGCTACCCAGCCAGCAGGCTCTTACGTTCTGGGACTTGCTCATCTGCGTGATATGAGGATCTGACGAGGGGACCTGCTTCCACGTGCCCGAAGCCCATGTCGAGCGCGATGGCCTTCAGGCGCACGAACTCCTCGGGCTTGTAGTACCTGACGACCTCCGTATGGCTCTTGCTCGGTCGCAGATACTGGCCGACTGTAAGGACGTCGATGTTGTGCGCGCGCATGTTGCGAAACACCTCGAGCAGCTCGTCCTCCGTCTCCCCAAGACCGACCATCAAGCCTGACTTGGTGACCATCTGAGGGGCCGACGCCTTGACATGTCGCAGCAGCGCGAGGCTGTTCGCATAGACCGCCTTCGGCCTGATCCTCGCGTACAGGCGCGGAACCGTTTCGGTGTTGTGGTTGAAGATGTTGGGGCCGGCCTCAACGACCGTCTGAACGGACTCCAGGTCACCCTGGAAGTCAGGCGTCAGCACCTCGATCGTGGTGCCGGGGCTGCGCCGTCGAATCGCCCGAATCGTCCGCGCGAATATGCCCGCACCGCCGTCTTTCAGGTCGTCCCTGTCGACCGAGGTGATAACAGCGTGCCGAAGCCCGAGCTCGGCGACAGATTCAGCCACTCGCAGGGGCTCGCCCAAATCAAGCTCGGTGGGCCTGCCCGATGTAACTGCGCAAAAACGGCACGCGCGAGTGCACACGTCGCCGAGGATCATGAACGTCGCCGTGCGGCGATTCCAGCAATCGAAGATGTTCGGGCAACGCGCCTCCTCGCACACCGTGTGCAGGCTTCTGCCCTTGACAATCTGCTTGAGCTCCTTGAAATGCTCGCCTTCGTTCACACGAATTCGGATCCACGAAGGAATGGGCGCCGGGGTCAAGGGGACGCCGATACTCATAGCTGGATGCTCGCGGCGGACCAGTCTTCGAGGCGCTTCTTGATCGTGCCGAGGAACTGGCCGGCCATCATCCCGTCGATGATCCGGTGATCGAAGCTGAGACACATATTCATCATGTCTCTAACCGCTATCCCATCGCCGATGACCACGGGGCGCTTGACGATGGATTCGGTGGTCAGGATGGCTGCCTGGGGCTGATTGATGATCGGTTGGCTGGCGACCGAGCCCGTCGAGCCGGTGTTGTTTAGGGTGAACGTGCCGCCCTGGACATCGTCCGGTTTCAGCTGCTTCGTGCGCGCCCTTTCGACGAGGTCGTTGATTGAGCGCACAAGCTCGGTGAACCCAAGTTGATCAGCGTCCTTGAGCACCGGCACGATGAGGCCGTCCGGGATGGAAACGGCGATGCCCAGGTTGATGTAGCGCTTCAGCACGACGCCCTCGTCGCTCCACGTCGAGTTGAGCCAGGGAAACGCCTTCAGCGCGTCGCAAACGATCTGGACGACGAACGGGAGGTACGTCAGCGAGACGCCGTGCCGGGCCCGAAAACCTTCCTTCTCCGATGCGCGATAGCGCACCAGGTTGGTGACGTCAACCTCCTGCAGAGTCCAGGCATGGGGGGAGGTGGAGAGGCTCCGGACCATGTGCTCGGCAATCGCCTTGCGCATAGTCCCGAGCTGTACCACCTCTTCGCGCGCGCCATCAGCGGGCGCCCGGCGGGGAGCTGCAGAAGCCGGGGCGGCCGGGGCTTTGGTCGGGGCGGCAAGTCCGCCGCCCTCAACAGCAGCCAGAACGTCGTCGCGCGTCACTCGTCCGCCCATGCCGCTGCCGCGAAGAGCCGTCGCGTCGATACTGTGTTCAGCCGCCAGCTTGCGCACCGCTGGCGACAGGCGAGCCCGGTCGGCGCCTCCGTTTTCGCTTGACGCCGCGGGCGGCGGAGCAGTCGGGGCGGCGGCGACCTGCCGAGGAGCAGGCGCTTCGGGTACCTCCGGATGTGGAGCTGCCGATTCCTTCGAAGGGGTTGCCGGTTCCTTGGTTGGTGCAGAAGGGGCCGCGCTGGCAGCGCCTCCGGCGGTCTCGATCTGGGCGATGACCGCGCCCACCCGTACGGTCTCACCCTCGCTGACCGAGATCTTGACCAGCGTGCCCTCGAAGGGCGAGGGGATCTCCGCGTTTACCTTGTCGGTGACAACCTCCACGATGGGCTCGTCTCGCTTGACGAAGTCACCCTCGCTCTTGAGCCACTTTTCGACCGTGCCCTCGGTCACCGACTCGCCGAGCTGGGGCATCTTGATCTGGGCCAAGCCCATGCGCCTTTCTCCTCGCCTGAGTGTTGATCCGAGTCTATCAACTGCCACTCTCGATCAGACAGGGCGCGTAACTGCCCTTTCGACATGGTCGGGCTACTTCCGGGCTGACTGTGATGCGAAATCCCAGGAAAGGGGTCGGGCGCCTGAGGCGGTCTTTCGACTGCACCTCGCCGCCTGACCCCTTTGGCAAGCCCCGCTCCCACTGGCCATTAGGGATGGGGTCCTATACCTCAAACGCACGAGGGTCAACTTGTATTGCCCAGCCCCGCAACTGGTCTCACGAGGGGCTACCCTCCGGGCATGAGAGCGCGATCCGGCAGCGCGGTTGGTGTCGTCATCGCCATCCTCGTCTCGATAGTTGTGGTTGGCGCCTTCGGCCTCTGGCTCGTATCACTGCCACCACGCAACGAATCGGCGTCAACGGCGAGTGTGACCCCAACTCAGGACGACCCGAGTCCAACCCCAACTCTGCAGCCCGCTATCACGCGCCTGCCCAACGCGCGACTGACTCCAGGGGTGATCAGTGCGGATGTGACACCGGCGAACATCAATCAAACGATTTGCGTGAGCGGCTATACGAGCGGTCGCCGCCTCAATGACGGCCGGACTGTTCGGCCATCGTCTTCATACACGACCGCCCTCAAGAGATCGCAAATCGTCCAGTACGGCTACGCGGACACCCGACTCGCCGCTTACGAAGAGGACCACCTGATCCCGTTGGAGCTCGGTGGCGACGGATACGCACGGGGCAACCTCTGGCCCGAGCCGTATGCCGGTACCACTGGGGCCCGGATCAAGGACAAGGTCGAGAACGCGTTGCACCGGCTGGTCTGCAGTGGCCAGATCGCGTTGCGCACAGCGCAGCGTGCGATTGCGACCAATTGGTACGCGGCCTACCTGAAGTACGGCTGAGGCACTTAGAGAAAGTTGGAGGCGACGCCCAGAATCGAACTGGGGATGGAGGTTTTGCAGACCTCTGCCTTGCCACTTGGCTACGTCGCCCCGGGTCCGGAGTGGATTCTAAGGTTAGGCTACGGAATCACTTGGCAGCGCAAGACTTCCGTGACGTCATGGCGCGCCTCCCCTCAGGCGTGGTCGTGGTCAGCGCGCGGTACGGCAATGGTTACCGCGGGCTCACTGCCAGCAGCCTGGTGTCGATCTCGGCCGACCCTCCCCTCGTCATGGTCGGTCTCGAGCGCGAAGCCACCACCCGCACAGCCGTCGTAGAGGGCGGGGCTTTCAACGTGAGCGTCCTCACTCGCACGCAGGAGTTCATCGCGGATCGCTTAGCGGGCCGGGCACCCGCAATCGACGAGTCCTGGAGTGAGATCCCTCACCGGCTGGGCACCAACGGCATTCCTTTGATCGATGGGTGCGTGGCGTGGTTGGAGTGCACCCTGTTGGCGGTTCACGAGGCGGGCGACCATGACATCTGCGTAGGCAAGGTCGAGGTGGCGGTGCAAGGTGCCGGCGATCCGCTCATCCTCTGGGACCGCTCCTTCTGGACCCTCCGCTAGCGAGGCGCGGCTAGTACGGGAGGTCCTCTTCCTCCATCCCGAAATGGTGGCCAACCTCGTGCATAATCGTCCGCCGGACCTCTTCGATCAGCTCATCGACGGACTCGGCGGCCCGGTCGTGCGAGCGCTTGTAGAGAGTGATCCGCTCAGGCATGCCAAGCCCGGCCAGGGCGGTGGCTCCCTCATACAAACCCATGAGTCCCTCGGGTGACGACTCCTCGATGACGAACACCGTGTTCTCGAGGTAGGGCCTGAATTCGTCCGGGATCGAGTCCACAGCAGCCTGCGCGGCGGCCTCGAATTCCTGCATGCTCACCCTCATGCATGAATTGAAGCGTGTGTTGGTGGTTGGCGCAGGAACGATGGGCACCCAGATCGCTCTGCAGACCGCGCTAAGCGGTAGATACGACGTAACTCTCGTCGATTCGGTCGAGGGTCAGCTCGACCGAGCCCGTGCTCAGATCACAAAGCTACTCGACCGCTCGGTGGAGAAGGGAAGGTTGACCCAAGAAGCGGCGACGAATGCCCTGGGGCAGGTCAAGGACAGCAACGACCTCGCGGGCGCTGCGGGCCAAGCCGACCTGGTCATCGAAGCCGTGGTCGAGGACTTCGACGTCAAGCGGGGCGTGTTCAAGACCCTCGGCCAGCACGCAGGCAAGGACACGATCCTCGCCAGCAACTCCAGCACCATCGCTATCAGCCGGCTCGCCGACTTCACTGGACGTCCGGAGCTGTGCTGCAACATGCACTTCTTCCACCCGGTCACTGTCATGCAGCTGTGCGAGGTGGTGCGGGGCCCCAAGACATCGGAGGCCACCGTCGCGATGGCGATGGAGTTCGTGCGCAGCATCGACCGCACCCCAGTGCTTCTGCAAAAGGAGATCTGGGGATTCATCGTCAACCGCATCCTCTTCGCCGCCTCCGAGGAGGCGCTGCGCCTGCTCGAAGGCGGTTACGCGAGCGCGGAGGACATCGATACCGCGGTACAGAAAGGACTGAACTGGCCGATGGGCCCATTCCATCTGCTTGATTTCAGCGGCCTCGACATCTTTTATGGAGCGATGAAAGATCGCCATCGGCAAGGCGAAGGCCCGGATGCGCCCGAGCTGCTGCGGAAGCTCGTAGAAGCAGGCCATCTCGGCCGCAAGTCGGGCCAAGGATTCTTCGACTACCCGTAAGGGGCACGGCACATGCGCTTTGGGGGCCAGAATTAATCCTGCCCCCGTAGCCCAATGGCAGAGGCAGCCGGCTTAAACCCGGTCCAGCGCGGGTTCGACCCCCGCCGGGGGTACTGCGGGCCACCTACAATCGTTTTCACTGTGCCCATCCACGATGAAGAAGACCCGGACGAAGACCCCGATGAGCCGGACCAGCCGCCCGATGGCGCGGCGCCCACCACCCACATACCGTCTGTGGGCCTTCCTGCCCGCGAATGGGAGTACTCGACCGAGGTGCTGACCGTGGCGCAGGTGGCGGATGGAACAACGCTCGTCAAGGTCATCCAGGCCGCGGCGGTCGAGGGCTGGGAGCTGGCCGATGTGATCGACGGAGGGGAGAAGCGCGTCCTCCTGATGCGGCGCTCGAAGCGCTCGGCGCGCGAGTCGCGCAGGGTTGGATTCGCACCTCCGGCGCACAACTGACCTCACTCCCCGGCCGGCGCAAACATCGCATCCTCGTCATCGAGGACGACCCTGATGTCCGGACCCTGATCGCGGAGGTGTGCCGGCTCCAGGGTCACGAAGTCCTCGAGGCTGCCAACGGCGCCCAGGCCATCGAGCTCGGCACGGGCGGACGTCCCGATCTGGTGCTGGTCGACTGGGTGCTGCCGGACATCAGCGGCACTGAGGTCATCCTCGAACTGAGGCGGCAGGGCGTGATGGCCCCGATGGTCATGCTCACCGGACGTTCCACCAAGACCGACGAGGTGGTCGGCCTCGAGGTGGGAGCCGACGATTACATCACCAAGCCTTTCGACTCCCGCATCCTGGCGGCCCGCATCAACGCGCACCTCAGGCGTTCCGCGCTGACGGAGGCAGGCCCGGGGCGGGAGGGAATCCTTTCAGTTGGCGCCCTTCAGATCGACAACGCGGCTCGCCGGGTGAGGGTCGGTAGCGAGGAGATCATCGTGACCATGACCGAGTTCAATCTCCTGGCCGTGCTCGCAGCCAACCCTGAGCGAGTCCTGACTCGCGCGCAGCTTCGCGACAAGGTTTGGGGTTACCCACACGATCTTGACGACCACTCGGTCGATCCCCACGTTCAACGGCTGCGGCGCAAGCTGTCGGATCTCGACAACCCGGGCGTGAGCATCGAGGCGGTGCCGGGACTTGGTTACCGCCTGTCGGTGAAGGGCGGGTAGCGCTCCGGAGGTGCCGAGGTGGCAGGAGTCGAAGGTTTAGAGGCGGAGCCTCACGCCATCTTCGGTCCGGTCGCGGCTGATCTCGATACCATCGAGGCAGGCTTTCGCCGCCTCATCGGGAACGATCCCGACGTGGTGTCGGCGCCGATGGCCGACCTGTTCGCCGCCGGAGGCAAGCGCATCCGCCCCGCGCTCGTTCTGCTCGCCGCACGTTGTGGAACGTACGACTTCGATAAGTTGGCACCCGCGGCCAGGGCCGTCGAGCTCGTTCACGCCGCCACCCTCGTCCACGACGATGTGATCGACAGGGCCCAGGTGAGGCGCGGCCGTCCGACGGTGGCCGCCAAGTTGGGCGATGAGGCCGCAATCGTCGTCGGCGACTTCTATTTCGCCAAGGCCTATGAGCAAGCGGCGTTCACCGATTCGCCACAGGCCGTCGCGATACTCGCGCGCGCGGTCATGGATATCTGCGCCGGAGAGGTGAGACAGCAGGCGATCCGACATCGCTACGACACCGATATCGACGAGTACATGCGCCGAATCGAAGCCAAAACCGCGACATTGCTTGCGGCCTGCTGCGAGGTCGGCGCCCTGCTCGGCGGGCTTGACGGCGCGAAACGTTCGGCGATTCGGGATTACGGGCGTCTGCTCGGCCTTGCTTTTCAGATCGCCGACGACGTTCTTGACTACGAAAGCAGCGAGGACGAGATAGGCAAGCCGATCGGGCACGACATCGCCGAGGGATTCGCGACTCTTCCTTTAATGATGGCTCTCGAAGACCATGACGTCGCCGGCAGGCTCCGAAAGCTGCTCGAATCGCATCGGGAGCTCACGGGTGCGGAAGCGCACCAGATCGTCGAGCTCGTGCGTGCGAGCTCGGGGCCGAAGCGAGCGCTTGATCGAGCGCGCGAACTGGCCTCCGATGCGCGGCAGCAGCTGGCGACTTTGGGTGCCGGCGAAGCCCAGGTGGCGCTGGCGGCGCTCACCACCTACGTCGTATCTCGAAAGCTCTAACCTGTCCTTGTGCTCCGAGCGTTGGTGGACTCATGAGCAGAGTCAGGTTGGTCGGAATCGGACCCGGACACCCTGGCCTTGCCACTGTTCAAGCCGTTGAGGCGATCAAGGAGGCCGAAATCATCCGTTGCTGCGATGGTTGCGGCGCGGCTCTCCTTCACCTGGCTTCAGCGCAGGCGGATGTGGGCCCGCTCGAATCGGCAGAGGAGATAGTGCGTCTCGCGCGCACGGGTCGCAGGGTGGCAGTGCTATTCCCCGGCAACCCTTACGCATTCTCCAACGGCAGCAACATGGCTGAGAAGCTGGAGCGCGCCGGGATCGACTTCGAAGCCGTTCCAGGCCTGATCGTCGAGCTGGCAGCGCCGGTGATGAGCGGCATCCCTTTGACAATCGAAGGCCAGTCCGCGTCGATTGGCCTCGGACTGGTCAAAGGCGCGGAGACGGTCGTGCTGCGCCTCGCCTCCGGCTGGTGGGAATCGGGCATCACCGCGCTGATGGCGGACGGCAGGACGCCACAGACGCCGGCCGCTCTGATCCTCAACCCCGGCCAACCTGGGCAGCACCGGGTCAGCGCACCCCTCGGCGAGCTTGCCCGCAAGGCAGCCACTTATGGGCTCAGGGGGGACGCGCTGCTGGTCCTCGGCCCAGGGGTGGAGATGGCGGAGCAGCTCGATACGCTGTCCAGGCGCCCGCTTCACGGTCGCCGCATTCTCATCACGCGAGCGCGGCACCAGGTCGATCCGTTTCGCCGCGAGCTCGTCGACCTGGGCGCTGCGGTCATAGAAATCCCGACTATCGAGATCAGCCCCATGCCCATCGATGAGCGCGTGCGGAGCGCCATCGGACGCCTCAGCCAAACCGCGCTGGTGATCTTCGCGTCGGCGAACGCTGTCGACATCTTTTTCCGGATGCTGCTCGAGACTGGCGGTGACGCTCGGGCCTTGCACGCCTCCAAGCTTTGCGCCATCGGCCAGGAGACGGCCGACTCGCTGGAAGCTCGAGGGCTGCGTCCCGAGCTGGTGACCTCGGAGTACACGGCCGAAGGATTGGCCAAGGCACTCGAGGGCTGGGAGATGGGCGGCATGCGGGTTTTGGTGCCGCGTGCAGAGGTGGCTCGCGACGCACTACCATCGCTTCTCGCCAAAAAAGGTGCCGAGGTTGAGATTCTTCCCGTCTACCGTGCGATGCGCCCCGCCGGAGCGAGCGAAGCCCTGTTACGCCTGTTCAACGCGGAAGGGGTCGACGTGATCACGTTCACGAGCTCCTCCACGGTCGTCAACTTCGTGCGCGCGTTTCCTGACGATCGGCTTCCGGCTGTGCTCGGCGATGCCGAGATAGCCTGCATGGGTCCAGTTACGGCCGACACGGCTCGCAAGCTAGGCCTGCAGGTCGGCATCACCGCGCGCGAGTACACGACCCATGGACTGGTCCAGGCGATTACCGACGCGGCGGTGAAGAAATGACCAAGGCCAAAGTGACAGTCCGACGACCGATCGCCACGCCCGCGGACGATGCAACGCAGCTGCCGCCTCGATGGCAGGGCCAGCTCTGGAGGCCGCTGCTGATCAGCGCCATCATCATTGCGGCACTGCTCGCCTCCGGATTGGCCATGTCCGATGCTCTGAAGGCGCCGAGGCCGGCGGCCCTGGCCTCGTGCATCACGTCGACACAGACCAGCACGTATCACTTCATCGGACCACAGCCGATCTGCATAGTGCCCAGGCACGCCTACCAGGCGACTGTCAACACCACCAAGGGCCCGATAACGATCCAGCTGTATCCGGAGATCGCCCCGGTAACTGTCAACAACTTCATCGTCCTCGCGCTCAACGGCTACTACAACGGCATGCCGATTACGACGCAGGACTGGGTGGTCCAGAGCGGCGATCCCACTGGCGACGGACGGGGCGGGCCGGGGTACACGCTGCCTGACGAGCCGAACTCCAGTCCTGCGTGGGGGCTCGGCGCGGTGGGCATGGCGCGGCCGGTTGGCAGCCCGATCAATGGCAGCCAGTTCTTCATCCAGCGCGCAGCCTGGCCGGGGAATGGTCCGACGGCTGTCTACAACCGGTTTGGAACCGTGGTCAACGGCCTTCCCTTCGCAGAGCTTTTGACCTCGCCGTCGGACCGGATCACCTCGATCACGATCCAGGTGGGCTGAGGGGGCCGTAGAGGCAAATTCGCCAGGACCGGGGCCCCGGACGGTACCCCGCTATAATCCACTCGAGATGCAATTCCACTGGTTCTACATCGTCGGCTTGCTGGTCATCGTGCTGATCATCTTCGGACCGGGCCGGCTGCCCGAGCTTGGCGGCGCCGTCGGCAAGGCGATGAAGGAGTTTCGCAAGGCCACAACGGAGATCACCAACGAGATGACATCCGTGGTCAACTCGACGAAGCCCCCGCCCTCTACGCCGCCAGAGCCCGCACAGCCTGCCTCTCAGGAGAGCTCCGGCTCCGCGGGCTCGCAGTCCGAGGCCACCTCCCCCAAGTCCTGAGCCTCGCGTGGCCCTCCTAGACAGGGTCGTTTCACGCGCTCGGCGGCCCACGGTGGTCGAAGACGAGCGCATGTCTGTGATCGAGCACCTCGAAGCATTGAGACGCGCGCTCATCGTCTCTCTGGTCGCCTGGGGGATCACGACCGCCGGGTCGTTCTTCGTTGCCGGGAGGATCATCGGCCTGCTGGTCAACCAAGCTGGCATTGGGCACGCTTACTACTTCGGCCCGACCGGCGGCGTGATCCTGCAGCTGCAGGTCGCCATGTATATCGGCCTGGTGATTGCGGCTCCGGTGGTGATCTCACAGATCTGGTGGTTTGTGAGTCCTGGGTTGCACGCTCACGAAAGGCGATTCATCCTGCCCCTGATCATTGCGACGATCGTGTTCTTTGCGATCGGGGTGGCGGTCGCGATCTTCGCGCTCCCTCTCTATCTGCACGTACTGAACGCGCTCGCGCCGCCCAACACCTCTTACTTTGCGGACATCGGGGAGCTCGTCGGCTTCCTGCTCATCATGATCATCGGCTTCGGCATCGTTTTCGAGCTGCCTGTCGTGCTGTTCATGCTTGGGATGATCGGCATCGTCAAGTCCAAGTGGCTCTACAAGAACAGAATATGGTGGTTCCTCGGACTCGGCCTCGTGGCCAACTTCCTCACTCCGGGTGTCGACCCCTTCACGCCGCTGATCATGTTTGCGCCCCTCTACATATTCTTCGAAGGAACTGCATTGATACTCAAGCTGATGAAGCGTTGACGGACCACTCGCGGCCCGATGGGCGTCAACCGGATCAGCTGCGCCCGCTGAAGATCGAGCTCGGGGTCAACGTGCACGCGGAAGGCTCGTGCCTGATCGAGATGGGGCGCACACGAGTGTGGATTACCGCAAGCGTTGAGGACCGCGTCCCGCCGCACCGGCGCGGCAGCGGCCAGGGCTGGATCACTGCCGAGTATTCGATGCTGCCCCGCTCGACCCATGACCGAGGCACTCGTGAGGCGATTCAGGGCCGTGTTGGCGGCCGTACTCACGAGATCCAGCGGCTGATCGGGCGCTCGCTGCGTGCCGCGGTCGACATGGGCAAGATCGGGGAGAGAACCATCACGCTCGACTGCGACGTGCTGCAGGCCGACGGAGGTACCCGCACCGCATCGATCACCGGCGCTTTTGCAGCGCTGTACATGGCGGTCAAGCGCATGAAGGACGCGCGCATGATCACCGAGATCCCAATCCGCCAGTACCTTGCTGCGGTGAGCTGCGGGATCGTCGAGGGCACGCCGATGCTGGACCTCGACTACACCGAAGACTTCACAGCGTCGACCGACCTCAACTGCGTGATGACCGAGGAGGGCAAGCTGGTCGAGCTGCAGGCGACAGCCGAGGGCGCCCCGTACTCGAAGGAAGAGCTTGACGCGATGCTCGCACTGGCTCACAAAGGAATCAAAGAGCTGATCATTGGCCAGAAGCGCGCCATCGCCACGCTTGGCTGAGCAGCGCCACAAACTCGTCATCGCGACCGGCAACACGGGCAAGCTTCGCGAGTATCGCGAGCTGCTGGCGGGCACGGGGCTCGAGCTCATCGCGTTCGACACAGAGGTCGACGAGGTGGGGGAGACCTATACGGAGAACTCGAGGTTGAAAGCCGAGACTGCCGTAGGGCGGTCGGCGCTTCCGGCGTTGGGGGACGACTCTGGGGTCGAGGTCGAGGCGCTAGCAGGATTTCCCGGCATCCGCTCTGCGCGCCTCGGTCCGACGCAGGAGGAGCGCACCGCCGAGCTCTTGAAAAGGCTCGAAGGAAAACCGCGGCCGTGGAACGCGCGCTTTGTCTGCGTGCTGGCGCTTGCCAACCCGGGCCATCCCACCCAGTTCTTCGAGGGCGAGTGCCGGGGCGAGATCGTGCCGGAATGGCGCGGAGAGGCGGGCTTTGGCTACGACCCGGTGTTCCTGGTGCCAGGCACGGAAAAGACCTTCGGGGAGATGCCTCCAGAGGAGAAGCGTCTGTTCAGCCACCGGGCTCGAGCGGTGCGCGCGCTGCTCGAATCGGGCGCTCTGAAGCGCCTCTATGATTGAGTCCGTCTTACGGGCGGTGGCTTAGCTCGGCAAAGCGCCTGGTTTGGGACCAGGAGACCGCGAGTTCGAATCTCGCCCGCCCGACCAACACGTTTCTGAGCGTTAAAACGGCCAACTTCGTTCTCATTTCGACCGCTAGGAAATGCGATGGGCGCGGTTGTAACGCCTCGGGCGGACCATCGCCTTCCTTGTGAGATGAGCAGCCATACTCTTAGCGCCGATGTCTTGGCAAAAGACGTGGAGTGTCTCACGTCGGGTAATTGCCGGGCTCTCTGCCGCGGTTCTGACTATTGCAGGTGTCCTGTATGCATCGATTGGGCTCGGCACGGAGTCGCCACCCGAGATGTTGGTACGGACTCACCTAATCTGGGCTGTCCTAATCGGGAGCGCAGCCTCGACTTGGATTCTCACAGTGAGGCCGGACCGCCTCCCATCCCGGCTCGTGACGGCCGCGACGGCTGGCTTCAACTTGATATGGATCTTCAGCTTTGCTGGTGTGCCGGTCGTATTGGCGAGCATTCTCGGAGTTCTGGTGGCAGCTGTCGGCGTTCCCCGTCGGATCCTGGCGACCGTAGTCGCCGTTGCGGCCGTTGCGTTCAGCCTCGGACTGATTTTGCTTCGTGTTACGGAGCCACCCGGAGAGCACATCTTCGGCTGAAGCCTGGTCGCTGAGTTAAGACTTGTGCGGGATTCGCGGTTATGCGATAAGTTCACGAGTTCGAATCTCGCAGCCCGACCAACACGTTTCTGAGCCCTGAAAACGGCCGGTTCTAATCTCGTTTCGACCGTGTGTGTAAGTGAAGAGCGGGGGCATTATGTAAGGCGTTGGATAGGTATGAGCAGAGGGGCTGCTGGCTTTGATCCTCCCTAAAGACCGCGACCCACGTTTCGTGACGATCCGCCGCGGTGGGACCCTCACCGATTGGGATCACCAGCTCCTCGCCCTGTGGGCGGCGTCGTGCGCGGAGCACGTCCTCCATACGTTCGAGTCGGCTCGACCTCACGACCCACGACCGCGTCAGGCGATTGGGGAGGTCCGCTCCTGGGTGGGTGGCGAGATCACGATGACGCAGGCTCGCGCGGCGGGCGGCCATGCAATGGCCGCGGCCAGAGACTTGAGAGGGGCAGCACGCCATGCCGCGTACGCCGCCGGCCAGGCTGCGGTCGTCGCACACGTCGCCGCGCACGAGCTCGGTGCGGCGGCCTACGCGATCAGGGCCGCACGTGCTGCAGCGCCGGAAGGAGATGGGGAGAGCGCAGGGCGACTCGAGTGCCGGTGGCAGCGCGAGCAGCTGCCGGAGGCGATTCGCGAGCTCGTCCTCGACGACCAGCGGTTGCGAAACGACATCTGCTGGTCGGTGTTCGGCTGCTGAGAACTCAGCTTTGTCCTCCC
>JBDUAO010000044.1:0-18820 GCA_040004595.1 Candidatus Dormiibacterota bacterium | reverse complement strand
TTTTGGAGCTATTAATTCACCCCAAACCCAGCTATTTTTATCGAACTTATCTGAGCCGTCGCGCCACCTCACCAGGCGTGCCAGCAACCCACCGACGCCGCTCCCGCTCCTTCATCCCAGCCCGTCACCCACGCCGCACTACGCCAGGCGCGCCCCCACCACCGGCCTGCCCTCCGACTCCTTCATCCCAGCCCTTAACAGGCGTCGCATTACCACCAGCGTCCCGTCCACTCCCTCATCCCAGCCCACACCCGCGCCACTTCACCACCCGCGCCGCACTCGCCCTCCCTCCCCGGCCGGCCGCCCGTTCAACCATTAGAGTAAGTACTCGTGGAGTACCGGATCGAACAGTTGGCCCGCACCGCCGGCGTGGCTGTCGACACCATCCGCTTCTATCAGGGCAAAGGCCTCCTGGAGGCCCCCCGCCGAGATGGGCGCGTCACCTGGTATGGAGATGGGCACCTCGAGCGCCTGCGCCGCATCCGCGACCTCCAGCAGCGTGGCTTCACCCTCACAGTCATCCAGCGCTTCCTCGCCGGGGAGCTCGAGCCTTCCGACGAGTCCCTGGTCGCCGCGGTGACGCGGCCCTCCTCGCCCCAGACCCTGACCCTCGCCGAGCTGGCTGACCGCAGCGGAGTCGCCGCCCCACTCCTGAAGTCCCTGGAGAAGGCTGGGCTCCTGGTCCCCATCGAGACCGGCGATGAGCCGCTTTACCCGGCCGAGGACCTCGAAGCCATCGCGGCCGGCATGCAGCTGATCGCGGCGGGGGTTCCGCTCACCGAGCTTATGGACCTGGCCAAGGATTACTCGACTGCCGTGGACCGAACCGCCCGCGAGGCGGTGGAGCTGTTCGACCATCACGTCCGCGAGAGAATCCAGTCCGAAGGTGGCGACCCGGACGCCGCTGAGCAAACTCTCCTCGAGCTGTTCAACCAGCTCCTCGATGCCAGCGGCACCCTGGTCCGCCACCACTTCCAGCGCACTGTGCTGCGCGCGGCGCGCGAGCACATCGAGAAGCCATTGCGATGATCGCGGCCACCGCGGTGCGCACCTGGGAGCTGGATCGGACACCAGACCTCGTGGACCTGGTGAGCGCAGCACGCGACGCCGGCCACGAGGTTTTGCTGATCGAGCGGCCCATGCCCGACGCAGTGAGCGTCGCTGCGTTGGGACGCGTTTACGACATCGTGGCGGCGCCGGGCGGCGTCGTGGTGGAGGCCGCGTCTGGCGATGTCGTCGACTTCGAGCCGGGCGACGATCGATTGCAGGCCGCGGCGCGACTCTGGCGCCGCCTGCGGGAAAGCATCGCGCCGGCGGGGCCGATCGGAACTGGCCCGATTGCGGTGGGCGGTTTTGCCCACCGGCCGGATCGCGACCCGGGCGGGCCCTGGTCAGGCTTCCCCGCGGTCCTTCTTCGAGTGCCTGCGCTCGCCGTGACCAGGGTGCGCGGCCGAACTTTCGCCACCGCGGCCGGCGCGGGTGCCGAAGAGCTCCTTCAGCTCGCGCCGTCCGGTGTGCGAGCGCCGGCCGCGCGCCGGCTCGAGGTCACGTCGGTGCGCAACCCGGTCGCATGGACGGCCGCCGTCGAGACGGCCGCCAAGCGGCTACGAGCCGGCGATGCCGCCAAGGTGGTGCTGGCGCGCGAGGTGGTGGCCAGGGGCGATGGAGTCGTTTCAGCCGGGATGGTCGTGCGCTCGCTGCGAGCCGCCTATCCGTCGTGCTTCATCTACCTCGTGACCGGTGCCGACGGCACAGCATTCGTGGGAGCGTCCCCGGAGCTGCTGATCCGCCGTTCGGGGGGTCGGGCTCACGCGCAACCGATGGCCGGCTCCGTGGCGCGCGGGGCGAACGAGGCCGAAGACGATCGCCTGGCGCGCCAGCTGGTCGCCAGCGTCAAGGACAACGCTGAGCATCGCCTGGTATCCGACTTCGTGGTCCAAGCTCTGCAAAAGTTCTCGCGCACGGTTGAGGCGCGAGAGCCTGAGGTCGTCCGTTTCACAAACATCCAGCACCTCGCCACCACGATCACGGCGGAGCTCACCCCTCCCGCCGCCGAGGCCCTGGACCTCGCCGCCGCCCTCCACCCCACTCCAGCCGTCGGCGGCTGGCCCCGACCCGCCGCCGAGGCGCTGATCGACGAGCTCGAGGGCCTGGAGCGTGGATGGTATGCGGGGGCTGTTGGATGGACCGACGGACAGGGCGATGGTGAGTTCGCAGTAGCCTTGCGGTGTGGTCTGCTGTGGGAGGACGGCGCGCGTCTCTACGCCGGGGTCGGCGTCATGCCGGACTCCGACCCGGCACGCGAGCTCGAGGAAACGGAGTTGAAGTTCAAAGCCCTCTTGATGGCCTTGACCTAGTGGGCCGCTGATGGAAGTCGACCTCAACGGGGCTCGCATTCGCTACACGCGCTCTGGCGCCGGCTATCCGGTTGTATTCCTCCACGCAGGAGTCGCGGACTCACGCATGTGGGAGCCGCAGGCTGCGGAGCTGGGCCAGCATTTCGATGTCATTGCACCGGACATGCGCGGCTACGGCAAATCCGAGATGCCCGCCACTTGGTGGTCACCGGTCGCGGATGTGCTGGCTCTCATGGACGCGCTGCGGATAAGGGAGACACCGCACCTGGTCGGCTGCTCCATTGGTGGCGGGGTCGCCATCGATTTCGCGCTGGAGCACCCGGAACGCGTTTCCAAGCTGGTCCTCGTCGGCGCCGGCGTGAGCGGCATGGCCCACGACCACAAGTACGACGGCCTTTACGCCGACGTGGACGCGGCCGAAGAAACCAACAACCTCGATGTCTTGAACGAGGCCGAGATGAAGCTTTGGCTGGTCGGGCCGGGCCGTACAACGAACCAGGTCGACCAACGCCTGCGGGACCTTTTCCTGGACATGAACGGGATCGGCCTGAAGAGTGACTTCAAAAGCGCGCCAACGCAGAAGCTCGATCCTCCCGCGTTCGGCCGGCTGGAAGAGATCAACGCTCCGACGCTCGTCATCGTCGGCGACGAGGACCTGTCGGAGATCAGGGATGTTGCGGATCTGATCGTGTCGAAGATCCCCAACGCCCGCAAAGCTGTGATCCACGACGCGGCACATCTGCCGAATCTCGAACACCCGGAAGAGTTCAACCGACTGCTACTGGACTTCCTGAACGGCTGAGCGGCTTCATCGCAGCGCGGCGGAGGCAGCTTCCCAACAGATTCGATGCCCGTTGACGCTGTCCTCGCGCTTGAACTTCACGACAACCAGGGTTGGGGTTTGCGCCGCCAGCGCGTCGACCAACGCGGGCTCGAGGCCGGCGCGATCGGTGACAGGGCTGTACACGAGGTCGTAAAGGCGTGCGACCTGAGCGAAATCAAGGCCCAGCGGTGTGGCGAAGAGCTCCTCGAAGACGTCCTGATGCTGCGCCTGCGGCAGGAAGTTGAAAACGCCGCCGCCGTTGTTGTCGCAAACCACGATGGTCGCCCGCAGGCCGTGTCGCCTGAGAGCCCAGAGTCCATTCATGTCGTGATACAGGGACAGGTCGCCGAGCAGCAGCACGGTGGGCACGTTGCTCCGACCGGCTGCCAGGCCAAGGCCTGACGAGACGAGGCCGTCGATGCCGCTGGCGCCGCGGTTGCCATAGAACCGCTGCTGCGTCTTCGCATACGGCCAGAAGCTGTCGGCCGCGCGGATCGGCATGCTCGAGCCAACGAACACCTGGCCGTTGTCTGGAAGACGTGCAGCCAGCGCTCGAACGATGTGGCCTTCGTGCAAGGGCGTCGACACCAATGTCGCCGCGATCGCGGCCGTCGCCCGCTTCCCAGCAGACATCCACTCTTCTCGCCAAGCGTTTCGGTCCATCGCCGGCAGCGCCTCCAACAGCGCTTGCGGATCGCACGCCATCACGTGGCTGGCGACCTGCTCAGGGTCGCGCCACATTCGATCGGGATCGATCAGAAAACTCGGCGCGGACGCCGCGGCCAGCCAGGCGCCAAGGACCTTCGAGGTGGGCGCCCCACCAAGGCTGACAACGAGGTCGGGCCCGTGCTGCAGCGACCAACCCGCTCGCAGCAGTGCCTCATACGATTCGACAGCAGCACCGGTTTCCGCGCGACGCAGCTGCGAGCTTGGCTCTGCCAGGACAGGCAGACCGAGACGGGCCAGCGCAGGGGCGAGGCGGTCGCCGTCCCGCATCTCGCCGGCGATGATCAGCGGACGCTGCGCCCTCTGCAGGGCCGACGCAAGCATCGTGACCTGGCCCGGCGTCGGCATGATGCGACCCGCGCTGATCGCCTGTCCTGGCGTGCCCAGCGCGACCGGCACCTCGCCTGGTGTCGGCACCAGCGGTTCGCGGAACGGCAGGTTGATGTGCACCGGCCCCCCGGCGGCCTCCGCGTAGGCACGCGCCGCCAGGCGGCGCCACTGTCGTGGCCCGCTGGCAGAGTCGACTGGAGGCCCTGGGTCGAAGAACCATCGAACGGCGGTCCCGTACAGGCGCTGCTGGTCGATCGCCTGGTTGGCGCCGACCTCTCGCAGCTCGGGCGGCCGATCCGCCGTGAGGACGATCAGAGGAGTCCGCGAATGACTGGCCTCGACCACAGCCGCGTGGAATTCAGCGGCTGCCGTACCGGATGTGCACAGGAGCACGACAGGCTTTCCGGTTGCCTTGGCCAGGCCTACCCCGAAGAAGGACCCGGATCGCTCATCGATCTGGACGAGCACACGGATCTTGGGATGGCGCTGGAGCGCGATGGCGATTGGCGCCGACCGCGAGCCTGGCGAAATGCAAGCGAACTCGACGCCCTGCGCGGCGAGCTCATCGACGAAGGTGGCGGCAAATGATTGCGTTACATCCATAGGATCTGTTTGTGCGGATTCTCGAAGAAGGCGACGTCCGGCTCAACTATGAGGTGATCGGCGAGGGCACGCCAGTCACCCTTCTCCATGGCTTCACCCAGAGCGGCCGCAGCTGGCACGAGATCGTCTCCTTGATGCCGCCCGGCTGGAGGTGGGTGCTGCCCGACCTGCGCGGCCATGGCGCGACCCGAGTCCAGCCTGGCGCTCAGTACACGATGGACGCCTGCACGAAAGATCTCGAGCGGCTGTGGGACAGCCTTGGGATCTCGCGCACGCATCTTGTCGGTTATTCGATGGGCGGCCGCCTTGCACTTCACGTTGCGGCCACGAGGCCGGAACGACTCCTGTCGCTGATGACCATCGGAGCTCATGCCGGCCTGGACGATGATGCGCGCGAAGGACGGCGACAAGCCGATGAGGCGCTGGCGCAGCGCATTGAGGCCGACGGACTGGAGGCGTTCGTCAACTACTGGAGCAGCCTGCCCATGTTCGAAGGTTTGGAGCGCCGAGGTCCGTCGTTCGTCACTCAGGTGCGGGCGGCACGCATGGAGAATCACGTTGCCGGTCTGGCGGGATCGCTGCGCGGCATGGGCGCGGGCTCGATGCGACCTGTCTGGCACGAGCTCAACCGCGTCGCGGCCTCCAGCACATTCGTCGCCGGCCAGCTCGACCAAAATTATGCCGCGTCGGCTCGCCGCCTGGCCGGTTCGGTTCCCAACGGTCGCGTCGTGATCGTCCAGCGTGCCGGCCACACAGTTCACATGGAGCGCCCGGAGGCATTCTCCCGACTCCTCATCGCTCATCTGGAAGCGGCGTCGGACAGGTCCGAAGCATCGCCTTCGAGCTCTACATCGGCCTGAAGGCCTGCGACATAACGCGCAGCGCCCAATCGCTCCTGGTCCACGAAGCCACCCCCGCCGATCCGGCGAAGGACGAATGACGTGCACCCGCGCCGGCGCCAGCCGTCCACATCTCGCGCGACCTCGGACGGTGTCCGCGCGGTGATGTAGGCCCTCAAGACAGGAGCAGCCCAAGGGTCATCAGCAGGGCGTACGCGAGCTCCGCCGCGGCCATACGTTTGAGGGCGCCAACGAGCTCTGGACCGCTGCGGGTTGCGAAAGCGGTCCGCACCGGCACTGCGGTGATCGGAATGCCGAAGTGCATAGCCATGATCGTGACTCCGGCGAGTCGTGTGGCGAGGATGACGATTGGCACGGCAAAGGCCGCGCACACCAGCACCAGCAGAAGGATGAGCGTTGGTGCCCGGCCGATGCGGGTCGCAAGAGTCCGCTTGCCTGCAGCGGCATCGGTTTCGATGTCTCGCAGGTTGTTCAGGACCAGGATCGCTGTGGCCATGAAGCCAATGCCGCAACCGGCGAGCACGGCGAGCGGTGTTACGCGCAGCTCCTGGACGTAGACAGTGCCGATCGTCGCGACCAGCCCGAAGAAGATAAAGACGAATACCTCACCAAGTCCCAAGTAGCCATACGGCCTTGGCCCACCGGTGTACAGCCATGCGGCCAGCAGGCAGGCGGCCCCGACGAAGATCAAGCGCCAATCTGTGGCCAGGCTGAGGGCGACACCTGTTATCCCAGCCACAGCAAAGGAGGCGATCGCAGCCAATCTCACCCGCTCTGGCGCGACGATGCCGGATGCCGACGCTCGCAGAGGCCCGATTCGCTCCGGGGTGTCAGCGCCGCGAACGAAGTCGGAGTAATCGTTGGCGAGGTTGACGCCAACTTGCAGCGCGAGCGCGATCACGAGCGCCGCAACTCCGGCCCATGGCCGCGCTCCAGTTTCGTGCACGGCAACCGCGGTTCCGGCGAGCACCGGCGCGACCGCTGCCGCCAGGGTCGCCGGGCGCAGGGCGAGCCACCAAACCTTTGCGGGGCTCGGAGCCGCGGCCATGGACTTCATGGCCGTTTGGGAAATTTGGAGAAGTCAGGTTTTCGTTTCTGCACGTAAGCGTCCCTCCCCTCCTGCGCCTCTTCGCTCATGTAATAGAGCAACGTTGCATCGCCCGCGAGCTGCTGAATGCCCGCGAGACCGTCGTCGGCTGCGTTGAGGCCGGCCTTGAGCAAACGCAGAGCAAGCGGGCTGAGCTCCAGCATCCGGCGGCACCATTTGACCGTCTCAGCCTCGAGGTCCGCGAGCGGAACCACCTTGTTGACCAGGCCCATGTCGAGCGCCTGCTCGGCATCGTACTGGTCGCACAGAAACCAGATCTCGCGCGCCTTTTTCTGTCCCACGATGCGGGCGAGCAGGCCTGCTCCGTATCCGCCATCGAAGCTCCCCACGCGCGGGCCCGTCTGGCCGAACCGCGCATTGTCAGCGGCTACGGTCAAATCACAAACCACATGCAGGACGTGTCCGCCTCCGATCGCATAGCCGGCGACCATCGCGATCACGGGTTTTGGCAGCCGGCGGATCTGCACCTGCAGGTCAAGCACATTGAGGCGGCCCGTGCCCTTGGGGTCGATGTAGCCGTCGTCCCCGCGGATCCGCTGGTCGCCTCCTGAGCAGAACGCTTCGGTGCCGGCGCCGGTCAGGATCACCACCCCGATCTTGGGGTCGTCGCGAGCGGCCTCAAAAGCACGTGACAGCTCGAACACCGTCGTCGGCCTGAAAGCGTTTCTCACCTCGGGGCGATTGATGGTGATCTTGGCGATGCCGTCCCAGGTCTGGTAGATGATGTCGGTGTAGCGGCCTGAGCGCCGCCACCCAACGCGTTTGGAGCCTGACGTGGGCGCTTTCAAATCCTTCAAGCTGGCACTCCTAGAGCGATCACTAGCACTATTCAGAAATCGTAGCGGATCCGATCACCTGGCACGCCGTCCCGGCGCCGCGATCAGGCTCTTTTGCGCGATTTTCGACGAGGGAACAGCGTGAGGATCTTGGCGTAATCCTCCGGGGTGTCGATATCGTCAGGCCGGCCTGGCGCCGGCACCGTGTCGAGCAGCTCAGGGTGGCCGTCGAGGATCTGCCTCGCCCCGGCGTCGCCCTCCAGGGCCATGAGCTCAGCCCACATCTCGCGTGCCAGCACGATCGGAGGGCTCCAGTTCGCGTCGGGTCGGCGGCTCGGCGAGCCATCGTCACCCCGTTTCTTGGACACGGCGACGGCGGGACGGGAACCTTCGCGACGCCATGCGCGCAACAGCGCGGAGATCGTCCGCGAGCCGACGAGGGGCTGGTCCCCCAGGACGACGGCGGCCGCCTCGATCTCGGGCCTGAGCGCGCGCAACCCAACCTTGAGGGAGGACGCCATGCCGGTTTGTGCGTCCGGGTTGTGAACCAGCTCCGCCACGTCGCCCACCGCCTCCTTCACCTCAAGTTCCGAATAGACCACCACCACCTGCTGGCAGCCTCCATCCGAGGCCGACTCGACGGCGTTTCTGACCATCGGCCGGCCATCGACCTCGAGGAGCAGCTTTTGGGAACCGCTCATTCGTGAGCTCGATCCGGCCGCCAGGACGATCGCGCCGATCGGCAGCAGCGCCGCTGCCAGGCGCTCGAATGGCGGCCGGGCCGATCTGATCCACTCGACTTCGACATCCGCCCTGAGCGCGAGCTCGGCAAAGTCGCGCAAACGACCGCTGTCACCGTCGACAAGGAGCAGGCGGCGGCCCGCAAGCGCGGACAGGTCGGGCACCGTGGGCGGCAGGTTGATCACAGCGAGGGACCGGCAGTCTTCGCGGGCCGCCACATGCTGCAGGGCTGATTCGATGTCCCTGCCCCGGACGACGACGCAATGCGGCCCCTCCGGCTCCCTGTATGTACGCCCGCGAATCGGCAGCTCGAGGTCGCTCATCACGAAGACGGTCACCCGTCCAGCATGCCAGACAGCGCCAGTTAGTCTTTAGGTATGCCACTCCTCGGAGCTCATGTCGATTCCTCCGGTGGGCTGCACCTCGCCTTCGAGCGTGCGGCCGCAATGGGTGCCGAAGCGATCCAGGTCCACCCCACGCCGCCCGGTTTCTGGGGCTCTCCGAAGCTCGACGACGTTCGCATATCGACCTTTAAAGACGCCGCGGCCAAGCATGGAAACCCTCCTTTCTACTTTCACGCCGTCTATCTGATCAACCTCGCCGGCGACGATGCGGCAATGCGCCAGCGATCTGAGAGCACGCTCGCCGGCTACCTGAAAGCAGCTGACGACCTGGGAATCAGCGGGGTAATCTTTCACACCGGTTCACACAAGGGCGCTGGTTTCGAGGCGCGCTTGCCGAACATCGTCGGCCACCTGAGGAACGTGCTGGAAAGGGCCGATCCGAAGAAGGCGCGTCTGATCATCGAGAACAACGCAGGCCTTGGAGGATGCGTCGGCGCGCGATTCGAGGAGATCGCCGAGATGCTCGCCGCCCTGGGAGACCCGCGTGCATCGGTGTGCTTCGACACATGCCACGCATTTGCCTCGGGCTACGACGAGCGAACCGCCTCAGACGTCTCGAAGACTATGGATGAGCTCGACCGAGTCATCGGGCTGAAGCGTGTCGAGGTCATTCACTGCAACGATTCGGTGACCGGCCTGGGCTCCAATCGAGACAGGCACGCCAACATCGGCGAAGGCGAGATTGGCGAAGAGGGCTTCCGGGCGCTGCTGCGTGAGCCCCGCCTGACCAAGCTGCCATTCATCCTTGAGGTGCCGGGAGCGGGCGGAGGGCCAGACGCCGCGCAGGTCGAGGTTTTGCGGCGCCTGGCACGTGATCAGGCGTGATGCCGGGGATCAACGGTGGGGCGCACCACCGAGCGGGTCGCGGACCTTTCCGACCTGACATTGGCCAGGTTTCGGAAGATCAGGCGGCCCAGCGCTGACGCCCCAAACCAGGGCGACCCCGCCACCAGGCGTCGATTTTCAGCTTCCCGCTGCATGTCCTGCACCCGCAGCCAGCCGAGATCTTCATTCATCGGTGAGTTCACGCGGCACCTCCGTAACTAGCTTAGCCTCTATGCTAGTTATTATAACCTGTCATCAGGCGACGGCAGTTAGAATCTAGATATGGCTGATCGAGAGACCGCACCGGGAGCGCTGGGACTGATCCAGGCGTTCGTCAACACGGCCGATCTCGATCCTGGCGTCGAAGCATTCAGCGATCCAGAGGCTCTGAGCGCATGGCTGATGGCAAGGGGGTTGATGGCGCCCGGCCGGCGCGCAGGCGAAGCCGACCTCAAACACGCCGTGGCGGTGCGGGAGGCGATTCGACGCGTCATTGGCGCCAACTCCGGAGGCTCCATCTACCCCGTCGAGGTCGCCACGCTGAACGGGGCGGTCTCTGCCAGCCGGCTGCTGCCTCGCTTCGGCCCTGGGGGCAAAGCGCGCCTCGAGGCCCACGCGGAGGGCGTCGAAGGTGCGCTTGGCCGGATCGTCGCGGCCCTCTTCACAGCTATGAACGACGTGGAATGGGCGCGGCTCAAGCTCTGCGACTCGTCAACCTGCCGATGGGCTTTTTACGACCAGTCCCGAAACCATTCCAGCCGCTGGTGCAGGATGGCCTCCTGCGGCAATCGCCAGAAGGCCAAGCGCTTCAGGGAGCGAGCGAAGACATCCTGATTCGGGAGCCGGCGGCCCTATCGTTGTCGGGGTGAAAAAGTCCCGGGCCGAAGCATTCAGCGATGGCGTCTTCGCGGTCGCCGCCACGTTGCTCGTGTTCAACCTGATCGACCCGAAGGTGGCCCGGGACCTCGGCCCCGCCCTGATCCGTGAATGGCCCTCGTACGCGGCTTACGCCATCAGCTTCTCAACCATCGTGGTGATCTGGGTCAACCACCACGGAATCATCGATGCGATCGACCGATTCGATCGCGTGCTCCTTTTCCTGAATGGGCTGCTGCTCCTCACGGTCGCCGCCATACCTTTTCCGACTGGCCTGCTCGCCCACTACCTGGAGGCCGGCCATGATCAGAATGCTGCCGCGGTGGCTTACGGCCTGACCATGAGCTCCATGTCGCTCGTCTTCAGCATCTTCAATCTCTATGCCAGGCGCTACCGCATCAAGATGGCGCCTCTCGACTGGGTGGGTTTCTCCCTTGGTCTGGGACTCTGGCCCTTGGCCACGATTTCCGCCTTCTTCAGCGTCCCGCTCGCTCTGACGCTATATGCGTTCGTCGTACTTTTCTATATCGCCCTGCCCGTCACTCGGGAGAGGCGAGCGATGGCCGCGTCGTCAGGCGTGGGAGGTGCGCCTCGCCTCTCGCATAGAGACGCCGCTGCCACCGAAGCGCGAGGCCGTGATCTCGGCGATGATGCCTAGCGCAGTCTCCTCGGCGCCGCGGCCTCCAAGGTCCAGGCCGATAGGCCCGTGCACTCGGGCAAGCTGCTGTTCTGTGAATCCCTCGTCACGCAATGCGTCGAAGCGGTTCTGGTTGGTCTTCCGGCTCCCGATCGCTCCGATGTAGCCGAGGTCTTTGCCGAGCACCGAACGAAGCGCCGGCAGGTCGAACTTGGGATCGTGCGTGAGGATCACCACGTAGGTCGAGTTGTCGAGATTCAATTTCGCCATGGCCTCGTCGGGCCAGGCCACGATGAGCTCATCGGCATCGGGGAAACGCTCCTTGGTTGCGAACTTCGCGCGTGCGTCGACCACTGTGACGCGATAGCCCATGAGCTTTGCCAGGCGGTGAAGCGGAATCGCTATATGGATGGCGCCGATGATGACCAGGTGGGCCGGCCGGCGCAGCGGCTCGACCAGCCAATCGCCTTCGCGGTGCGCGAGCTCGCTACCGGCCGGGGCGCCGGCGGTGAGGTTGACCTCGCCGGTTACCAGGTTTGTGCGCAGCGTCGCCGGCTCATTCCTTTCGAGCAGCGCCATCAGCTGCCTGTGGGCCGGCATCAGGGACTGCACGAACACCTCGATATGGCCGCCACACGCGAGGCCGACCTCGAACGCGACGTCGTCGGCGACGCCGAACGCCGCGACCTTGGGCTTGCCGCTCTTGAGCACCTTCTGGGCCTCTTCGAACACGGCTCCTTCGATGCAGCCATTGGAGACAGAGCCCGCCATCTTGCCCGACCGCGTCACCACCATCTTGGATCCGAGTGGCCGCGGGCTCGAGCCCCAGGTCTCGACCACGGTGGCCAGCGCGATCTCCTCGCCGTCGCGCGTCCACTGGTCGAGCTCGTTGATTACCTCACGCATCTCTTTTCCTAAGTAACTACCGGCGAGCCGCGCGCGTTCCCAGTCCGGCCAGGAGCTTGCCCAGGTCGTCAAGGGCTTGCAGGTTGTTGGCGGCGAGGAAGTCGTCGCAGTGGGGAAGCGCTGCCGCCATTCCCCTGGTCAGAGGCTGATAGCCCTTGGAGCCGATGAGCGGGTTCAGCCAGATCAGCCGGTGCGCGGTACGCCTCAGATGAATCAGCTCAGCGGTTAGCTGCGCCGGGTCACCGCGATCCCAGCCGTCGCTGACGATGATTACGACGGCCCCGTGGCCGAGCACACGGCGCGCCCAATGGCGGTTGAAGTCGGCGAGCGCGTCGCCGATCCGGGTACCCCCGCTGAAGTCGTGCACGCCCTTGCTCAACGAGTCGAGCGACCGGTCGAGGTCGCGCTGGCGAAGCAGCCGGGTGACTCGGGTCAATCGCGTGGAGAAGACAAACGCCTCGAGGTCTTCGCGACGCGCGATCGCGTGGGCAAAGATCATCAAAAGGCGCGAGTACTTCTCCATCGAGCCGCTCACATCGCATATGAGGACGAGCGGTCGCCGCCTCAGGCGTGGCCGGCGCCGGAAAAGCTTCATCAGCTCGCCGCTCGACCGGATCGCATCTCGAGCCGTCCGCCGCATGTCGATGCGCCCTGCCTTCGCCGGTCGCAACCTGCGGGTCTTCCGCTCCGCCATGCGCCACGGAGCCTGCTCGAGCAGACGGCGCACCTGCTGCGTCTCCTGCCAGGTCATCTGCTCGAAATCCTTGTGGCGCAAGAGCTCCTCGGCGCTGTAGCCGCTGGAGCTCTCGGGCACAACTGTCACGTCCTGCTCCCGGTTCATCTGGGACTGGTTCAAGCCAAGTGCGTTCGACCAGGCCTTCGCGCGTTCAGGCGACAGCGGCAGCGCACGGCTGCGCCCGGGCAACTGCCCGGCGGAGGCACGAGGATCGGGCGGCGCCCAGAAGATGTCGAAGGCGGCCTCGAAGGTATCGATGTCCTCCTTCCTGCTCACGAACACCGACCGAAGGGCGTTGCGGAAATCGACCGGGCTCGCGATCGCGACGTGGTTGAGCGCCCGCGTCGCGTCAGTGAGCCTGCGGGGGCCGGCCTCCATGCCGGCGTCGTGGAGAAGCCTCGCGAAGGCCCCCAGGCGGGGTAGGAGGTCGACAGTACCCTCAGGCACCTCTCGCCTTCTCGACCATGGCCGGCACCTGCTCGCGCACTCTCTCAAGATCTTCCTGATACTTCAGCGCCGAGCCAAGGGTCGCATCGACAAGAGCTGAGTCGATGCGCGTCGCGCCGAGGGCAGCGAGCGAGCGGGCCCAGTCCAGCGTCTCGGCAACACCTGGCACCTTGTACAGGTCCATGCCACGCAGCCCCTGGACGAGGGCGGCCACCTCGCGCGCGAGGCCGTCGGCGGCCTCCGGCGCGCGAGCCCGAACGATCTCGACCTCTTTCTCCAGGTCCGGATAGTCGATCCAGTGATAGAGACACCGCCGCTTCAATGCATCGTGCACCTCGCGCGTCCGGTTGGAGGTGATGACTACAAACGGGGCCTTCTTCGCCTTGATCGTGCCGAGCTCCGGGATCGAGACCTGGAAGTCGGACAGGAGCTCGAGCAGGAACGCCTCGAACTCCTCATCCGAACGATCGATCTCGTCGATGAGCAACACCGGGGCCGTGGAGTCGTCGTTGTCGATGGCATCCAGCAGCGGCCGCCTCAGCAGGAACTCCGGGCTGAAGATCTCGCGCTCGGCGGTGCGTCGATCGTCTCGCTCACCCAGCAGCCGGATGTGGAGCAGCTGGCGCGGATAGTTCCATTCGTACACCGCGTGCGCCAGGTCGATGCCTTCGTAGCACTGGAGGCGGATCAGGCGCGCGCCGAGGACGTCGGCCATGACCTTGGCGGCCTCGGTCTTGCCGACGCCGGCCTCGCCCTCGATGAACAACGGCTTTTCCAGTTTGAGCGCCAGGAAGATGGATGTCGCCAGTCCGCGGTCGCCGATGTACCGGCGTTCGCGCAAGCGCGCTTCGACGTCATCGATCGAAAGCGGGGCCGAGCTCATCGCTTAGAACCTTACCGGCCGCGTCGTGTTGACGCGGCCGGTACTTGAAAGCCTATTTATCAACTAGCCGGCTTGCTCGATCGCCCTCTTGGTCAGCACCCTCGCCAGGTGCTTCTTGTACTCCGGGCTCGCACGCAGGTCGCCCGAGGGGTTCAGCCCATCGGACGCATGCTGTGCTGCCTCTTCCGGCTTGGCGCCCTTGTGCAGGGCGTCCTCGACCGCCTTGGCACGCACCGGTGTCGGGCCGACGTTGGTGAGGCCGATGCGCCAGCCACCGTCCACCTTCTGCGCCGCAGCGCCGACGATGGCCCAGTCGAACAGACGGCGCCGGAACTTGATGTATTTGTGCGGTCCGTTCGCGACCGGGAAGACGATCTCGGTGACGATCTCGTCGGCCGCCAGAGGCGTGGTGAAGATGTCCTTGAAGAAGTCCTTGGCCGGGATCGTCCGCTGGTTGGTGACGATGTCAGCGTCGAGCATCAGGGCGATCGTCGGATAGTCGCCCGCCGCATCCGCGTGTGCGACGACTCCGCCGATGGTGCCCATGTTGCGGACCTGGTTGTCACCAACCTCTCCAGCCACCTCGGCTAGGATCGGCAGCTTGTCTTTGACCACCTGCGAGTTGTGGATTGTCACGTGCCGTGCAAGCGCGCCGATGTGCAGCTTGCCCCCACTCTCCTTGATCTGGTCGAGACCCTTGATGTCGTTGATGTCGATAAGAGCCTTGGGCTGGGCAAGGCGCAAGCGCATCAGCGGGATGAGGCTGTGGCCGCCCGCCAACACCTTGGCATCCTCCCCGTACTTGTTGAGCAGCTTTACAGCCTCCTCGACTGAGGAGGCTTTGGCGTATTCGAATGCGGCTGGGATCACTACGAGCCTCCTTTTCCGTTGTGGTTCGTACCGCGCGCTTCCTTGATCAGCTTCCAGAGCCGATCAGGGCTGGCGGGCATATCGACGTGCTTGATGCCCAACGGCGCCAGCGCGTCGCAGATGGCATTGATGACTGCGATGGAGCTTGCGATGGTTCCTGCTTCGCCGATTCCCTTGACGCCAAGCTCGTTGGTGGGCGACGGGGTGATCGTTCGGCCAAGCTCAAAGGTCGGGAACTCGTTGGCGCTCGGGAGAATGTAGTCGGTAAATGTTCCGGTCCGCATCTGCCCGGATTCGTCGTCGTAAACGACCTCCTCGTAGAGGGCTTGCGAAATCCCTTGCGCGACGCCGCCATGGATCTGGCCGTCGACGATCATCGGATTGATGATGTTGCCGCAGTCATCCACTGCGATATAGCGCTGCAGGTCGACGTGACCGGTCTCGGCATCGACCTCGACGACTGCGACATGAGTGCCAAAAGGCCAAACGAAGTTGCTCGGGTCGTAGTAAGCGACAGCTTCGAGACCCTGCTCCATACCCTCTGGCAGGCCGGCGCCGTAAGACGCGAAAGCGACCTCGCCAAAGGCCTTGCGCTTGTCGGGGCTGCCCTTGACGTAGAAGTGGCCCTGATCGAAAACAACGTCCTCCTCAGCTGCCTCGAAGAGGTGCGCAGCAAGTTTGCGCGCCTTGTCGACAACCTTCTTGCTCGCCTTGAAAACGGCCATGCCGCCCACCGCAAGCGAGCGGCTGCCGTACGTTCCATAGCCAAAGGCAGGGCCTTCTGCGGTGTCGCCGTGACGCAACTCGATGGAGTCGTAAGGCACACCCAGGGTGTCGGCGACGATCTGCGGAAATGTCGTGTCGTGACCCTGGCCGTGTGAGTGGGTGCCGACGTACACCGCGACGGAGCCCGTCGGGAACACGCGTACCTGCGCCGATTCGACCAGCGCTATGCCTCCGGTCGCGGGCGCTGTGGCCGCGCTCGGCCCGAAGCCGCAGATCTCGATCCAGCTTGACAATCCGATGCCCAGGTACTTGCCTTTCTTGCGACCTTCTTCCTGTTGTTTTCGAAGCTTGTCGTAGCCGGCAATCTCGAGGGCCATGTCCATTGCCTTCTCGTAGGCACCTGAGTCGAAGACCAGGCCAAAGTGGTTGGTATGCGGGAAGGCCGAGATGAAGTTCTTGCGACGAATGTCGGCCGGATCCATCTTCAACTCGCCTGCGAGTAGATCGATCGCTCGCTCGCACATGTGCGTCGCCTCGGGACGACCGGCGCCTCGATACGGATCGGTTGGCACCTTGTTAGTGAGCACCCCGACCGTGCGCGCCGATACGTGCTTCCAGTTGTAGGCACCGCCCGCAAGCAGGCAGGCGCACGCCTGGAACGCCGCGAACGTGCCCAGGTACGCCCCGGCGTCGAGGTATTGGGTCGCCTTGATGAAGACGAGCGTGCCGTCTTTCTTGGCGCCGGCCTCAACCTCGAAGATCTGGCCTCTGCCGTGGGTCGTGGTCTGGAGGGATTCGGTGCGCGACTCGATCCACTTGACAGGACGCCCGCTGAGCTTTGCCGCCGCCGGCACCAACCAGTCCTCCGAGTACGGGCTGATCTTGGCGCCGAAGCCCCCGCCCACGTCGGGGGAGATCACGCGGAGCCGGTTTTCAGGTATCCCCATCGCTCCGCCGAGGAATAGCCGTACGAAGTGTGGGCTCTGGCTCGACATCCAGACGGTCATGGTGCCGTCCGGCTTTGAGTACTCCGCGAGCACGCCGCGAGTCTCCATGGAGGTCGGGGCAAGGCGCTGCTGGAGGATGCGCGTCTTGATCACCACGTCGGCCTCTTTCATGACCGCCGGGTCGTCGGGTATGTAGGTCAGATCCCAGGCGAGGTTGTCCGGTCCGTCCGCATGGACTTTTGGACTCTTGGCTTCGAGAGCCTTGTCGAGGTCCATCACCGCCGCAAGCTGCTCGTAGTCGACGTCGATCATGTTCGAAGCGTCCGAGGCCTGGTACTTCGTCTCGGCCAGGACGACCGCGACGGGCTCGCCCTGGTAGACGACCTCTTTGTCTGCGATCGGGAATCGCGCGGGGCTCTGTTTCTTCTCCGCGACGAACGACGGCGTGACCGGCATCGACCCAGAGAGCACCTTGGCGAAATCCTTGTGGGTGTAGACGGCAACCACCCCTGGCGCCTTGGTGGCTTGTGCGACGTCGATGCTCTTGACCAGAGCGTGGGCGAACGGGCTTCGAACAACGGCTAGATGAAGCATGCCCGGCCGCGTGAAGTCGTCGACGTAGCGGCCTTCTCCACTGACCAGCCGGGGGTCCTCACGGCGGTGGATCTTCGCTCCGATCATCGTGGTGACGGCCATGGCTTTAGCTCCTCCCCGCTGCGGTGGAGTGCTCGCCGGCTTTGGCCTTCGACCCGTTCATCGCCTTGGCGGCCGATTGGACCGACTTCACGATGTTCACGTAGCCCGTGCAGCGGCAAAGGTTGCCCTCAAGTCCCCTGCGGATCTCATCCTCCGAAGGGTTCGGGTTCTGCGACAGGAGATAGGAGGCAGCCATGATGAATCCGGGGGTGCAAAAGCCGCATTGGAGGCCATGCTCGTCCCAGAAGGCTTGCTGCAGCGGATGCAGCTCGCCGTCCTTGGCCATGCCTTCGATCGTGGTCAGGCTCTTGCCCTCGGCCTGAACCGCGAACATGGTGCAGCTCTTGACGGCCTGGCCGTCGACGAGGATGGTGCAGGCGCCGCACTGGCTGGTGTCACAACCGATGTGCGTGCCGGTTAGGCCGACTACATCGCGTAGGTAGTGCACGAGTAGAAGTCGGGCCTCGACCTCGTGCTCCCGCCGTTGGCCGTTGACTGTGGTCGCAACCTTGTGTTTCATACGACTCCTCCCTAACGCGATGGCGGCGCGTCCTGAGCGCCGAAACAGTCCTGGAATGGAGCCGGCGGCGTGCCGGCAAATGGGGTTGTATCGAGTCTGCGGGCGGCGGGGACCTCACACCCTCGTGAGCTGGCCGAAGGCGAACCTGTCTATTGCGCTACTTTTAGCGGCGAAATGCAACTAGAAAATTCGTTCACAGTAGGCGCGCCCCCCTCTCGCGTATTCGCGTACCTGCTGGACGTCAACAAGATTGTCGGCTGCGTGCCCGGAGCCGAGCTGTCCGAGGTGGTCGATTCGACCACGTTCAAGGGCAAGGTGAAGATCAAGGTCGGGCCGATCACGGTTGCGTACAGCGGCACTGCACGCATTGTGGACCGCGACGAGGCCAACCATGCGGCCACGCTCGAGGCGGAAGGCCGCGAGACGACGGGACCCGGCTCAGCCCGCGCCAAAGCGCGGATGACGGTTGAGGCGGATGGCGCCGGCTCCGTGGTCAAGATCGTGACGGACTACAACGTCGCCGGCCGCGTCGCGCAGTTCGGGCGCGGCGTCATGGAAGACGTCTCACGCAGGATCGTGAACGACATGGCGGCCTGCATCAAAACCAACGTCGAGGCCGCGGAGCCGAGCGCCGACGCTCCGGCGACGCCTTCTGGTCCAGGCGCGGCCCCGGTGGCACCTGCGGTGCCGGCCACATCCAGGCCGGTAAACGCGTTCGGCCTACTGTTCTCGGTGCTATGGGCGCGGCTCAGAGGAGTGTTCGGAGGCAGAAAATGAGAGGGGACCCGGATGGTCCCCCCTCATCGGCGGGCGCTGCGCGCGCGCCTGCTCCTCCTCCGGTATATCGATGGGACTTCTTAGAGGGATTCCTCCTCGCAGCGCTCGGTGTATTAGGAACAAAGTCATGGCCGGGGAGACCCCGGCCAACCCTGCGGCGCTAGCCTAAATACAGGGCAAGCATGTGGGATCGGTTGACCCACATGATCGGCTGCGACCAGCTCTTACCGGCGACACCAATGATCG